>JAAYSC010000037.1 GCA_012524025.1 Clostridiales bacterium | reverse complement strand
GGGAATCAAAAGCATAATTGTTGTGCGGTTAAGCCTGACCGCAGTCAGGTTTAACCCTTAATTGCAAAGCTTTTACTGATTTTTTAGCAAAAGGAATATTTTGCCAATGTTTACTTGACACATACAATAAAATAAAATCCCTTTATTCGAGCACATATATATAGTATAATAACAAGCGAAACAGAAACAGTGGCTTAATATAGGCGGGCTCTTCCGCCGGAAGGGTGAAAAACTTTGGAAAAAAAGAAGGCAAAACTCACTATCAGCGGTGCGGACTATAACATCACCACAGATGAAAACCTTGATTATGTCAGGGCCTTGGGTCAAGACCTGGACGCACGAATTTCAAAAACGATGAGGGAAAACTCCAGGGTTTCCGTCACGCAAGCGGCCGTGCTGGCTGCCTTGAGCTATGCGGATGAGGCAAAGAAGGCCGAAATCAGCGCCGAAAACCTGCGCTCACAAATCAAAGAATACCTTGAAGATGCGGCCAGGGCAAAAACAAACGCTGAAGTTTCACGCAGGGAAGCCGAGCGCTTGAGCAAAGAGCTTGCAGCACTTCGTGCACGCAAGCCCGGCAATTGACGGTCCATAAAAATTCTGAAATTTTGGCTCCGGCAGGCAGCTTTGAAGCTCTCGAAGCTGCCGTGCAAAGCGGAGCCGATGCTGTTTATTTTGGCGGCAGGGCCCTAAACGCCCGCCGCACGGCAACAAATTTTGATGATGATGAAATAGCCGCGGCTGTCGAATACTGCCGCTCTTACGGTGTAAAGGCCTACATTACCCTCAACACCCTCATGGCCGATTCCGAGCTTGACCAAATGCTCAGGCTGACCCAAATCGCCTGTGAAGCCGGGGCCCATGCCTTGATTGTGCAGGATTTGGGCGTTGCCAAAACAATAAGGTCCCTTGCCAAAGATATGCCCTTGCATGCATCTACCCAAATGTCGGTTCACACAAAGGCGGGTTTGCGCCTTTTGGCCGACTTGGGCTTTAAACGGGTTGTTTTGCCCAGAGAACTGTCTTTCAAAGAGATAGAAGAACTTGTTGGGCACTCTGAAATAGAAACGGAAGTTTTCGTTCACGGTGCCCTGTGCATGAGTTTTTCGGGCAAGTGTTACATGAGCTCTCTTTTGGGTTCGCGCAGTGGCAACAGGGGCCTTTGTGCCGGGCCTTGCCGCCTGCCCTTTGCGGCAAACGGCGGCGGAACGGGTTATGACTTGAGCTTAAAAGATTTGTCGCTCATAAGCCGGCTCAAAGAGCTCCAAGCCTTGGGGGTAAGGTCTTTTAAAATCGAAGGCCGAATGAAAAGACCCGAATATGTCGCAGCTGCCGTAACGGCTTGCAAAAAAGCCTTGAAGGGCGAGCTTACGGAAAATATTGAAGCGGATTTAAGGGCTGTTTTTTCACGCTCGGGCTTCACCCAAGGTTATTATGAGGGGAACCGGGGGCCCCATATGTTTGGCATTAGGCAAAAAGAAGATGTGACGGCCGCCGGCAAGGTTCTGCCGTCACTCAAGGCCCTTTACCAAAAGAAACGCCAACCCTTTGCGGTGGATTTTTCTTTTCAAGCCCGGCTTGGGCAGGCGGTAAAACTTTCCGCCCACTCGCAAGGCAAGAGTTTTAGCCTGAAAAGCGATTTTAAGGCCGAGGCGGCCAGAACAAGGGAGTTGGACCGGGATACAATCGCAAGCCAGCTGCAAAAAAGCGGGGGAACCCCCTTTTATGTGCGGAAGATTGATATAGAAATAGAGCAAGGTTTAAACATAGCCCTTTCCGCCATTAATGCCTTGAGGCGGGAAGCTCTGGAAGGCTTGGCAAAAGCCCTGTCGGAGCCCGAAAAAAAGAAAAGCTTTGAAAACAAAAAGATTGATTTTAAAAAATATGAGGCCAAGGGCGAACCCGGCCTGATAGCGCGCTTTGATAATCCGGCCCAAATCCCCGACAAACTGCATGGCATAAAAGAGCTTATAGTGCCGTCAAAAAGTGCCCTTGAAGTTCAAAAAATGCTTGAAGGCAGTGGGGTGAAGGTGATTGCCGAGGCTCCTTGCCTTCTTTTTGACGGGGGTCGCTCTTATGAAAAAGAGCTGCAAGAGCTAAAAACCGGGGGAATAAAGGCGGCCTGGGTCGGCACACTTGATGCCTTGGCCCTGGCCAAAGAAAAAGGGATGGAAATTTTTGCAAGCCCCGGCAACAACATTTTTAACAGCCTTGCCCTGGAAGCTTATGAAGGCCTGGGTGCAAAAAGAGCCACCCTGTCTTTTGAGTTGAGCTTGGCGCAAGCCGCCGACCTGGGCGGCCAAATAGAGCGGGGCTTGATGGCTTACGGGCGCTTGCCGCTGATGTTGACGCGAAACTGCCCCATAGCAAATGAAAGGGACTGTAAAACCTGCCCGGGGCAGGGTAGGCTGGTTGACAGGAAAAACATTGAATTCCCCGTCAAATGTTCCCACGGTTACTCAACCGTTTATAACTCACGCCCCCTATATTTAGCCGATAAGATGAAAGAGATAAAGAACATAGACCACTTAATACTCTACTTTTCCTTTGAAAACAAAGGGGAGTGCCAAAGGATTATAAGGGCCTATCAAGAAGGCTCAAAGGCCTTGGGCGAATTTACCAGGGGATTGAGCTTTCGCGGTGTTGATTGATTATGAGGTGAGAGTTTTGTCAAGGCGGCCGGCAAGTTACGGTCTGAGTGAACTGGCAGCGTTTTTTGTAGGCGTAACGGGTGAACACTTGATCATAACCATAATCGCTGCCTCCTTTGCTTATTATCTGCAATTTACTTTGCTTATCCCGGCGGCTTTTGTCGGAACCATTATGGCGGCGGCCAGGGTCTGGGACGGTGTAAATGACCTGATAATGGGCACGCTGATTGACAAAACCAATACCCGCTGGGGCAAGAGCAGGCCCTATCTTATCTTTTCACCTTTCTTTTTGAGTGTCTTCACCTTACTTTGTTTTACCAATTTTGGTTTTTATGACCCGAGTCGAAGTTTTTTCGAAGGCAAAAATGCCTTGATTGTTTTTTGGTCCGCCCTTGTGTACTTGGTTTGGGAGCTTATCTCAACCATGGCGGATGTGCCCTTGTGGGGTATAACCACCCTCATGAGCGAATCGGTCAAGGGTCGCAACAGGTTGCTTTCCGTGTACCGAATCGGCTCTATGGTCGGCGGCGGTATCGGCCTTATGTTTATGCAGTCGGGTGCCCTTGCCCTGGGGAAAATACTTGCCCCCTTTTTTGAGTCGGGTGCGGGGCAAAATGCACCCGCAAGGGCCGAGCGGGCGGGCTTTATAATTGCTGCCTTTGTTTTTTCCGCCTTGGGTGGGGTCATGTTTCAAATGGTCGGGATTTTTGCCAAAGAAAGGGTTATACCCCAACAAAAAACTCAATCCTTTAAACAGAGCCTTGGAGCAGTTTGGCGCAACAAACCCTTTTTACGCATACTTTTGTCGGGCGCCTTGGGCAGCCCCAGAACCCTCTTGCCCATGACGGTAACACCGCTTATAACCTATTACTATGCCGGTAAAAGCCCCTTTGTCTATGTTTTTTTCATGGCTCTTTGGGGCGGGACCATGTTTGTGGGTCAGTTTGCCGCTGTTGTCGCAAGCCCCGCTCTCTCGCAGAGGTTTTCGAAAATACATGTTTACAACACGGTTAATATTATAAGTGTTATACCTTATTTGTCCCTATTCTTTCTTTATTTGAGCGCGCCCGAAAAAATGACGCAGGCGGTCTATGTAGCGGTGTCGTCACTACTTTTCGTTTTGGCCGGCGCTTCCAACGGCTTTAACAGCGTTTTGCAAAGCTTGTTGGTGGCCGATACGGTTGACTTGGAAGAATATAGGACCGGCATGAGGCCGGACGGTTTGTTTTTGTCGGGGCTGACTTTTATAAGCAAGTTAAGTGTGAGTTTGGCAGCACTGATCAGCGCTTTGGTTTACAGCATCGTCGGTTTTTCGGGTCAAGGCGTTGTGGAGATAAACAACTTTATCGCACAGGGCGGCATACCCAGGTTGTCGCCCCAATATCGGCCCTATATGACAGCCCTATTTTTCTTGGTTTCTGTTCCGCCGGCCTTGGGCGGACTTTTGAGTGTTATACCAACGCAAAAATATCCCTTGAGCGACGAGGAACATGCGCAAATTGTTAAAGAGTTAAACAAAAGACGGCAGGCAAACGAAAAAATCCGGCAAGAAAATTCAGAGCATTAAAAACACAGGGGAGGAAAGCAAAGATGGAAAAAAAGCTAAAAACTTACACCGCGAAAGAAAGGAACATGTACCTCATAGGTCTTGTGGGTCAGAATATTATTTACAATATAATAGGGGCGGCCTTGGCCTATTATTTGCAGTTTACCATTCTGATTCCGGCCATAGCGGTGAGTGTCATCATGTTCCTGGCCAGAGTATGGGACGCCTTTAATGACCCCATGATGGGGACAATAGTGGACAAGACCAGAACAAAAATCGGCAAATGTCGCCCTTACTTGTTAGCGGTCCCCATTCCCATTCTTATTATCACGGTTTTATGCTTTGTAAACTTTGGCTTTTATGACCCCGCCATGGCCATGTTTGAGGGCAAGAACGCCTTGATTGTAATCTGGGCCGCCTTCACCTACATACTGTGGGGTATGGCCTATACGGTTGGCGACATTCCCCTATGGGGCGTGACGGCCCTGATGAGCGAAAGTGCCAAAGACAGGGAAAAACTGCTTTCCCTGGCCCGCATAGTCGCAGGTTTGGGTGGCGGTATTGCCATGCTTACGGTTCAGCCCGTGGCCCTGGCCCTGGGCAACTTCTTTTACCAAAAGTTTGACAGCGTGGCAAGCGCACCCGAAGGTGAGCGCTTGGGCTTTATTGCGGCGGCCCTCATATACGGAATAGTCGGCTCCGGCCTTTTCCAACTTACGGGCATCTTTGTGCGCGAAAGGATTCCCGCTTCCAAAGAAACCTATACGCTTAAGAAAAACTTTTCTCTCATGTGGACCAACAAGCCCTTTAGGCAAATTCTACTTTCCGGCGTCTTGGGCAGCCCAAAAATGTTGCTGGCCCTGGCGGCCCTACCCCTGGTCAGCTATTACTATGCCACCAAGGACCCCCTCAAGTCGATCTTATATGTTGCGCTCTTGGGCGGCGGGGTTTTCATAGGTCAGTTCATTGCCATGGGCCTGGCCCCAAAATTAACAGAACGCTATGAAAAGAAAGACCTGTATAACTATGCCAATCTTTTGGGTGCCATCCCCTATGCCTTAATGTTTGTTGTTTATTTGAGTGCACCTCAAGAACTTACAAGGCCAATCTACCTTTTCATCTGCTTCCTTCTCTTTTCTGTCGGAGGGGCCACCATGGGCCTTACCACGGTTTTGCAGAGCTTCATGATAGCCGATGCCGTGGACTATGAAGATTATCACAATAATATCAGGCCCGACGGTGTCTTCTTTTCCGGCCAGACTTTTATAGCAAAACTCACAACGGGAATAGCAACCATCATAAGCGGTTTGGCCTACCACTTTGTGGGCTTTT
The DNA here is from genome assembly GCA_012524025.1 of Clostridiales bacterium. Classification (GTDB taxonomy): domain Bacteria; phylum Bacillota; class Clostridia; order Oscillospirales; family Acutalibacteraceae; genus UBA1447. The sequence continues at coordinate 32,190 of JAAYSC010000037.1, read as the reverse complement.
CCGACAAGGCGGTTGAAGAACTTAACGCCTTTATTGAACAAGGGGGCATCCCCAGGGTAGAGGACAAGTATTCGCGCTATATGCTTGTGCTTTTCTTCCTGGTTTCCATCCCGCCGGCCATCGGCAGTATCTTGTCGGTTATCCCCACTTGGAAATACGCCTTGCCCGACAAGGAGCATAAGAAAATGCTTGAGGCCTTAAACGAAAGAAGACGAGAAAACGACAGCGGTAACGAAGAAGATGAATGAGATAAAATTTAAAAAATTAAAGGACAAGGCAATCTTGCCCGTCAGAGCAACCCCCGGCAGTGCGGGTATGGATTTATATGCCTGCATTGACGAACCTCTCTTGATAGAAGGCGGGGGTCATGCCCTGATCCCGACAGGCCTGGCCCTGGAACTGCCCACTGCCGATTCGGCCGCCTTTGTTTTCGCCCGTTCCGGCCTGGCTGTCCGTCATGGCTTAGGTCTTTTAAACGGAGTCGGTGTTATAGACAGCGACTACCGGGGCGAAGTTAAGGTGGGTCTTATCAATCAATTTAAAGAAGATTATGAAATTCAGCCCGGTGAAAGGATTGCCCAACTTGTTCTTATGCCGGTCAGCCTTGCCCCTGTGATTGAGGCAGAAGAGCTTGAGGAAAGCCAAAGGGGAGCCGGTGGATTTGGCTCCACGGGCAAAAAATAAACACTTGCAAATAAGTTATCCTAATGTCAATATACTTTTGCATACACCTTAGGGGAGTAGCTTGAGAGCTTTCGGCCGAACCGAAGCTTGATCCGGCAGTCAACAACCGTCGATATAATATCGGCTGGCACTGGACTTATGAAGCAAGACCTTTGGCTAGTATAGTCTAGTCTAGTCAAAGGTCTTTTTAAGTTTGAAAATTAAGAAGGGACTTGAGTAATGAAATTTTATCTTGAAACAATCGAAAGTGCTCTTGCTAAGCTGGATAGTTCCGATAGGGGCTTATCAATACAGCAAGCGGAAGCTCGCTTAGAAAAAGACGGGCCCAACAAGCTCAGGGAGGCAAAAAGTGAATCACTTCTTAAACGGTTTATGAAGCAATTACTTGACCCTATGATTCTGATCCTTGTTGCGGCGGCCCTGATTTCGGCCTTTATGGCCTTTTTTGAAAAGAAGTTTCCGACGGATGTGCTTATTATCCTTAGTGTAGTTTTAATAAATTCTGTTTTGGGGGTTTATCAGGAGTCTAAGGCCGAAAAGGCGATTGAAGCTCTACAGAAAATGTCGGCCGCAACCAGCAAGGTTTTGCGTGACGGTGATATAAGAGAATTAAAGAGCGAAGACTTGGTCAGGGGAGATCTTATTTTACTTGAAGCGGGAGATGCCATCCCGGCGGACTGTAGGCTTCTTGAGGCTGCGGGTCTCAAGGTGGAAGAGGCCGCGCTTACAGGTGAATCCGTGGCCGTAAAAAAGCATGTCCAAAAGTTAGAGGAAGAAGGCGGGCTTGAGGTAGCCTTGGGTGACAGGCGAAATATGGTTTACATGGGCACAAGTGTTGCCTATGGCAGAGGCAGCGCCCTTGTGGCAGAAACCGGCATGGATACGGAAATGGGAAAAATTGCCCATGCTATCGAAAGCACCAAGCAGGGCTTAACTCCGCTACAGATTAAGCTTAACCGCCTGAGCAAGGTCTTGAGTTTTCTTGTTATTGCAATCAGCATCTTTATCTTTGCCTTCCAATTTTTTATGCGTTGGCAAAAGGGTGGGACACTCGATTTTGCCTTTACCTTGGATATTTTCTTGGTAGCGGTAAGTTTGGCTGTGGCGGCAATTCCGGAAGGCTTGGTTGCGGTTGTTACTATAGTGCTTTCTATGGGTGTTACAAAGATGTCAAGCCAAAACGCCATTATCAGAAAACTCACTGCGGTAGAAACTCTGGGTAGTGCCCAAGTAATATGTTCGGATAAAACAGGAACTCTTACCCAAAACATGATGACGGTTGTGGATACCGCCACTGAAGCTTCGGAACTCTTGGCACAAGCCATGACCCTGTGTACCGACGCAGAGCTCTTGACCGAGGGCGAAATTGTAGGGGAACCGACCGAGGTGGCTCTTGTAAAATATGGGCTGGATCAAGGTTTTTCCAAAAAAGAGCTCAAGGAGCTTTTCAAACGAGTGGGGGAGGCTCCCTTTGATTCCGAAAGAAAGATGATGACAACCCTTCATACAAAAGAGAAGGCCTTTGTGCAGTTTACCAAGGGAGCTCCGGATGAAATACTCAAGCGCTGCGACTATCTGCTCACACATGAAGGCTTAAAGCCCCTGACCGAAGCCCGGCGCCAAGAAATCATTAGGGAAAACAAAAAAATGACCGACAGGGCTCTTAGGGTCCTGGCGGCAGCCTATAAGGAACATAAGGAGATCCCGGTTTTTGAGGAAGCCCATGAAATAGAGCAAACCATGGTTTTTATCGGCCTTACAGGTATGATTGACCCTGTGCGCCCGGAAGTTGGGCCCGCCATTGAGCAGTGTCGTACAGCGGGTATTAGGCCGGTTATGATAACGGGCGATCACTTGGGAACGGCTGTGGCTATAGCAAAAGAGCTTGGCATGGTAAAAGATGGAAGCCAGGCCATGACCGGGGCCGAGCTGACTCAGCTGACTGATTCAGAATTTGGCCAAAGGGTTGAAAACACCTTCGTTTATGCCAGGGTTAAACCCGAACATAAAACCAGGATTGTAAACGCTTGGAAAAGCAGGGGCATGGTTACGGCTATGACGGGTGACGGTGTTAATGATGCCCCCTCCATAAAGAGTGCCGATATAGGTATCGGCATGGGTATAAACGGCACGGATGTTACTAAAAATGTGGCAGACATGGTCTTGGCAGATGACAACTTTGCAACAATTGTTAGTGCGGTGGGCGAAGGAAGACGAATTTATGATAACATTCTCAAGGCTGTTCAGTTTCTTTTGGGTTCGAACTTGAGCGAGGTGTTAGCAATCTTTGCGGCAACCCTGATGAATTTCAGCATTCTAAGACCTGTCCATCTCTTGTGGATTAACCTGATTACGGACTCCTTCCCCGCACTTGCCCTTGGCATGGAGGAGCCGGAAGAGGATATTATGAAACGGAAACCGCGCCCCGCATCTGCCGGAATTTTTTCGGCAGGCTTAGGTGTGGATGTTGTCTATCAAGGTGTTCTCGTTGCCCTCCTGACCCTTGCCGCCTATTTTTTGGGTGAGAGGCTGGAAAGGGGAGTTTGGCAAATAGCCCAAAGTGCCGACGGTATGACCATGGCATTTTTAACCATGTCCATGGCCGAAATATTCCACTCTTTCAACATGCGCTCACAAAGGCATTCGGTTTTAGCCATGGGTTTTAAGAAAAACCACAATAAATTTCTATATCTGGCCATGCTCGCTTCTTTTATCTTAACCACGGCGGTAATCTATATACCCTTCCTCAGGGATGCTTTCGGCTTTACACCTATAAGCCTTACGGAATATTCCCTGGCCATGGGCCTGGCCTTTTCCGTTATACCTTTGGTAGAATTCGTTAAGGCCTTACAAAGAAGGTTTGAAAGAAAAAGATAGAAATTTTTATATTGACGCAAAAGCGCAATATTAGTACAATGCAGAAAAGAAAATTAGTTTATTAAAAAATAAGAAGGTATAATTGATGAGTTTAAGTTTGCTTATTGTGTTTTTACTAATCTGTGCTTCCGTTTTTGTCAACGGTTGGACGGATTCACCCAATGCCATAGCCACCGTGGTGACCACGCGAGTTTTAAAACCTAACACGGCCATAGCCATGGCTGCGGTTTTTAATCTTTTGGGTGTTTTATTAATGGGCAGTGCGGTTGCTGATACCATGAGAGATTTGGTAGACATAGGGCAGGGATCAGATGCCCTGGTAGCCCTGGGTGCAGCCCAACTGGCCATTGTTTTATGGGCAACCTCTGCCTGGCGTTTTGGCATACCCACCAGCGAAAGCCATGCCTTGATAGCGGGCCTTATGGGGGCCGGTATCTCCCTAAACGGAATGGAGGCCTTTAAGTTAGATTCAGTCCTCAAGGTTGTCTACGGTTTGGTGATTTCTTCTGCGGTCGGCTTTGTTTTAGGCTATTTTGCAACCAAGCTGGTTGAAAGAATGTTTTATAATGCCAACCGTCGTAAGGCCAACCGTTTCTTTTCCGGGGGTCAGATAGCCAGTGCCATGTTGCTGGCCTTCAGCCACGGTGCCCAGGATGGGCAAAAGTTTGTGGGTGTTATGAACTTGGCCTTGGTCATAGGCGGTATCGGAGTTACCAAAAAGATAGAGTTTTCTATAATGCTCTTAGTATCGCTCACCATGGCCGTAGGGACCTCGGTAGGCGGTTATCGTATTATAAAGACCATGGGCATGGATATGGTTAAGCTGGAAAAACACCAGGGCTTTGCAGCTGAAGTTGTAGCCTCGGCCAGTATGTTAGCCGCAACGGCTTTTGGTATCCCCTTGAGTACCACCAACACCAAGGCTACGGCAATGATGGGCGCAGGTGCATCAAAGAGCCTGGGTGCAGTCAACTGGGGAGTAGCCAGGGAGATGGTTTTCGCCTGGGTTTTAACCTTCCCGGCCTGTACAATTTTAGGTTATTTGTTCGCTTCATTTTTCAGGATGATTTTCTAAATAAACGGAGGATATACAATGGGTAGAATGAGTAGGAAAAAAACGGATTTTTTTGAAATGTTTGTAAAAAGCGCAACCATAACCAGGGATGCAGCCTTGCAGCTAAAGGCGTCCTTTGTTAACGGTAAAATTGATATTACCAAGATGCGCAAGATTAAAGAGTTTGAACATGAGGGAGACGAGCACTTTCATGAGTGTATGCGGACTATAGAAGCCGCCTTTATTACACCCATAGACAGGCCCGACCTCATAGGTTTGCTCAACAGTATTGAAACGGTAATAGACAGCCTGGACTATGTTTCCGCCGGCTTTTATATGATGTGTGTGGAAGATAGTACAGAGGGTTTCGAAAAGCTGGTGGATTTAATTTGCCAGTCCAGTGAAAAAATATTGATTCTTATGGAAGACTTTAGGAACTATAAGAAAAATGCCAAGAAAATCAATGATAATGTAATTGAAATAAACAGGATAGAAGAAGTGGGCGACAATGTTTACTTTGAAAACGTAAGGGCTCTTTTTGAAAAAGAAGTAGACGCCAAAAAAATCTTACAACACAAGACTCTTTATGATCTTTTGGAAGATTGTTTGGACAGCTGTGAAGATGTGGCTGATGCCCTTGCAAATATTATTATAGTCGGCTCATAGGGCAGACAAAAATCAATAAAAAGGAGCAAGCTCAAGGCTTGCTCCTTTTTGTTTTGTTCTTTAGAACCTATCTTGTTTTTAATCTTCCTCTTCAAGCTTGGCCGCTTCGATAATCTTTTCAACCGTGGCTTGGGGAGCTTCTTCATAACGGGCAAACTCTAGGGAGAAGGAACCCCTGCCGGCAGTGACTGAACGCAAGACAGTGGAAAAATCACCCATTTCGGCCATGGGCACTTCGGCCACCAGCTCTTGCACCTTGGGTTCTTCGGAAGGACCCATGCCCAAGACACGGCCGCGGCGCTTGGTGATGTCACCCATGATGTCGCCCAAGTTATCGTCGGGCATGTAGGCCTTTAAGGTGCCTACGGGCTCCAAAATTGTGGGGGAAGCATTGGGGATACCTTCACGATAGGCCAAAGATGCGGCTGTTTTAAAGGCGATTTCCGATGAGTCAACAGCGTGGAAAGAACCGAAATAGAGGGTGGCCTTGAGGTTAACCATAGGGTAGCCGGCCAAGACACCCTTGGTGATACTTTCACGCAAGCCTTTTTCAACAGCGGGGAAGTATTGCCTGGGAACAACGCCGCCGACAATCTCTTCTTCAAAAATAAGGTCAATTTCTTCTTCATGTTCGGCGGGGTTGACGGGTTCGAAGCGGATGTAAACATCGCCGAACTGACCGTGACCGCCCGACTGCTTTTTATGGCGACCGCGGGCTTCATAAGTTTTGCGAATGGTTTCGCGGTAGGCGACTTTGGGAACTTGCAAGTCAACCTCAACGCCAAACTTGGCCTTGAGCTTTGAAGAAACAACATCCAAATGCTGCTCACCCAAACCCGAAAGAATTTGTTCACGCGTTTCGGCATTGTTAAAGTAGCTGATGGTGGGGTCCTCTTCAACCAGGCGGGTCAAGCCCTGGGCTACCTTGTCTTCCTCACCCTTCTTGCGAACCTTGACGGCCATGGAAAGATAAGGGGCGGGGAATTTAACCTTTTGCAGTTCTATAACATCTTTGGCACTGCAAAGGGTATCACCCGTATTGATGCCGGAAAGCTTGGTAACAACACCGATATCACCTGCCGGGATTTGGCTGATATCTTCTTGTTTTGAGCCCAGAACGGCGATGATTTTACCCATGCGTTCACTTTCACCGGTGCGCGCATTGTAGGCCGGCACATCGGAAGTGATTTTGCCGGATATTACTTTAAAGAAAGACATCTTGCCAACAAAGGGGTCGGCAATTGTTTTAAAGCAGACAGCGGCAAGCGGGCCGTCCTCGTCACAGGCAATGTCCTTGCCGTCAACCGATTTTTCACCGGCGTGGTCGGCTGCGGCGGGGGCGATGGCGGTGACATGGTTGAGCAAGAGGTCAACGGCATCCAAGTTAAGGCCGGAACAGGCAAAAACAGGGTAAAGCTCGCCCGAAGCCAGGCCGTTTGCCAAGCCTTGAGCGACTTCTTCTGCCGTGAAAGCTTCGCCTTCAAAATATTTTTCCATAAGTTCTTCGTCGGCACTTGCGATGGCTTCGTTGAAAACTTCGGTAAGTTCTTCAAGCCTGCCGCCCGAAGGCATGTCAACCTCGGTAGCCTTGCCGTCCTTATAGCTGTATGCCTTACCTGCCGAGAGGTCAACATAGGCCACAACTTCTTCACCTTCCATGAAGGGGATTACAACGGGGCAAACCTTGGATTCGTGTTCAGCCACGATGGCGTCATAGGTTTTGTAAAAATCGGTGTGTTCGGCATCACAGCGGGTGACTGCGAACATTTTTGCCAAGCCCCTGTCCCTGGCGGCACGGAAGGCCTTTTCGGCACCGACATCATAGTCGGAACCGGCTGCGGTAACAATAAGAGCACTTTCAACCGCGCGCATACCCTCGCTGACACTGCCGGCGAAGTCAAAGAGACCGGGGGTGTCCACAAGGTTTAGTTTTTTACCCTGCCATTCAAGCGGGGCCACCGACAGGGAAACGGTGGACTTGCGGCGCTTTTCTTCAGCGTCATAGTCAAGGTTTGAGTTGCCTTCGGCAACCTTGCCCCACCTATCGGTTGCTTTGGCAAGAAAGAGCATGCCTTCCGCAAGTGTGGTTTTGCCCCTACCGCCGTGGCCGGCCAAGGCAATGTTGCGGATGTCTTTTGCATTGTAAACTTTCAAAGAATTTCCTCCTCATATTCAAAACGGCGCACTCACCGACAACTTATGGCATGTGTTTGATGGCATGCGAGAGTTCCGTTCATAGTATCCGTGAAATTGTATCACAAGGAGGCCTATATTTCAATCAAAAACACAACTTTTCTTGCAATTAAACGCATTTACTGTATCATATATCCCAACCGATACTTTTAGGTAAGAAAGAGCAAAAAAGGAAGGTGTGTTAATTTGTTGAAGACAGAGAAACCCCAAGTGCTCAAGTATATGATGAAGGGCTTAAAAAAGTATGCCGATAAGGCGGTTTTTGAGATACCCGTTTGGCGAACTCACACGGGCACTTATTTGGGTGACGGCCGCTATGAGTGGGACAAGGGCTCAAGGAGCATGATAAGCCTGGGTGACAGATGGGAGGCCTCTTATGACTGTGCCAGAATATTCAGGGCACAAATAAGCGTTCCGCCCTCGGTAGCGGGGCCCGACTCTTACCTTGAGCTTGACTTTGGCGGTGAAGCCTTGGTCAGGATTAATAAAAAAATTGTAGGTGCCGTAAGTTCCGGTTGGGTTAACCGTGACAGCATATATCTGGGCCGCCTCGAAGGCGGGGAAAAGCTTGACCTGGTGCTTGAATATGCGGTTGATGCCGGAACTTTTTGTGATGATGCCATGGCCGGGGCTCAAAGTGTTATGTATGAGCTTAAAAAGGCTCGTATAGTCGCTGCGGATGAAGAATGCCGGGCCTATGAAAGAGATATTGAAATAGCTTGGGAGGCCTTGGAGCATATAGAAGATGAGTTTATAAGAACAAGGGTTTTGGCAGTTATCGAAGAGTCATTGCATGAGGTTGATTTCGACTTTGATGATGCACGGGTGCGCCAATCTATAAGCAGGGCCGCTCGGGTTTTGAAAGAGGGCTTGGCCAAAATACAAGACAGCCCGCAAAGCCGAGTTTTTATGACAGGCCACAGCCATATTGACATTGCTTGGCTTTGGAGGGTTCAAGAAACACAGAGAAAGGCTGCGCGGACTTTTTCCAACAACCTGGCCCTCATGGATCGATACCCTGACTTTATTTTTGCTCAAAGCCAGGCCATCTTATATGACATGACAAAGAAGCTTTACCCCGAACTTTATGAAAGAATCAAAGAGAAAGTCAAGGGGGGCCAATGGGATATTGTCGGTAATGTTTGGGTTGAGGCCGACACCAACATTGCTTCCGGCGAAGCCTTGATAAGGCAATTGCTTTACGGTAGGGAGTTTTTTAAAAAAGAATTCGGAGTGGTTTCCGATACTTATTGGTTGCCGGATTGCTTTGGTTTTTCCTGGGCTCTGCCGCAAATTATCAGGCGCAGCGGGATGAAATATTTCATAACCGCCAAGCTAAACAGCCAAGACACCAACCGCTTCCCCCATACAACTTTCCGTTGGCGGGGCAATGATTCTTCGGAAGTTTTGGCCCATATGTTGCGCATGGGCTACGGCGGGGAATACAGCCCTTCCGACCTAAAACAAGTGAGCCGAGCCAATGAAAGAAAAGACATTCAGGCCGATGCCATGGGCATGTTTGGCTACGGTGACGGCGGCGGAGGCTGTACCCATGCCATGGTTGAAAGGGCAAGAAGCTTAAAAAGCTTCCCCGGCCTACCCGAAAGCAAGATGGCCAAGCCTCTTGAGTTTTTTGAAAAGGTGCAGGAACATTATGATGAACTGCCCCTTTATAATGATGAGCTTTATTACGAAAACCACAGGGGCACCTATACCAGCCAAGCCTATATAAAGCAAAACAACCGCCAGGGCGAATTTTTACTGACAAGGGCAGAAATGCTCAGTGTTTTTGCCGAACGGATTTTTGAACACCGCTATGCCGGGCAAGCGCTTGAAGAAGCTTGGAAACTCTTGCTGAAAAATCAATTCCATGATATTTTACCGGGTACTTCCATCCGGCAAGTTCATGAAGACTGCAGGCCCGACTATAACAGAATGCATGCCTTGGGTGAAACCGTGAGTGAAAAAGCCCTGGAAGTGCTAAATGCACAAATCCAAGCCCGAGACGGCGGTGTGCTTGTTTGGAACCTGCTTTCTCACCCCGTAACGGGGCCGGTCAGCCTAAAGGCTTTTGAAGATTTTACAGGCAAGGCCTTTTATGACGGGGAAGAAGCCTTGCCCACTGTTTTCACACAGGGTGAGGGCGAGCCCGAGGTTAGCTTCTTGGCTGCGAATGTGCCTGCCATGGGCTATAAGGTTTTTAAGTATGATTATTCAGAAAAACCAAAGAAGGCCTTAGTGGGGCAGAAGGATTTGCTGGAAAATGAATTCTTGAGAGTCAAGCTGGATGAAAACGGAATAATCACAAGTGTTTTTGACAAAGAAAATGCTCGCGAAATTTTAGCGGGCCCCGGTAACCTACTTACAATTTTTCGAGACAAGTGCGTGCACGAAACAGCCTGGAATTTAGAGCTAAATTATCAAATCAAGTTTTGGGAACTTCGGCAGGCAGACAGCATTGAACTTGTGGAAGCAAACGAGCTGCGCGCCCTTATCAGAATCAAACGCAGTTTCAACAAGTCCGAGATCAGCCAAGACCTTATTCTTTATGCCGGTGAAAAACGCTTGGATTTTGTAACCACCGTGGACTGGTATGAAAGCGATAAACTGCTCAAGGCTGCCTTTGAGGTTGACATCTTAAATACTAAAGCAAGCTTTGAAACGGCCCACGGCGCCATAGAAAGGCCCACCCATTGGAACAACAGCTTTGACAAGGCCCGTTTTGAGCAATGTGCCCACAAGTGGGCCGACTTGTCCGAAGGAGATTACGGGGTCAGTATCTTAAATGATTCCAAATACGGTTATGACATAAAGGATAATATAATGCGCATTTCACTCTTGCGCTCACCCACCTGCCCCGACACGGTCAGTGATCATGGCAGGCATAAGTTTACCTATAGCCTCTACCCCCACAAGGGGACTTGGCAGGAGGGTGGCACGGTGCAAAAAGCCTTTGAACTAAACCAACCCCTGAAAGCCTTCAAGCTGACTGCGCATGAGGGTGTTTTACCGGAACAAAATAGTTTTGTGGCGCTCGATGCGGAAAATGTAATTATAGACACAATAAAGGCTGTCCAAGACGGGGAAGGCTTTATTGTAAGAGTTTACGAGGCGGCGCGAACCAGGGGAGCCGTCAGGCTCAAATGCAGCCTGCCCTTTGAGAAGGTATACGAATGTAATCTGATGGAAGAAAATGAAAAAGTTCTTAAATGTTCCGACGGGGAGTTTGAGTTTTACATCAAGCCCTTTGAGGTTAAAACTTTCAGGTTGATTTAATAAGAGAATAAAACAAAAAAAGTGAAGCTCCATTTTCGGTGGAGCTTCACTTTTTTAGGAATTATTTAAGATTTGATTTAATGATTTATAAGTATGTAAAGGTGTAGTTGCCTTTATAGCGGCCGACGACATTAGAATCTTTAAGTTTAATGATACCGTAGGTAAGATCGCCCATTATATTGGCCGGGGTTAAAATATCAAGCTTAACAATCCTGCCTTCGGCGTCAAAAACAGCTTCTATGGAACATCCGGTGTAATTTACAACTGCACTTTCAAGCACGAAAGGATCAAGATCGGACTCTTTGAGGTCGAGGGTATCCATGGCCTTGGAAACATACTTGGGTTTGTCGCTGAGGGCTGTGGCGCCGCTGGTCTTATCATCGTTGAAAACAATAACAACCTTGCAGCCCGAACCGCTGGCGGTGCAGGTGGCCGACTTAACCCCGTTGTTGCCGCCGGGGTTGATTTCACTAATTTTATCCGAGTAACTGCGGGGGAGCCAGGAGCTGAGCTTTCTGTCGCCTGCTACGCCGTTGTTGAAGGTGAGGGTATCTCTTTCAGCATAGTCGTTTGGAAGCAAGGAAAGTGCAAGATTTTTAACAACCGAACCACCGGCAATATGGTTAATTTCTGAAGTTGTACCGTCTTTCTTGGTAACTTTTACCTTGCCCTTGTATTGCTTGAGGGCATTGCCTTGTTTGTTGTAAAACTCAAGAACTTGTGCTTGGTTACCGCCGATGGGGAGGGATACACCTTTGGGAGCGGCGGTTGTAGCTTCGGTTGTGTCATCGGGAACATCATCGGAAGCGTCTTCTGAAACATCGTCGGAGGCATCCTCGGAAACATCATCGGAGGCATCTTCGGAAACATCGTCGGAAGCGTCTTCGGAAAGGTCTTCGGTCTCGCTTTGGTCGGCATCTACGCTGCTGCTTACTTCGTCACCGCTTGTGGTTTTGTCATCATCATCTTTTTTACAGGCTGCAAAGGCAAAGACGAAGGCAAAAACCAACATTAAGGCGATGATTTTTTTGAGAGTGCTTTTCATAAGTTAACCCCTTTCTTGATTTGCAAAATTGGATATATTATTGCCCTATGGCATCCGATGAAATATTACTATATGCCGCTATTCTTGTCAAGCGAGCAAGGCGGGAAAACTATAAGTTTCTTATGGCGGCGATTATGGAGGCCAAGGCCAGCCAAAAGGCTTGGAAAAGTAAAATTTGAGCGGGGCCGAATCTGTCCGGGGAGGAAAGTGCGGTAAAGAGTATGAGGGCGGCCAGGCCCAGGCCGGCGGCAAGCGCTTGTAAAACCTTGGTTGCACGGGCAGAAAATTTTATATCTAAAACAGAAACCAGGCTTTTTAGGAAGCTGTGGGCAGAACCGTCATGCAAAACCTCGGAAGGTGCCTGGGGCAAGCCTTCCCTTCCAAGGCGGCGCAAAAGGCGGTTGGCATTGGTCCCCACAACCTTAACCTTGTTTATGGCAAGGCCCAGGGACTCGGACAGCATTTCTTCTGTAACATTAACATCCCTGGTATGCACAAGAAAACTGAAATCGTTTTTCTGCAATTTTTTAAGGTCGCTTGCCAAACTTTTATCCACCGCATAACTTACAACAAAAAGAGCGGCAACCTTGTTGGCAACAGCCAAGTAGAGCACCCGGCGGCCGTTTTTCTTGTATTTGTCTTCTTCGCTCTTGTCGGGTATGCCTAAAACGGTGTGGTTATTCATAAAGGTTCTGTTACCCATAAGCACGGTTTGTTTGTGGATAAGGCCGGAAATACCCTGCCTGTCTTCATAGGCAAAGTCCGTCACTTTGGGCAGAAGGTCGCGGTGTTTATTTATGAGGCTGTCGAAGGCGTCGGACAAGGGTCCGCCGGACCTTATAATCATGGCTGCGGCATAAAGTAAAACATCATCCAGTCTTATCCGCTTGTATTCCTTAAAACCGTGTAAGACGCAAGCTTGGCGATCAAAAAGATCGGCACTGTCAAGAACAAAGGCATTATTTTCCGACAAGTCAAAGGCGGCCTTGGGGTTGGTGACCATGGCCCCTTGTGAGTTTAAGCGCTTGTTGGCCAGGTATAGCGGCCAGGTGTAGGCCCAAATAGCCCCGGGAGGGCTACCCACACAGAGAGCCCCGGTAAAAACAGACAGGCCGAAAAGAATGTTTTTGCCAACCAGGCCGGCAATCAGCCCCGAGAGGGCGGACAAGGCCAGAACGCAATAAAGTAAAACAGAGCAAAACTTTTCAGAGCCCGAAAAATCCCTTGAGTTTTCTATAAAATTTGTGGGGAAGCCCAGGGGGGCGGAATAAATAACACCAGGGTTGCTCATTAAAAGCCCCTTGCTCAATTCCAAAGAGGCGTCGCTGCCATCGACACTGGCCATGGTGTGCAGCTTTTCCCTGGCGTCAAAGGCGCAGAACCTAAAGTTACCGTGTGTATATTTGTCCCTAACCAATCTTGACAGCGTGCTTATCAAGAGCGAAAAAACCGCAAGGGAAGTAAAGGTGGGCAGAAGATAATTTTCCGGCGGTGACAAAAAGAGTGAAAAAATCAGGTGCAAAGCCGTTGCCGTGACCACCAGGGCAGCCGGCAGGTCGCAATTGGGTCGCCCTTTGAACAAGGACATGAAGCCCGAAGCGAGTTCCCTGATACCAAAAAAAGCAGCCAGGCAAAGCAAAAAGAGCTGGAGTAAAATAAGCGCCTTACCACCGTGGCCAAAGACAGTTGATTCGACTGCGGCGGACTCAAGCATTTGCGGCAAAAACAACAAAAACAAGGAAAAAAGCTCAATAAGCCCAAGCGCGATCAAGGCGGTTAGGGTGCGCTTGCGTGAAATGAACAAGAAGCGGTTAATTCTGGTGCCTTGTTCGTGAAAGTGGTATTCCAACTTCTTTTTACCGGTCGTATTTTCCCCCGATTTCCCGCCGCTTTTGGAGGGATCGTCGTAACCGGCTCGTTCTGCTTGTTTGGGGTCAACAAAATCCCGTGCTTTTTCACGGCGCCTTAAATAAAGTTCCTCTTCGGCACTTTTGATGCCTATCCTGTCGCCGTCAGCTTCGGGAGAATTAAAACCGCGAAAAACTATTTGCCCGTCCATATAATCTTCGGGCACCGATGCACTCTCTTTTGGGGGAGGGCTTGTGCCCTGACCCAACTTGGTTTTTTCTTGCTCCAAAAGAGCCGAGCGCAGAACCTCTTCGGCCGGCAGTACTCGGGGCATTGGGTCCAGATCGGAAGTTTTTGAAGCAACCCCCTTCTTGACAATAAGGCCGGGGCGCTCTATAGGGTCGCCGTTGGGAATTTCTTGTTCGGCGGTGCTTTCAATTTCAGTTTCATCGTAAAAACTTTGGCGAATTTTTTCGCCGAAGGTGCTTGGGTCAAGCTCCATATCAATAGTTGCAGGTTCGAGCTCTTCCACAACTTGGTTTTCATTAGTTTCATCCAGCGTTGAGTAGGAAGGTTTTTTTTGTTCTTCTTCCGCCTTGGCAAAAAATTCTTTGGCGTCGGGGTCTTCCCACCAGGGGGTGGCCGGTGCGCCTGCGGGCTCTTCCTGCCGGCCCTTGCCCTTTATCAGTTCGCTGGCCGGGACATAATCGCTCACAGCTTCCGGCTCAAGTTTTGGGGGGACAATTTCTTCGCCGGTTTGTGAGTTTTGCTCCGGTTTTTGAGGTTCGGTTTTTTGCCCCTCTTCATCTTTTGAAGAAGGGGGAGAGGATTGATAGGATTTAATCTTTTTTAAAATGGCATCAATATCAGAATCGTCGGGTACTGAAAAACCCTGTCTGTCATTCACTTTATCATCCTCCAAATAAAATTTCCGCCAAAAAACTACTTGCCCGAAGGTTTGCAAGGGGGCCGCAGCCCTGCCCGCTGGCCGGCAACTTCAAACATCAAAACCCCTGCCGCGACGGAAGCGTTCAGGGAATTTAGTTTGCCCTTCATGGGCAAGGAAACAATAAAATCACATTTTTCTTTAACCAAGCGGCCAAGCCCGCGCCCTTCGGAACCTATGACCAAGGCACAAGGCCCCGTGTAATCTTGGCTGCACCAGGGCTGACCGCCCATGTCTGCCCCGTAAACCCAAAGCCCCTTGCTTTTGAGCTCATCTATAGTCAGGGCAATGTTGGTAACGCGGGCAACCGGCATATATTCGACAGCCCCTGCGGAAGCCTTGCCGACGGCATAGCTCAAAGATGCACTGCGCCTTTTTGGTATAAGCACACCATGGGCGCCTGCGGCCTCGGCCGAACGAATTACGGCCCCCAGATTATGAGGGTCTTCAAGCCCGTCACAGATTATAAGGAAGGGCTCTTGGCCTCGTGCTTGGGCAAGTTCAAAAATATGGGCCAAGCTTGAATATTCACGCACAGCCGCCTGGGCAAGAACCCCTTGATGGTTTTGGTGGCCGCACATAAAGTCTAACTTTTTTTTAGAAACATCTTTTACTACAATATCTCTTTTTTTACAGTCGGCTATTATTTTGCCAAGGGTCCCGTCGTGCTCGCCCCGAGCTACCAGAAGGCTGTCAATAGCCCTTCGGGCTCGTAGGGCCTCGGCCACGGCATTGCGACCGATTATGAGGTCTGTTTTATTGTTGGTATCATCGGTCGACATTCAAAAGCCCCTTCAAATAAAATCAACTGCAAGGCCAAGTAAAATCAACTGCAAGGCCAAGACCTTACACAGCAAAAATTATAACATATATCCTTGTAAATATAAACACGCGCAAGAGGTAAAAAGAGCTTTTAAAACAAAAATTTGCTTATTGCTTGAAAAAGGTAAACCAGCACATAAATTATGGGCACATGGGCCACATAAATCAGCAAAGAATGGCGGCCCAAAAATTCGAAAAATTTTACATGCCTCTCATAAACCCAGGCGGGTAAGTCAATGTTTTTCAAGGCACGGCCAAAATAAGTGCCGGCCAAAAACATGAAAATACGGGGAAAAACAGGGAAGTAATCAGATGAGTAAAAACCGGGCCCATAAATACCCAGGGGAAAAAGATAATTTGACTCGTAGAGTTTTTGGGGCAAGTTAATGGCGCTTGAGGCTGAAAAACCCAAGAAGCCCTTACCTATGTTTGCAGTAAAAAAATATAGCAGGCTGCAAGCCAAAAGCCCCCATAGGGGTGGAATTTTATCAAGCAATTTTTGACTTGCCGCAAAAAACAGCATGCTTACGGACAAAAAGTGCAAGATTCCAAAATAAATTCCCAAACCTTCCAAGCCCATAAGCGGCAAAAAGAAGATGGTCACCAAACTAAAACCCAAGGCAATGAGTAAAAGCTTGAAGCCACGGCGAGCATTGCTACGTGAAAGGCGTGAGGAAATGCCGGCTACCAGGATAAATATACTTGAAATAAAGGGCTGGGCAGGCATAAAAAACTGCAACAAAAGCTTGCCCGGTTCCAGCTTAAAAACATCACTCAAGAGAAAAAATGCATGGTAGACTATCATGCAGGCGACAGAAAAACCTCGGATTTCGTCAAGGAGGATGATTCTTTTAACCTTTTCCTTACCCATAAACTCACCGCCTAAATTTAATAATCCTATTTTAGCACAGACCCCCTACCTTGACAATTAAAAAGCCTGCGGTCTATAATTGCGGCAGAATCATGAGATGTTTGATGTTTTATTGAGAAGAGGATTGTTTTGGATAAAATTTGGCAAAGGATAGAAAAAAACAAACTTTATAAAAGCTTGAGCAAAAACAAGCTTTTGGGCAAGCTTTTGGCCCGTGAGATTGTAATGTATGTTTTCTTTGGGGGCCTGACAACACTCGTCAGCATTTTAAGCTATGCCCTTGCCATGTATCTTTTCGAAAGCCGGGGCTGGTTTTCGGGCGACATGGCTTTGGCTTCGGATGCTTTAGGAAGATACCCCTGGCTTAAACATATACCCGAATTGTCGGAATCTTTTAGAATTTTTGCAACAAACATAATTTCTTGGTTTGCGGCCGTTACTTTTGCCTTTGTGACCAACAAGCATTATGTTTTTGAAAGCAAGGCCGGGCGAGCGGGGGAAGTATTCAAGGAATTATTGGCTTTTTTCGGGTCACGGGTTTTTTCTTTGGCGGCCGAGAGTTTGATAATAATTTTGTGGGTCAGCCTTTTGGGCGGTAGCGAAATAGTAGGCAAAGTAGTCATAGGCCAGATAGTTGTTTTGGTCTTAAATTTTGTTTTGAGCAAGTTTTTTGTTTTTAAAAAGACAGAAAAAAATTAAAATCTAAAAAAACAGCCTTGCCGGAGCATGTCAGACCCGGCAAGGCTTATATTTTTGCACTTAAATTAAAGGAAAGTTTTTTAGCTTAAAATATTTTTCAAGAGCGTCTTTTATTTCTTCTTGACCTTTAAGCTCCTTCTTGTGTTTGCCCTTTTCATCCCAATAAGTCAATTTATTGGAGTTGAGGGCGTTTTTGCCGCCAAAAGGGGTTTGGATGGCTAACATATAGTCAACAATGAAGGGGGAGTCCGGATGCTTTTCACAATAAAAAGAGGGCATGACATAGTCGATATCAAGCTGGGGTTCGTCTGTAAAAGCAAAAAAGCGGTCCCATTCCCCATCTATCTTTTGGTGGATGACGGTACCCAAAAAGTCGTCTTTACTTATGCGGTATTCTTGGCCGCCAATGGTCTGCACATCAAAAGTGTCAAGCCTGACCGGGTAAATGGGGCAGGTCATACCCACACCCACATCACACAAGAAAAGACCGTCATCGCATTTAACTTTAAGCACCCTGTGGCGACGCATGGGTATTTCTTTTTCGTTTTTCAAAAACCTTGCCATGCAGTCAATAACATTAAAGCCAAGCTCGCGCAAAAGAAGGCCGAAGGCCCCGTTTAACTCAAAGCAATAGCCGCCCCTATGATCTTCAACTATTTTCTTATACATGCTTTGGGCATCCAATTTAAGGGGAATGCCCGCTATAATATCAAGATTTTCATAAGGGACGGTGCAAAGATGGCGGTACTGAAGCTCTTTCAAGGTTTTGAAATCGAGCCTTGCTTCCCTGTCAAAGCCAATTCTGTCCAGATAAAGATTTATGTCCATAAAAACTCCTTTCAGCCGACCGAGCACTATAGGGCTCGGCTAATAAAAAAGCCCCGCGGCCAAAGGCCGAAGAGGTTTTCTATATACCTTGTGCCCTATAAAATCAACCGATATCGATACCGGTTAAGTAAGAGCGCATGTAGCCTATAAAGTCATCGCGCAGGTCAATAATTTTACCCATCCCGTCGGATTCAAGGTGGGCGGCTTGACCCCCTTTGAGCAGGGTTTGGGCCAGGGCGAGTTTTTTGCCGCATTCGGAATCGGCGGCCCCTAAAATATCAAAAAGCTTTTGAGGGACGAAGGGGGCGTTTCGCCTCATGGACTTGCCGGACTTGGCAAGCTTTGACTCGGCTTGGGCCAGCAGGCTTTCAAGCTCTTGGCGGCTGTCTTCACTTTCCTCGTCAAAGCCTTCTTCCATGTAGTCGGACAGTTGAAGAAAGCCCTCAATCATTTCTAAAAAGTTTTCGGAAAGCTCTTGATACAAGAGGGTGAGGGAATCAAACTTTTCTTTACTTACATAGATTTTTTCAATATCTTCCCTTTGGCAGATAAGGTTCTTGGCCTCAAGGCCGGAAAGGTCAATGGAATATTCCATTGAAATAAAGTTGTAGTTGCCGTCCAACTTGGTGGTAAAATTCAAAGGAAAGCATTCGGTCGAAAGATGGGTTTCACCCATAGCGGGGTCGTTTAATTTAAAATCAACATAGATCAAGGCCTTGGCCGAAAGTAAAAAATGATCCCTTTCAAAAATGACTTCGCTTATATCTTTTAGGCTGACTGATTTGGTATCTGCCAAGCAGGGCAGTTGGGCCAATTCGGGTAAAAGGTCACCGCTCAAGAAGTAATCGCCCACAATGTTTTCAAGCTCATCAAATTGAATCTGCTTTTTTGGGGGCAGGGGAACATCAAGAATAAAGGGTGTGAGCTCATGTGCTTTGCAGAGTTCTTCAAAAACGGCCTTGCTGTCGGGGCCTTCGGCCTCGTCTTCACCGGGCAGGCAAAACTTATAAGCACGCCGCTCGTCATTGCGTTGGGCGTAAAGGTCAAGGGCCAGGTCTTGGCCTTCAAAGCTAAAGACCTTTCTTATTTCGGTTGTAAAACCGTCATCGGAAAGCTCGCGGCTATACTGAAGTATAGTCGCGATATAATAAGCCTTATTCAAATAAGAGCTCTTGAGTTCCAAAAAGCCACCTCAAAAAAATAAAGGAAAAACCCGATAATAAGAGAAGGTTTAATAATTGTATCATTACAAACATATAAAGTAAACGAAGAAGAGGGTAGAAAACCCACAATTTTCTTAAACCTGCAAAGAATATGTAAAAAAACACAAAACCATGTACATTTTCTTAAAATCACAGGAGTTTAAGTTTTTAATTTTGCCAAAATTTTCTGTCCAAACTGCGAAATTGGATGGCCTGGGCTATGTGGGGCACATCAATGGCCCGGCTTGCCTGTAAGTCTGCCACGGTGCGAGCGACTCTTAAAATTTTGTCATAAGCGCGCGCGGACATTCCAAGGCGCTCAAAGGCCTGTTCCAGTAAAACCATGGCGGCGGGTGTCGGGCGGCAAAACTCTCGGGTCATGGCGGCATCCATACGGGCATTGTTTGAAATGCCCCGGCCTTCAAAGCGTTTTTGCTGAATTTGCCGTGCGGCGTTTACCCTTTGGCGCATGGCTGCCGAATCTTCACCCGGGCCGTCGGCAGAAAGCTTTTCAAAATCAACGGGCGGCACTTCAATGTGAATGTCCAACCTGTCCAAGAGGGGGCCGGAAACCTTGGACAAGTAACGGGCGGCCGCACCGCGAGGGCAGGTGCACTCTTTGCTTGGGTGCCCGAAAAAACCGCAAGGGCAAGGGTTCATGGCACAGACCAACATGACAGAACAAGGGTAGGTCAAAGACCCCGCTACGCGGGATATGCTTATCTCACCGTCTTCAATGGGTTGGCGCATAACTTCCAAGGCTCTGCGTGAAAATTCCGGCAATTCATCCAAAAACAAAACACCGTTGTGGGCAAGCGAAATTTCACCCGGGCGCGGGACTGTGCCGCCGCCGGACAGGCCGGCCGGTGAGACCGTATGGTGGGGCGAGCGAAAGGGTCTGGCCCTTATGAGTGATATTTTTTCGGGCAGGCTGCCGGCGATGGAGTAAAGCTTGGTGGTTTCCAAACTTTCTTCAAAGGTCATGTCGGGCAAGATTGAAGGCAGGCGTTTGGCCAACATGCTTTTGCCGGAACCGGGCGGCCCGATCATCATAACATTGTGGCCGCCGGCCGCAGCAACCTCCAGGGCCAAGCGGGCTTCAAGTTGGCCACGCACATCACGAAAATCCGGAAGGGCTTGGGGCATATCATATTTTAAATAATCTTCTGCCCGGGTGGCTTCAATTTTTTCCTTGCCCTTTAAGTGGTCTAAAAGTTGAGAAACATCCCGCACGGGGTAAACATCAATGCCGCGCACAACCGAACTTTCGGCAGCATTGGCTTCCGGTATAAAAACAGATTTAACTCCCGCCTCTTGCGCCTTGATAACCATGGGCAGGGCCCCGTTTACACGCCGTACTTGGCCGCTGAGCGAAAGTTCACCGATAAAGGCGGCATCTTCGGGCAGGGGTTTGAGCTGGCGGCCGGCCACTAAAATCGAAAGAAAAACAGGCAGGTCATAAACCGGCCCTTCCTTGCGCTTGTCGGCCGGCGCCAAATTGACGGTTATCCGGCTGACGGGGTAGTCGTAACCGCTGTTTTTTATGGCGGAATGAACCCTGTTTTTAGCTTCACTCACAGAAGTGTCGGGCAGGCCCACAATATCAAAACGCGGCAGGCCCCGAGATAAGTCGGCCTCAACTTCTACCATGTAGGCTTCCATGCCATAAAGTCCCATGCTTTTGGTGCGTGCAAACATAAAAAGATCCTTTCTGTTTGGGTATTTTTAAAAGGTTAGCACAAAGATGATTAAAAGCCAACAAAAACAGTGCAAAAAAAGAAATTTTGCCTTTGCATTAAATTTGATATAGGTTATAATTAGAATCAGGGAAGCATGCTATTCTTTGATGAAAATTTTTGCTTGCTTTGCCGGGAGTATGATGAGCAACAAATTAAAACACAAAAATACAGACCTAATGCGGATTTTCTTCCCCTATTTGATGAAACACAAGGGGCTTTTGGCATTGGACCTTGTTTGTGCCTCTTTGACCACGGTTACCGAACTGATACTGCCCTTGATAGTTAAAAACATTACGGACACTGCCATAACCGACGCCGCCTTGCTGACCGTTCGGAAGGTTTCAAGCTTGACCTTGATTTACCTGGCCTTGAGAGCAGTGGATGCGGCCGCCAGCTATTTTATGGCTTCGGGCGGGCACATTATGGGGGCTAAAATTGAGACCGAAATGCGAAACGACCTTTTCGCCCATTTACAGTCTCTTTCTTATTCCTTTTACGATAACACCAAAATCGGCCAGCTCATGTCGCGGGTGACGACCGACCTCTTTGATATATCGGAATTTTCTCATCATTTTCCCGAAGAAGTTTTTATCACAACCATAAAACTCATAGTAAGTTTTATCATCTTTGCCACAATGAATATAAAGTTGGCCCTTTTGATTTTTTCCGTCATGCCCTTTATGTTCATAGTTACAAAGAACATGCGAAGGAAAATGAAGCAAACCTTCAAGGACGCCCGCCACCAACTGGGTGAAATCAATGCCGGCACGGAAGACAGCCTGCTTGGCATCAGGGTGGTAAAATCATTTGCCAATGAGCATGTTGAGATGGAAAAGTTTGGCAGAGGAACCGAAAAGTTTCTGGACATAAAAAGGCGAAATTATCGCAACATGGCAAACTTCCACACCACCATGCGGATTTTTGACGGCATTATGTATATTCTTATTGTGGTCGCCGGCGCACGATCAATGGCCAAGGGTCTCACAACGCCGGGTGATTTTACCGCAAGCCTTCTTTTGGTAAGCACCTTGTTAACTTCCATCAGACGGGTGGCGGACTTTAGCGAACAGTTTTACCAAGGCGCTTCCGCCCTTGACCGCTTTGCCGAAATAATGGACGAAATTCCGGAAGTCAGGGATGCGGAAGATGCGGTTGAATTGCTTGAAGCCAAGGGCGAAATTGAATTTAAAGCTGTTAGCTTTGCCTACCCCGGTACAGATAAAAAAGTGTTGGACAATTTAAACCTTCATATTCCGGTGGGTGGGAATGTAGCCATTGTCGGCCCTTCCGGTGCGGGTAAGACCACAGTCTGCAACCTTATCCCGCGTTTTTACGAAGTTAATGAGGGCGAGATTTTACTGGATGGTGTAAACATTAAAAAATACACCAGCCGCTCCTTGCGTTCGCACATAGGCGTGGTTCAGCAGGATGTTTATCTCTTTTCCGGCTCTGTTTATGACAACATTTCCTACGGGAAACAAGACGCCGACCGCCGAGAGGTGGAAGAAGCCGCAAGAAAAGCCGGCGCCCATGAATTTATCAGCCAATTGCCGGAAGGTTATGATACTTACATAGGTGAGCGTGGGGTCAAGCTTTCCGGCGGCCAAAAGCAGCGTATATCCATAGCACGGGTCTTCCTCAAAAACCCACCGATTTTAATTTTGGATGAGGCCACCTCTTCGCTTGACAACGAAAGTGAGCGTTTGGTCCAAAAATCCTTGGAACTTTTGACCGAGGGCAGGACCACCCTAACCATAGCCCACCGCTTGACTACCATAAAAAACGCCAATGAAATTTTGGTTTTAACAGAAGAC
This sequence comes from Clostridiales bacterium, assembly GCA_012524025.1. GTDB lineage: Bacteria > Bacillota > Clostridia > Oscillospirales > Acutalibacteraceae > UBA1447. The sequence goes on along the minus strand of JAAYSC010000037.1, from coordinate 9,626 downwards.
GGCATAGCCGAGCAAGGCAACCACAAAGAACTCTTTGAAAAAGACGGTATCTACCGCGATCTCTACAACATGTACACCTTCGATTAAAAACTTGAGAGGAAGAGATTTATGTTAAAGAACATACCGGCAATTTTATCCCCCGAACTTTTAAAAATTTTGATGGAAATGGGTCACGGTGACGAAATAGTTATAGGTGACGGCAATTTCCCGGCGGCAAGTGTGGCCCAAAGGCTTGTGCGCTTGGACGGTCACGGTGTGCCCCAAGTGCTTGACGCTGTTTTAAAACTTTTTCCCTTGGACACTTATGTGGAAAGCCCGGTAGCTCTTATGGACAATGAAGATGCCAAAAATCCGCCGCCTATTTGGGCTGACTACAAAAAGATTGTTAAAGCCAATGAGGGTGACAAGAAGATAGAGCTTGTTGAACGCTTTGATTTTTACGAAAGGGCAAAGAGGGCCTATGCCGTTATTGCCACTGGTGAAACCGCCATATATGCTAACATAATCCTAAAAAAGGGCGTTGTAATTTAGGGTAGGGGGGACTGTTGCCGTGCAAAAAAGCAAAAGAGTTTTAGCTTTTGACTTTGGGGCCTCAAGCGGGCGGGCCATTATAGGTGAATATGACGGTGAGAAGATTAGCCTCAAAGAAGTTCACCGTTTTTCCAATGACCCGGTCAGCTTCGGCGGGGTTTTATACTGGGATGTTTTGCGGCTTTTGCATGAAATCAAGCAGGGTATAATCAAGGGCCGTGAAGCCGGCGGTTTTGACAGCATAGGCATTGACACCTGGGGTGTGGATTTTGGCCTTTTGGACAAGGACGGCCACCTCTTGGAAAACCCCGTCCACTACCGGGATGCCAGAACGAGCGGCATTTTGGAGGAAGCCTTTAAGCTTATGCCCCGTGAGCGGATTTATGAAATCACGGGCATCCAATTTATGGAACTCAACACACTTTTCCAGCTTTTGGCAATCAAACAAAAAAGGCCGGAGCTCTTGGAAAGGGCCGACAAGCTGCTTTTCATGCCCGACCTTTTAACCTATATGTTGACCGGTGAAAAAACAACCGAATATTCAATTGCCACAACCTCACAAATAATTGACTTGAAAACAAGAAACTGGTCGGGGGAGATTATTGAAAACTTCGGTCTCCCAAGCCATATTTTTTGCCCGCCCGTCCCCTCCGGCAGGGTAGCCGGCCGGCTTGACAAGGCACTTTGCGAAGAACTTTCGGCAGAGCCCGTGCCGGTAATATCCGTTTGCGGGCATGACACCCAGTCGGCCCTGACGGCGGTACCCAGTGAGGAAAAAGACTTTGCCTTTATCAGCAGCGGAACCTGGTCGCTTTTCGGCACGGAACTTGATGAGCCCATAGTCAATGAAAAGGCTGTCAAGATGAATGTAACCAATGAAGGCGGTTACGGTGATTCGGTGGGTTTTCTTAAAAATATTACCGGCCTTTGGCTTATACAGGAAAGCCGCCGCTATTGGAACCGGCGCGGCAATGATTACAGCTATGCCGATTTAGAAAATTTGGCTCTGAAAGAAGAGCCCTTCAAATGCTTTATTAACCCCGATTCGCCCGAGTTTGGGCTACCCGGCAATATACCGAAACGCATAAAGGAATATTGCGAAAAAACAGGTCAATATGTCCCCAAAAGTGTGGGTGAAATTGTCCGCTGTATTTATGAAAGCCTGGCCATGAAATACCGCCTGACCTTTGAAAAACTCCAAGACTGCACAGGGGTTGATTATGATAAAATACATGTCATCGGCGGCGGTGTTAAGGACACCCTCTTGTGCCAAATGACCGCAAATGCTTGTAAAGTGAAAGTTTTGGCGGGCCCCATTGAAGCCACGGTTTTGGGTAATATAGTCGTACAGCTCTTGGCCGGCGGTGATATTGAAAATATAAGCCAAGCCAGGGCAATAATAGCCAAAAGTGAGAAAGTTACTCCCTATTTGCCTAAAGATACTAAAATATGGGATGAAACTTTCAAGCGGGCTAAAGAAATAGTAAACTAAAACATAAGTGAAAAGGAGAATTGAGATGAACAAGGCAAAAATCGGTATTCGCCCAATAATTGACGGACGCTGGGGTGGCGTGCGTGAAGGACTTGAAGAAAAAACCATGGCCATGGCTAAAGCAGCCAAAGAGCTTATTGAGGCCAATGTTTTTTATTCGGACGGCTCCCCCTTTGAATGTGTGATTTCGCCCTGCACCATCGGTGGCAGCGCGGAAGCCGCTAAATGTGCGGACTTCTTTTCAACACAAAATGTCTGTGCCACCCTTTCCGTTACACCCTGCTGGTGCTACGGCAGCGAAACCATGGATATGGACCCATTGACAGTCAAGGCGGTCTGGGGTTTCAACGGCACACAAAGGCCCGGAGCGGTTTACTTGGCGGCTGTTATGGCAGCCCACGCTCAAAAAGGCCTGCCTGCCTTTTCCATTTACGGTAAAGATGTGCAGGACTTGGAAGATCATTCCATACCGGCAGATGTGGAAGAAAAGATTTTACGATTTGCCCGTTGCGCAGCCGCAGTCGGCCAAATCAAGGGTAAGTCTTATGTCAATATCGGTTCTGTTTGCATGGGTATAGCAGGCTCAGTCTGCGATGCTGCGGTTATGCAAGACTACTTTGGCATCAGAGCCGAGTGGGTGGATATGACTGAGGTTATCCGCCGTGTAAATTTAGGCATTTATGACCATGAAGAATATGAAAAAGCCCTGGCTTGGGCCAAGGCCAACTGTAAGGAAGGCAAGGATTTAAACGAAGAGCCCTCTTCGCGCGAACGCAAGGACTGGGAGTGGGAATATGTTGTTAAGATGACCTTGATTTGCCGTGATATTCTTCTTGGCAATGAAAAACTTAAAGAAGTTATTCCCCAAGGCGATGAAGCCAAATATACCGGCCCCAAAGACGGTTGGCACGAAGAAGCCCTGGGCCGTAATGCAATACTGGGCGGCTTCCAAGGCCAAAGGCAGTGGACCGACTTCATGCCCAACGGTGACTTTACAGAGGCCATACTCAATTCATCCTTTGACTGGAACGGTAAAAAAGAGCCCCTTGTTTTCGCAACCGAAAATGACGGTCTCAACGGTCTTTCCATGCTGATGGGCAAGCTTTTGACCGGCACCGCCAGTCTCTTTGCCGATGTCCGTACCTACTGGAGTCCGGAAGCGGTTGAAAGGGTAACCGGCGAGAAGCTGACAGGCAAAGCAGCAGGCGGCTTTATCCATCTTATTAACTCCGGCGCGGCGGCCCTTGATGCCACCGGCATGTCAAAAGATGAGGACGGAAACTCCGTTATAAAAAAATGGTGGGAAGTCAATGACGATGATATTGAAGCCATGCTTTCCGTCACCGAATGGTGCCCGGCCAGCAAAGGCTATTTCAGGGGCGGCGGTTTCTCCTCCCAGTTTAAAACCAGGGCGGAAATGCCAATGACCATGATTCGCGTCAATATCATTGAAGGCATCGGCCCCGTCTTACAGATAGCGGAAGGTTATACCATAACCCTGCCCGATGAAGTCCACAATAAGCTTGATGAGCGCACAGACCCGACCTGGCCCACAACCTGGTTTGTACCCAACACCAACGACAAGGTAGCCTTCAAGGATGTTTATTCCGTTATGGCCAACTGGGGTGCCAACCACGGCTCAATCAGCTACGGCCATATCGGTAAGGACCTTATCACCCTGGCCAGCATGCTGCGCATCCCCGTTGCCATGCACAATGTGGCAGATGAAGATATTTACAGACCCCATGTATGGTCGGCCTTTGGAACAGGCGAGCTTGAAGGAGCCGATTACAGAGCTTGCGAAAGCTACGGACCTATGTATAAGTAAGAGAAGTTAAATTTTAAAGGAGCGTCTAAGACGCTCCTTTAAAATTTACTGACAAAATCGGCATAGTGAGTTTTGGAAGTAAAATAAGTTCGTGAAAATTACAGAGATTATATTGAGGGCGGCATTAGCTCTAATAATACTAAGGGTTAAGGGTGATAAAATGAAAAAAGAACAAAAAACAAGAAAGAAAACCAAGATCCTCCCTGTTGTTGGAAGCTTGGTGTTTTTTACAGGTGCAATTTTGCTTATGCCCAAGATAATTGATTTGGTTTCTGACATTATCTATCAAAAGAGTAGCCTGCCAACGGGTCCGAGCGAGGATAACTGGGGACCGGAAATTGTAAAAAAGAAAAAAGAGTTGGGGGACTAAAAGATGGATAATTTTGACCTCAATAAAGTTGTCGAGAAAATCATGGACAGAATCCAAAAGGAATTCAAAGAAATGGATACACTTAATGTAATGGTTCTTGGGAAAACGGGCGTGGGAAAAAGCACCCTCATAAACAATATGTTTAATGAGAGAATGGCTGACACCGGAATAGGAAAGCCGGTTACCAAAGAAATAAAGAAAATCACAAAACCGGACTTCCCACTTGCAATCTATGATACTCCCGGTATTGAACTGGGTGGAGAAAAAGATTTGGCATCACTTTTAGATGGAATCAAAGCCGAAGTAAGCAAGGGTGTTAAAAGTGGAGATATCGAGCAAGCGATACATTGTATCTGGTACTGTATAAGCACACCTTCTCATCGATTTGAAGAAGCCGAGATAAAATTTCTTAAAGAGCTTTTTGATAGAACGGTTGAGGGAGAGGTGCCTGTTATAATTGTTCTTACCAAGTCATACTCTAAGGTTGATGCAGAGAAAATGATGAGTGAAATTGAAAAGGAAAATCTGCCAATTGCAAAAATTGTGCCGGTTCTAGCCGAAGATTACGATATCGATGAAGAATATGTAGCTAAAGCATATGGGTTGGATGTGCTATCTGAGGTTATGAACAATGCGGTTCCGGAGGCAGTTAAAAAGACATTTGTAGCTGTTCAAAAAGCAAACTTGGAACTAAAAAAGAAAAGAGCTCACGCAGTTGTTGCTGCGACAGCTTTGACGGCAGCAGCAACAGGTGCCGCGCCAATACCTTTTTCAGATGCGGCTTTGCTGGTACCGGAGCAAATATCTATGTTAGCCGGGATTACAGCAGTGTTTGGATTCCCTGTTGAAAAAGGCACCTTTAGCGCCATACTTTCATCGACAATTGGGACAGCGGGAGCTACCGTTTTGGGTAGAACGATAGCGTCAAACTTAATAAAGTTTGTACCGGGAGTCGGTAGTGTGGTTGGTGGTATAATTTCAGCCTCTACGGCATCGGCTCTCACAATTGCTTTAGGAGAAACATATATTAAAATCATGGAAAAAGTTTATGAGGGGGAACTGAAGGTTTCTGATTTAAGCACAAAAAAAGGCAAGAAATCAATGAAAGCGATGTTCGTGAAGGAATTAAAAGTTAAGAGAGAAAAAGATAAAGAAGTTTCAGAATAAAACAAAACTCCTTATATAGTGTCGAGTAAACAGAAAAGAGCCTCTTGTGACCTGTAAATCAAGAGGCTCTTTTTGTATTTCAAAAGGGAAGCTTAGAATGAGTTGGTTATATAGATTTTTTAAAAAACAATCCTAACCGAAAGTTGAAAGCATTTAATTCCCAGAGGAATCAGCAATATAGTTGCGCAAAAAGCCAGCCCTAGACAGAAGAGAAAAATTGCAGCCGGTAGCTTAATAAAGAGCCAGATTGTCGCAGACAGAAGGGCGCCGGTTAGGCGATAGCCCAACCAGAAGAAAAAGGTTATTAATGCTAGGGCAATAATAAATTTGAACATAGCTCTCCTTATTAACTTCCTGTCATTTTACTTGGAAGTCTTAACAGTTAGCTCTTTTCCGTTTGATTTTACGGTGATATCACCATTAAGGTCTGTCCGAAAAACATGATTATCCCACTTCAGCTCTCTAGAATCGACAATCAGATTTTTAACTATGTCTAAAGCATCTTGATGGGGGTGGTCATATTGATTCCCTTTTCCGACAGATATCACGATATAGTCAGGATAATATTTCCAAAACAACGGCTGCAAGGCGTTATTATTAAACCCGTGTTTGTCGTTATAAGCACCATGATGCGGCATCTTTATAAGACTATGAGTAAAATCTTGATCATTTTTTTTAAGAGCATTAACGACTCTCAGTTGTCCTTGTCGCTCTATGTCACCTGTGAACAGAAATCTTGTGCTACCATAAGTTATGAGAAGCACTAAGGAGTCGTTATTTTTCTCAGCGGATACATCAACTACCTCAACCATAGCACTTCCCAGCTTATATTTTTTGCCGAGCGGCGGGACAGTAATCTTAGAACCATTGCGTCTGAGTTCACGTTCAAACTTCAGAAAGCTTTTATTGTCGCTATATTTAGAGTTACTTATCGTCAACTTAATAGAGGACGCATAGGTCAACGCATTCCTCAGTCCGCCATAATGATCCTCATGAAGATGGGAAATGGCCAGTATATCCAGCTTTCGAATTTCTTTTTCCTTAAGCACATTGCAAACTTTTTCACCGGCAGCCTCGTTGCCGCCATCAATTAACATATAGCGACCATCACACTCCACTAATGCGGAATCACCCTGCCCAACATCGATAAAATGGATACTAAATTTTGAATTGGAGTTTATATTGGAACAAGAGCAAAGGCAAAGAAGCGTTGATGCCAGAAGAATAAAGGCTAATATTCTTTTTTTCATTCTTCTTCAAACTCCACCTTGTCTGGAAAGATCCAGTTGTTCCTATACTTTGCTACCTTGAAACGGGAGGTAAGTACATCGCTATCGTCGCCATTGGTAATTTTAATCGTCACCTTGGAGTTTTCAGACCATCCATTCTTTTTCATTTTTTTACTGGTAACAGTGGCATAGAAAGATTCGATTGAGTCGTCCTCTCGCTCAACTTTAGTTACAATGCAATCATCAAATGTTGTGACTTTCCCGTCTTCTGTAACCTCGATTATAATTTCAGACTCAGTTGTTAGCAAAATTGCCGGGATTATGACTTTATTCTTTTTAAAGTCAACGCTGTACTTATCGTCTGATGTGGAGAAGGAATACCGGTTATTAATTGGCTCTGACATGAATACACCATTTGTATCTATTTGCAAGATTTCTTCAATATTTACTTTTTCCAAATCACTGATATTCATTTCATCAGCGAGGGCAAACAGTAAATCACAATTCAGGGCCAGGGGCTCATACAGAGGAGGAAGCTCCGATTTTCTAGCTTTCTTTAAAGCCTTGTTATAGGATTTTAGACGTTTTTTCTCGTCCTTATATTTCTTTTCCTCTTCTTTCTTTTCTTTCTTAGTCATAAACCGGTAATCCGGTTCGTCCACTGTTATTTCTTTTAATTCTGACAGATATGTAGCATTTAAAGATCTCTGTTCTTTTAACAGGATTGTCACATTATCAGAAGCGATGCTGTAGGCAGTCTCCAAATACTCACGCTTATCTGTTTTTGCATAAAGGTCAAGATAAACTTGTGCCGCAAAATAGCGGACAGACCACTCATCCGTGGCAGTATTTTTGATAATAGCGTCTGCAAAGGCATTAGTTTTTGAAATATAATCGCTACCACTATAGGTTTCTTGTGCAGCGACAATGGCTTTGGGTAGAATTTGGACATAGTTGTAGTCCTTACGGTAAATGCCTGTCGCCAACTCATTATACTTACCTATACAATCAAGGCATTTGTCATACTGTGATTTTTGAAAATAGCAATCTGCTAATTCGAGCCAGTAATTTCCCAGCAATTTATAAGTTTCTTCTTCGGATTCTAAGCGATGGATTTTTTCCTGTACCGATTCAATTGAACGGATGCCCGCAAAAGTTTCTATCGATTTTTCATTCAGAGTAAGTTTACCGTCTAAATCATATTCGCGCACAATATCAATCATATAGTCGAAGGCTCTTTCACGATTTTTATAAACTGCAGCAGTCTCTTCGTCATCAAGTTCCCAGCCACTGATCAAAAACTCCTGATCCACAGCTTCATTGGTACTCTTATAATTGTTATAAGAATCAACAAGGGTATAGGCAACAGTTATTGCCAGTTTTTTCCAGTCAAGGGAGCTTGCTACAGACAGAATTGCAAGAGGGTCGGGAACTGCATTTCTGATAGTGGTAGCTTTGTTTTGGTTGTAGATATACTGCAAACGCTCTCTTTTCACTGAAATATTAAGAAAGGACTTAATAATGTCACGCAAATTTCTCAGATGATCTTGTGTGATTTCATCTATTGAACTTGGATTGATGTCGTTGAGCAGAGAGGTGTAAATATCGTTAAGGAGCAAACGGTTATCTTTTGAAGTACGGATTTCCTCAGCGGTAATGGCGAGGTAGTATAGCATCGAAAAAGAATTCTGTTGTAGCTCTGTCAGCCCGTACTCACCGACTTCTTCCGTTGGAACTGTTGCTTCTGTAGAGGGTTCTGTCGTGATTTCAGAAGGAGACTCCTCAGAGGACGTAGTCTCTTCTTGACTGACAGAAGAGCTTTCTTCGTCTGGATCTGTGTTTGGGACATGTGAACCACATCCCGTAAGAGATATGATAATTGTTATGGCAAGAAATAGGGATATAACCCGAAAGACAAGGACTCTTTTCATCTTTTCTCTCCTCAAAAAAATTTTTTCAAAAACCATTCCAACAGATACTATGATTATAATACTTTTTTAACAATTTTCAAGCTGGAGAGGAGAAAAAGTTATATTCTTTGCCAAAAAGGAAGAGGGGAGCAAAAGGAAAAATTGCCATTTATGAAAAACGGCGCCATCAACATAAAATCATATTAGGGGCTGATGGCGTCATTTTCAATTTTATCCAATGAGCAACAAGGTTGGTCCACACAGCTTCATTGTGTTAATCCAAACACTTAGAATGTTAGATCGTTGGAATAGCCCAATTCCTTAAGCTTCTCAACAAAAGCTACCCGCGCATTATCAACATATATGTGTGCCTCTTCCCTTTTAAGCTTTCCGTCGAAAATCGATATGGCTGCTGAGTCTATAAGATAAACCATCGCTTCGTCTAGAACACTTTCGGAAAGATCCCCCTCGTTGTCTTCTAACCAGAAAAGGATTGTGCGAAAGGAAGTGTTTAAGGCGTAGCTAGCATCGTTTTTAATCGGTGTTTCCCCACGCAAAACAGTGCCGTCATCAAGCAGTGAATATATATCAAAGGTGGAATCCCAATAGTCTACCACTTGTGGAGCAGCCTGCGTTGTAGTTGTAACTGTTTTAGTCGTACTCTCAACCGTTTGCTTGTAGGTTTCTTTTTCAGCTTTTTTAGGCTTGGGAAAGATATCTGCTATTGCCCTGACAGTCGTTGGCTCAGAATCCCTTGAAAAGGAGTCAGAGATTTCGGGTATTTCTCTGCCCTCTGTCATATCTTCGGGTGAGGTCGTAGATGTTAGAAGAAAGTCCTTGCTTGGCTCAGAAGACTCCGGGTCTTTATTGCTGCATCCTGTAAGGGTAAACAAGAAAATGAGGTTAGCAGCTAAAGTTAGAAGGAATATGAACTTACAAAGTTTTTTCATAAGTTACACCTCTATAAATTATGCGTACTGTAAACTTAAATGAAAGTTGAAGACCCGAAACCTTTGGTGGTACAATGTTCTACGTCAAAACAAATACCTCCCAAAAAAGGAGTCGAGTCTTCATGCAGAAATTATACCATTTCAGTTGT
>JAAYSC010000036.1 GCA_012524025.1 Clostridiales bacterium | reverse complement strand
TGATTTCTCAAGCCTTTCGGCCCCTTTTGCTTGGGACCCCCGTTTGGGGTGCCTTGGTATCATAGCAAAGGCTTTTACCTTTGTCAACCGATTTGTACCTTTATTTTAAACTTTTTTTGCCTTTTCTCAAAACTATCTTACACCCATCCGTGCGTTTAGTTGCTTCGCCCATACATTATATATAAAGCAGCAAGATGTTCGAAAACACAAGGAACCGGCTTGTATTCTTCAAGCCAAAACTTAAAGATTTCGAATAGAAGCTTTCAAAAACACGGGCATATCCCAAAACTTTCTACCTTTTAACCAAGTCACTTGTGTTGTCGCCGGGCTTGTCACACAACTTATAGTGGACATAAGAAAGAGCCTTAAAAAAGTGCCTAAGAAGACTTTTTTAGCTTGCTTTCAATTCCTTTTAGGCCACCTATTGTGTATAATGGTTATGGATATTTCAGCTGTTTTTATTTGGGGAGGTTTGTAGGATAAATGAGTTATAGGGTTGAACCTTCTGCCTGGGCCGCCGCATTCGCCGTGCCGTCCCAGGTTGTTGATAAACACTTGCGTATGGCCGGGGCTACGCAGCTTAAGGCCTTGCTCTGGTTGTTGCGCCATGCCTCCGAAGAATTTACCATTGAGGAAATGGCCAAAGCTATCGGCCAGCAACCGGCCGACACCGTTGATGCCTTGCAATACTGGGTTGAATGCAAAATAATCAGTAAAAATAATTTAAAAGCCGGTCAATCGGCAAAGGCCGAGGAAGATCTTGAGCCTGCTAAAAGCAAGAAAGAAAAACAGGCCAAGCCCAAAGAAACAAAAAAAGAAGTTACAAAAGAAAAAATCCTTCCGGAACTCACCCCTCCCCCACCCACTTATGAACAAATAGCCGCACGAGCCAAAGAGTCCGAAGAAATCCGTTTTTTGTTCAACGAAGCCCAGCAAAAACTGGGGCGAACCATTGGCTTTGACGCACAGTCAACCTTGCTCATGATGCATGACCAATACGGGCTCCCCGTTGAGGTTATACTTATGATTTTAGAGTATGCCGCTTCTGTCAACAAAAGGTCACATTCTTACATTTTGAGCGTGGGGCGTAATTGGGCCGAAAATGAAATAGACACCATTGAAAAGGCCGACGAGCGAATAACCCAACTGCAAACCGTCAATTCTGTGTGGAAAAGCTTTTCGGCCATGGCCGGGCTGCCCAATCCGCGGCCGACCGCAAGCCAATCACGCCACCTTAAGGTTTGGATTGAAGAGCTGAAGTTCAATGTTGAAATGATTTACCTTGCTTATGAGCAAATGGCCAACCATTGCCAAAGGCTGAGCATGCCTTATATGGACAAGGTTTTAAGATCTTGGCACAGCAAGGGCATAAAAACCCCCACGGATGTTGAAAACGCAAACGAAGAGTTTATGAATAAGAAGAGAAACCGCAGAAAGGCTGCCGACACCGGTGGCCAAGCCTCTTACGGCTTGGATGAATTCAACCACAGTTCCGACCATGAGAAGATAGTATATGAAAAGAGGAAGAAGACATGAGCTACAGCCAAAGAATTTTTGAGCTTGCCACTTTAGAGTATCAGCGCCGCCGTGAAAAGGCTCATAGGGAACAAGAACAACGCCACAGTGAAGCCGTGGCAAAGTTGCCCCGTTTGATTGAACTTGGAAGGGAAATGTCCGAAACCGGCCTTGCCGCAAGTGTTGCCATTGCCATGGGCGCGGATGCTCAAAAGCAAATTGCCGCCTTGGCTGAAAAAAACCTGGCAGCCCAAAAGGAAAGGCGTGACCTTTTGAGAAGCGCCGGCTACCCGGATGATTTTTTAGAGCCGCGCTATCATTGTGATTTGTGCGAAGATATGGGTGTGGTGGACGGGATTTTTTGTCAATGCCGTGAAGCACTTTTGCGCTCAATTGCCTTCAGTCAATTGAGTGAGCTTTCCCCCGTGGAAGATTCTACCTTTGAAAATTTCGACCTGACATTTTACCCCAATAATCAAGATCCGGAAACGGGCCTTATCCCCAGGGACAGAATGAAAGAAATTTATGATTACTGCCTGGCCTATGCCAAGGATTTTGACACAGATTCGCCCAGCCTTTTCATGCATGGTAAAACAGGTTTGGGTAAAACCCACCTATCCTTAGCCATTGCCGGCTATGTGGTAAACAAGGGCTTTGGGGTTATATATGGTTCGGCACAAAACCTTTTAACCAAGTTGGAGCGTGAAAAGTTCAGCCGCAACACATATAGCCATAGCCAAGCCAATACGGAAGAAAGCTTGCTTGACTGTGACTTGTTGGTCTTGGACGATTTGGGTGCGGAATTTTCAACCGCTTTCACGGTTGCAGCCGTCTACAACATTATAAACACAAGAATATCGCGTGGGTTGCCGGTTATTATCAGCACCAACCTAACACCGGAAGAGCTTGAGGAAAAATACACCCAAAGAATCACTTCCAGAATAATCGGTAACTACACCTCACTGCGCTTTCATGGGCGCGATATAAGGCAGTTGAAAAAGCGCCGCTAAATTATTACAAATAGAAAAGTAAGGTTAATATAAAATATGAAGATTGTCGAAAAATTAGCTCATTCTTTTAATTTGCAAATATGGCAGGTAGAAAACACCCTGAATTTACTGGATGAGGGCAACACCATACCCTTTATTGCCCGCTACAGAAAAGAAGCGCACGGCGCCTTGGATGACCAAGTCTTGCGTGAGTTGGCGGACCGCTTGGAGTATTTGAGAAATCTTGAGAAAAAGCGTGAAGAAGTTTTTGCCGGTATTGAAGCCCAAGAAAAGATGACCGATGAAATTGCGGCCGCCTTAAATCGGGCCGAGACTTTGGCGGAAATCGATGATATTTACCGCCCCTTCAGGCCAAAAAGAAAAACCCGTGCTTCCGTGGCCAGGGCCAAAGGGCTTGAACCCTTGGCGGCAGCTATTTTTGCCCAGGAAAAGGATAGCCCCCCACCCTTAGAAATGGCTGCGGATTTTGTCAACAGTGAGCTGGAAGTCAATGACGCACAGGACGCCTTGCAGGGTGCCATGGATATTATTGCGGAAGATATTTCGGACGATGCCGACATACGCGGCAAGTTGCGTTTTTTATTTTCCAAAAGTGCCAAAATCGTGTCAAAAGCTGCCGATGAAGAAGCGCAAAGCGTCTATACGATGTATTATGATTTTGATGAAGCGGTCAGCAAAATTGCCGGGCACAGAATTTTGGCTTTGGATCGCGGTGAACGCGAAGGATTTTTAAAAGTCGGTATTGAGCCCGATAATGTTAAAGCAATGGATATTATAAATTCCGCTGTTTTAAACCCCTTGGACTCCCCTTGCACACCGACCGTACGCGAGTCAGCCGCAGATGCTTATGCCAGGCTTATCTTTCCCTCTATTGAAAGGGAAACCCGCTCTTTGTTGACCGAAAAAGCCGCAAGTGCCGCAATTAAAATTTTTGCCGACAACTTACGCGAATTACTCTTGCAAGCCCCCGTTAAAGGGAAAGTGACCCTGGGCCTTGACCCGGGCTACAGGACGGGTTGTAAATACGCCTTGGTTGACCCCACCGGGCTTGTGCTTGACACGGGAGTTCTTTTCATAACCCATTCCGACCTTAAGCGCCAAGAGGCCAAGAAAATTGTTAAGGCTGCCATTGTAAAACACAGGGTTGATCTTATTGCAATCGGCAACGGTACCGCTTCAAAAGAAACGGAGATTTTTACAGCCGAAGTTTTAAAAGAAATTGACAGAGACCTTGCTTACATGGTGGTCAATGAGGCAGGCGCTTCTGTTTATTCTGCATCAAAGTTGGCCGCAGAAGAATTTCCGCAATTTGATGTATCAATCCGCGGAGCGGTTTCAATCGCACGCAGGTTGCAAGACCCACTGGCAGAACTTGTTAAAATTGACCCAAAGGCCATAGGTGTCGGCCAATATCAACACGACATGCCTCAAAAAGAGCTTATGGCTGCCTTGGACGGCGTTGTTGAATACTGCGTTACAAGCGTAGGCGTTGACCTAAACACCGCTTCTTACCCCCTTCTTGCCCGGGTTGCGGGCATAAACACAGGCGTGGCAAAGAACATTGTCGCCTACAGGGAAGAAAACGGTATTTTCGAAACCCGAAAAGAGCTGATGAAAGTTGCAAAGTTGGGTGCTAAAACCTTTGAGCAAGCTGCCGGTTTCTTAAGAATTTCGGAAAGCAAAAATGTTTTTGACAACACCGGAGTTCACCCGGAAAGTTATAAGGCAAGCGAAAAGCTTATAGATTTATGCGGATATACACTTGAAGATGTAAAAGACGGTAAGATAAGCGATTTGCCTGAAAAGCTCAAGGCTTTGGGTGAAGAAAAAACCGCACAAGATTTAGGTATGGGCCTTCACACCTTGCAAGATATTGTCAAGGAGCTTTTGCGCCCCGGCCGTGACCCCCGTGATGAATTGCCTGCCCCCTTGCTTCGCACCGATGTTATGGACATGAAAGATTTGGTCCCCGGTATGGAATTGAAGGGCACCGTGAGAAATGTGGTTGATTTTGGTGCTTTTATAGACATTGGCGTCCACCAGGACGGGCTTGTGCATATTTCACAGATTACCAACCGTTACCTTAAACACCCATCGGAGGTGCTTAAGGTTGGTGAAATTGTTAAGGTGTGGGTGCTTGATGTTGACAGCCAACGCGGCAGGATCGGGCTGACAATGAAGGGCCCTGCTAAAAAACAATAACTTGCAATTAAAGGACTTTTGTTTGAAGGTAAAGGAAGAATTTTAATGAAAAGAAAAAGAAAGAAAAAAATTTCTGCCAGGCTAAAAGTTACACGCCGTGTTTTCAAAACCGTCTCTCCCCTACTTGACCCCCTTATGGCTCCCCCAAAAATTGAAGGTATTAAACGAGCCTTGTTTATCCAGCCCCATCCCGATGACAATCAAATAGCTGCCGGTGGAACTATAGCGGCTATGGTTGAAAGAGGGGTCGAAGTTTTTGAGTTGACTGCCCTTGATGACCGATACCTTGATTTGACTTATAGCGGTCAAGGCCTGACTGTCAGGCAAAAGGAAGCTCTTGCGGCTCAAGAAGTTTTAGGCATGAAAAATGCGGGCTTTTTAGGATTTGGTGACAGAACCGAGGCAAGCACGCGTGAGATTTCCGAAAAAATTGTTGAAGTAATTAGGGAAATTAAACCTGATGCCGTCTTTACCGCTGACCCAAATTTGGAAAACGAATGCCATGAGGATCACATTAAGGTTGCCAATGCCGTGAAGTATGCCGTGATGGATGCCACCTTCCCCTTTTACCCCGAATACATTGACAATAAACCGCGCAAGGATGTTTGGACGGTTAAGACCCTTGGTTTTTATTATACGGACAAGCCCAACACCATTGTTGACATCAGTGATTATGAACAAATCAAGATTGATTCCATACGCTGCCATAAGTCACAACCCATAAATGAGCTTGAGGCAGTTATTGTCTTGCTGGGTCAGCAACTGGCTTTAGACACAGAATATAAGTCTGCGGAGGTTTTTAGGCTAATTTCAAACTTTCATATGCACTGTTTTAACCTACCTGTCGGCTGAAGAAAAAAGCCCGCTTCCTTTTTGGGAAGCGGGCTTTTTTCTTGTAATTTGTCTTTTAGATTTCGGGGATTTCGATTTCAATTTCCCTACCCAGTTCGGCCGAGCGTGCAATGCCGTCAATGATTGCTTGGTTATAAATAATTTCACTGGCCGGTATTGGTGAAGGCCCACCGGTTATAATGGCATCGAGGAAGGAGCGGATTTTCATGTCAAACAAATCTTTGCCTTGGTTGCTTAAAACCGGGATCTCGGTTTCGACCCGTTCGCCCGCTACATCATGATAAACTTTCATAGCCCCGCCAACGCTGCCGTTCCAACAATCTGTTGAAGGGATGCGAAGACCGCCCTCTTTACCGAAAATCAGGGTATCGCCGGGGGTGTCCATATGCATGGCCCAGGCAATCCTAAAGTCTAAAATTATGCCGCCTTCAAGCCTTACAAAAGCCGCGGCAAAGTCATCAACACCAAACACATCGGCATATTCGGGGTTTTTATAATACTTTGGATTTTTGCCGAAGAAGTCCGATTTATAGCCGGTTACGGTAAGCGGTTTTGGGTTGCCAACGGCGTTTAAGACAACATCTAATGAATAGCAGCCGATGTCACCCAAGGCGCCCAAGCCGGCAGTTTCTTTTTCAATAAAGCTTGTACCATAAGGTGTAGGTATGCCCCTACGACGGCCACCGCCTGTTTGGATATAGTATATATCGCCAAGCTCACCCGATTGAACAATCTTTTTAATCATTTGCATATTGGCATCAAAGCGGGGTTGGAAGCCGATGGAAAGAACCTTACCGCTTTTCTTTTCGGCTCGGCAAATATCAACCGCTTCGTCAAGTGTTACACACATGGGTTTTTCAAGTAAAACATTTACCCCTTTTTCCAAAGCGTAAATTGTGCATTCGGCATGGGTTGCGTTGTAGGTACAGACGCTGACGGCATCTAATTCTTCATTATCAAGCAATTCCTTATGGCTGGGGTAAAGCTTAAGCTTTGACGGATCCATTCCCATTTCGGCAAAAAATGCTTCCGCTTTACCCGGAATTAAATCCGCCCCGCCGATGATTTCGACATCGTCACATTTTAAATAGCTTTTTACATGGGCTTCCGCAATCCAGCCACAACCGATTATTGCGACTTTAAGCTTTTCACCGGATTTGGCGGCCGTTTCATCTGCTTGGGTTTCCATAAATTTGTCCAAAATATTTGTGCTTGCCATTTAAATACCCCACTTTCATCAAATCGCGCTTGCCTCTTAAGAGACATCGTCCGCTGAATTATAGCAAATCCCAAAGTGTAAGACAAGATATAAGTCGTCTATCAATATTTTTTGTTAAATTTTAATAAATATAAGTCTTGTTTTTGTGCCATCTGAAGGGCAGAATTTAAAAGCTGTAAATCTGTTTACAAGTGCTTACTTTCTTGCTATCATATTGACTGCAAGTCAATGCTTGTAAAGATATTTTTGGAGGTTTGCCTAATGAAAAAACTGGGAGTTGCCATAATCGGTTGCGGGAGTATAGCCCACGGTTCACATGTACCGCATTATATTGACAACGAAAAATCGGAAATCAAGTATTTTTGTGATATTTTACCGGATCGTGCCGACAAATTTGTTGAAGAATTTGGCTGCGGCAAGGCGGTTTATAATTACAAAGATATTGTCAATGACCCCGAAGTTGATATTGTCAGTATCTGCACACCCAATGAATCACATGCCCCTATTGCTATCGACTTTATGAAAGCCGGCAAGGATGTGCTCTGTGAAAAACCCGCTGCCCGTGTTTTGTCGGAAGCGCTCGACATGCAGAAAGCTGCTCATGAAACGGGCCGCGTTTTGAATATCGGTGTTTGCAACCGTTTCGGTACAGCCGTGAATATGATTAAAGACCTTATTGACGACGGCGTTTTGGGCGATATTTACCATGTTTATGCAAGTTTTAGATCACCCAGAAGTATCCCGGGTTTGGGTGGCGACTTTACAAACAAGGCCGTGTCCGGCGGAGGCACACTGATTGACTGGGGTGTGCATTACATTGACCTTATCCAATATTGCTGCGGCGAACCGGAGCCCCTTACGGCTTCCGGTGTTGCTTTTAGCAAACTTGGTGTCGACATCCCCAATTATGTTTATGAAAGCATGTGGGCCAGGGATTCTTCCGACCCCGAGGGCGTTTATGATGTTGATGACTCGGTTGCGGGCATAATCAGAACAAGCGGCCCTGTTATTACCATACACGGCGCCTGGGCACAGAACATTTTCATCGGTGAAGGTTACATTGACTTCATGGGTGACAAGGCCGGTGTCCGCTTACAGTACGGCGGTGACTTCCAACTCTTTAAGATTGAAGACGGTAAGTTGGTCACCGAAAAACCCGAGTTTGAAGCCAATAATTTCTATAAGGCCGAGATTGATTCCTTTATAAACTGTGTGCTTACCGGTGAGAAGAACCAGGCTCACATCGACTATGCTATTCAAACATCTAAAATCATGCAGGCTATTTATGATTCGTCAGATAGTGGTAGAGAGGTAGTTATAGGTTAAGGCGGCCCTTGGCTGCCTTAAACACCTTGCTTGCAAGGCTAAAGAAAAAAAGGCTCTTTGTCAATAGTTGGGGTAAATCCAAAAAAATGGAAACAAACAAGTGGTGGAAGCGTTAAGCGGAAACCACTTGTTTTTCTAAGAATCTGTTGTGGAACATGTGTAAGATACGATTTC
>JAAYSC010000035.1 GCA_012524025.1 Clostridiales bacterium | reverse complement strand
GGGAATCAAAAGCATAATTGTTGTGCGGTTAAGCCTGACCGCGGTCAGACGTAACCCTTAATTGCAAAGCTTTTACTGATTTTTTAGCGCATGGAATATTTTGCCAATGTTTACTTGACACTTACAACTACAAAAAAAGTGTTGACAAGCTCTTTTTACTGTGCTATATTTATGGCGACAAGTACATATACGAGGGCAAACCTGTTGAAAAGCAGGGGCGCAAAGCTAAAGGGCCTAAGAGCCGCAATCGCGCTTTATGGTAGCCAGTTGCCGAAGTACCTTTCAGGTGCTACTGAAGTGTTTAGATTTAAAGGCAACCGGCAAACGGTTGTCTTTTTGATTTTATTTCAGGGGGTAGACCTTGCAAGATTACATCATAGCCACTGTTTTGGGTGTTGCATCCGGCCTTGCCTTAAACCCCATTGCAAGGCTTCAAGTCAAAAAACGCACGCAAGATCAAAATCAATTAAACTTTTTCAAAAAACCAATTTTTCTTCTCATCTGGCCCCTAATAACAGCCCTGATTTTCAATGCACTCGTCCACTTTGTCGGCCCCTATTCAAACTTAAAAACCTTAGAATACACCCTCTACCTTCTCCCCCTTATCAACATTTTTGCAATCGACGCCCTAATCCGTAAGATTCCAAACGAGCTGTTACTTTCCATCCTTACTGTCCGCCTGGCTTTTATTATTATTCAGTTTATAAAAAACGGCTTTTCAATCAAATTGCTCTTTATGTCCGCCCTTGGAATGTTAGTCGCATTTTTCGTTTTTTCCATACCGGCTCGCCTCGGTGCTTTCATGGGCGCGGGGGATGTCAAATTCGCAGGTGTTATCGGTTTTGCTTTCGGATTTTATGATTTCTTTCAAGCAATGGTTTTTATGGCGGTCTTGGTTTTGTTTTATTTGGCTTATCTGCTCATAACCAAAAAAGGCAATTTAAAAACCGCCACCCCCATGGGCCCCTACCTGGTCATCGGTCTCGTATTAACGATGCTTTTCCCCCTGTCAGAGCTTTTAGCTCGCCTTTCCTAAAGCGTCTTTAATAATATTCATCATCATCCACAAACATTGGCATCAAAAAACCAATATAATTTTTAGGAGGATTTATTATGAAAAACTTATTAGCATGGTTCAAGGACGAAGAAGGCCAAGGCATGGTCGAATATGCCCTTATCGTAGGCCTCATTTCCATCGTTGCAATCACGGTTCTTGTTTTAGTTGGTAGAAGTATCAAAGAAAAATTCGAAGATGTTAGTGAAGCTCTTGTAACTGAAGTGGAGTAACGACAGAACAATAGGATAGCTTACGAAGACTATTGACATTTTAGTTCCATAGCAAAAGGGAGCAAGGCTTGCTATTGATGCCGGCAGGCATTGCTCCCAAACTTTATAAGGCAAGGGACTCCGTTCTCTCGCTTCACACAAAAAACCTAAAGAGCAGGACGAAAGCCTGCTCTTTAGTGCTATAATATAAGAAAGGGGGGCCTTGATGAAAAAGTTTTTTAAATCCGAAAAAGGTCAGTCTTTTATAGAATTCGCCCTTGTTTTGCCCATTTTGCTTATACTGGTGGGTGGCATAATTGATTTTGGCTGGTTTTTTTACAATCAATCCGCCCTCAATAACAGTGCCCGCGAAGGGGCTCGTTTTGCCATAGTCCAAACCGCTAAAACAGAGCGGATAGAACTCATAGAAGAAAAAATCAACTCCGTAACCCCGGGTTCCCTCAAACCGGTTACAATTGAAATTACTTACTCCAACATGCAAACCCCACTCTTGGGCGATGTTACCATCAAATTAAGTGCCAATGTCAGGGTCCTGACCCCTGTTATGGGGGTGTTCACAGGCCAAAACCGCACCCTTTCCGCCCAGGCTACTATGAAGGTGGAATCTTAAGCCTTGAATTGAAAATAATAATAGCTTACTATTATTTAGCATATATGTTCGTAGCCCAAAACTTAAATCTTCTTTGAAAGGTTGTTATTGATGAAAAAAGTCTATATCACCGCAGTTTTCATAGCCATTATTGCCGGGGTGGCAACCTATATTTTTGCCACACAAGTTCAAAAAAGCACAAAAATTAAAGATGCCCCCATGGCAGAAGTTGTGGTCGCCCTGCAAGACATTCGCGAAAACTCCCTAATTACCGAAGAAATGGTTGAACTTCGCACCTATACGGTAGCCTCCATCACCCCCGGTGCCCCGGCAAGCTTGGATGAAGTTGTCGGCCACTTGGCCCGCTACCCCATCATGCAAGGTGAGCAAGTTTTGCCTTCAAAACTAATTAAACTGGGTGAAAGGGATGAAAAAGGCGCCCTTTCCCACCAACTTTTGCCCGGTGAATATGCCTATTCTTTAAGCATTGGCAGTGAGCAGGGCGTTTCCGGCTTTATCGGCCGGGGTGATTATGTTGATATTTTATTTACGGAATTGCTGCCCGATGGTGAATATAAAACAGACTTTGTCCTGCGTGATATCTATGTTTTGCGAACTTCCAACTATGCAGCCAACCGTGTGGCGGACGCGCCCGATGGCCAACCCATAACATCTTATATGGAAGTTACCTTTAAATTAGATGAAGCCCAGTGCCTGCTGATTTCAAACACTTTAGCCAAGGGCGAAGTGCGGCTTATCTTAAAGTCCATTAAAACAGGGGAAGAGCTAAATGCCGATGTCAAGCAAACTGAAGCTGCTCGGCAAGAGCCCACTCAGGAAGAGACTACAAACCTGCTCGATGCTTCATAAAGCAGACTAAATATATTACTTTTTGCGAGGTATACTTGTGGAAAAATTGAACATAGTCGTACTAACAGAAGATATGGATCTTCGCATCCATATCAAAAACCGCCTTTCAAGCGAAGCTTTCGTGATTTCCGGCTATTCCGACTTTGGCAGTGCGGCGGTCTTAAAAATTGAAAACATGTTTCCGGATGTTATCTTGTGTGCCACTCAAGGTGAATTCAGCCCGGCCCAACTTGACTTCATTCAAAATGTTTACACCTCCATAGCCGGCAGTGTCATAGTTTTAATGACCGACAAGGTCACGGTGGAACTTTTAAACGAAGCCGCCCAGGTGGGCGCCCGCCAAGTTTTACCCTTGGACACCCCAATGGGCGAACTTACCGAAAAAATTAAAGCCGCCGCTTTTTTGGAACGCCAACGCTCGTCGGATTTGGTCCTGGGCCCCCGCACCCGCTCAAGGGTTTTGGGCTTTTTCAGCGGCAAGGGGGGGACCGGTAAAACCACGGTTTCGGTCAACACGGCCGTGGCTTTGGCCAGGGAAGGCAAGCGGGTTTTGCTAATTGACTGTGACTTGCAATTCGGTGATGTTAATTTGCTCTTGGACCTTGAGCCCAAAGATACCATAGTTGAACTTGTTCAAGAACGCGGCGGGATAATGATTGATAACATTAGGGCCTTTTCCATGGTCCACAGCTCCGGCGTCAGTGTTTTGTGTGCCCCCAAAAGTGCCGAATTCGCAGAACTTGTCACTGCCAGGCATATTGAAACAATCATTGATGTTGTTCGCCCTTATTTTGATTTTATCTTGGTTGATTTGGCGCCGGCCTTCAATGATGTAAGCATTTCTGCCATAGAAAATTGTGATCAATTGATGTTGGTTTATAATCTTGAAATTTTGTCCCTTAAAAACGCCAAAGTTTGCTTGGAAATTTTAGAGCAACTTCAACAGCGTGACAAGGCCCAACTGGTTATAAACAAAAACCTTAACAGCATGATAAAAATAAAAGACTATGAAAACATTTTTGAAATGCCGGTCTATGCAGCTATCGCCAATGACATTAAAACCGCCAACCTCTGCCTCAACAAGGGGCAACCCTTTGTAACATCCCTGCCCAAGACTCAAATAGCCAAGGATGTCAGAGCCCTGGCAAAAAAAATAAGCCAAGAAAAGCAATAATTTAGGAGTATGAGCCCATGAGCCTACTAAACAGACTGGACAATCAAAAAAGCACTCAAGAAAACACAGAAAATTCCCAAGGGGCCGAAAGTGCCGACCAATACCTTCATGTTAAAAAGAAAATCCACAGTGATATTATTGACAGCATCAACAAAAGAGGGCGCACGGGCGTTGACCGGGAAGAGATGCGCAAACTGATTCAAGAAGCGGTTCAATTGGAAGAAAACGGTATCCCGCGCCTGGACCGTATCCGTGTCGCTGCTGAAATTTTTAACGATGTTTTGGGCTACGGCCCCATTGAAGAACTTTTAGACAACCCTGAATATTCCGAAGTAATGGTAAACGGCCCCGGCCAAGTTTATGTTGAAAGTAAGGGTAAATTAATTTTAACAGGCATAACCTTCAGGGATGAAGCCCATGTCATCAACATAATTGACCGCATAGTTTCACAAATAGGCCGTCATGTTGACGAGTCCAGCCCCATGGTTGATGCCCGCCTGCCGGACGGTTCCCGCGTTAATGCCATTATACCGCCCCTTTCCTTGGTGGGCCCGGTCTTGACTATAAGAAAATTCGGTAAAACCGCCCTCACGGCCAAAAACCTTATTGAATTTGGTTCACTGTCGCCTAAAATGTTGGCTTTTTTAGAAGCCTGCGTCAAGGGCAAGCTCAACATTATTGTGGCGGGTGGTACGGGCAGCGGAAAGACCACCTTGCTAAATGTCCTCTCTTCCTACATACCGGAAGACGAGCGTATTGTTACCATAGAAGACGCGGCTGAACTGCAGCTGCGCCAAGACCATGTGGTCACCTTGGAAGCCAGGCCCCCAAACCTTGAAGGCAAGGGTGCCATAACCATCCGCTCCTTGGTTAAAAACGCCCTGCGCATGCGGCCCGACCGCATTATTGTCGGTGAGGTCAGGGCGGAAGAAACATTAGACATGCTCCAGGCCATGAACACCGGGCACGACGGCTCCTTAACCACCGTGCACGCCAATTCACCGCGTGACACCCTGTCGCGCATTGAGACCATGGTCATGATGTCGGGCATGGAACTGCCCCACAAGGCCATACGCGACCAAGTGTCTTCGGCTATTGACATAATAATTCAACAAAGCCGTTTAAGGGACGGTAGCCGTAAAATCACAAGCGTTACGGAAATCACCGGCATGGAAGGTGATGTCGTCACCATGCAAGATTTATTCGTTTTTGACACAAAAGGCCAAATTGACAGCGGCGGCAAGTTTAAGGGTGAATTCAGGCCTACCGGTGTCAGGCCGCATTGTGTCGATAAGATAAAACAGAACGGGGTGCCTGTTAACATTGACTGGTTTACAAATTAGTGCCATAGCCTTTGCACTGGCCATGGCAGCCTTGATTTTCATCTTGGCTTTTATGCTCATTGGCAAGCTGACTGAAAGAAAGCGGCTTGTGTCACAACGCCTCGAAAAAGTAGCACCAAAAAAGAAAACTGTTTTAGCCCAAACCCGCGAAGAAAATAGCAAGGCCAAAAGTGGCAGACGCTTTGCCAGCAGTGCCCGCGGCAGGCGCTTTGTGGATGTTGTTCAAAATGAGCTGATTCTGGCAGACATTTCACTGCGGCCTGAAGAATTTGGTGTCATCTGGCTACTTGCGGCCTTTTTACCGGCAGGCCTGGTGGGGCTCTTTACCGGTCAGATGCTGTCGGCCGGACCCCTGGTGGTTTTGGGGGCGGTTTTACCGGTAATTTTCCTTCGCCAGAAAAAGAAAAAGCGAGTAATAGCCTTTGAAGCCCAGTTGGCCGACGCCCTGGTTATTATATGTAACTGCCTGCGCTCCGGCCTGACCTTCCAGCAGGCCATGGATGCCATTCACAAAGAAATGTCGGCCCCCATCAGTGTGGAATTTGGCAGAACCCTGCAAGAAATTCAGTATGGCCTTTCATTGGAACAGGCTCTCAACAATTTGAGTGACCGCATAAAAAGTGCGGACTTGATGCTGACCGTTTCCGCGGTCAATATCCAAAGGCAAACCGGGGGCAATCTTTCGGAAATACTTGAAATTATTTCTGAAACCATCAAAGAGCGAATTAAAATCAAGGGTGACATCAGGGCCATGACGGCACAGGGCCGTATATCCGGTATCATAGTCGGGGTCCTACCAATGGCTCTGGGTGCCATGCTCATGGTCTTGAACCCCGAGTATATGATGTTACTTTTTACCGAGCGCTTGGGCAATATTCTTCTTGTTGTAGCTGTTGTACTTGAGTTTATGGGCTTCATGGCCGTCAAGAAAATTGTTGATATTAAGTATTAGGCAAACTTTTGCTTGTAAACAGGTGGTGTGGATTTGGAGTTTTTTGTAATCAGCATTACAGCCCTGGTCTTTATAACCGCGGTTATAGTCTTGAGCTACTTTGGCAAGAAGTCGGACGCCAAAGAAAAGCGCCTGGACTATGTCCGTCAGCTGGGAAGTGACTCACTTGCAGACCAAATGCAAAAAAGCTTTTACGAAAGGTATTTGCAAAAATATCTCTTAAAAATGAGGCAGCTTTTTAAAAGGTCGGCCGACACGAGTAGGGTGAGGACCAGAAAAAAGCGTGACAATGCGGAACAAATCGAACGCCAACTTCGCCTGGCGGGGGTACTCATATCTGCAGAAGAATTCACAAGCCTCAAACAAGTTTTTATGTTGGCTGCTTTAGCGCTTTTTGCCCTGCTGGCCCTCTTTATACCGGGTGACTTGAGCACGAAATTACTGATTGCCCTAATAGGTTTGGCAGTGGCCGTGGCCGGGCCCACCTTCTTTTTGCGTTTTAAAGTAAGCGGCCATCAAGAAAAAATTCGTGACCAATTGCCAGACGCCATGGATCTCTTAGGTGTTTCCATTGAAGCCGGCCTGGGTTTTGACCTGGCCTTGGTCAAGGTGGCAGAAAAATTGTCGGGCCCCTTCATTGATGAGCTCATGTTGGTTCATAGGGAAATTCAGATGGGCCGTACCCGAAGGGAGGCCCTGCAAAATATGGCAGACAGTTCCGACATACCCGAACTTAAAACCTTTGTTTCAGCCCTGGTCCAGGCAGAACAGTTGGGCATACCCATCATTAATGTTATGCGCATTCAATCGGCCCAATTGAGAGTAACCCGCAAACAAATTGCGGAAGAAAAGGGGATGAAGGCCCCGGTAAAGATTCTTATCCCGCTTGTTTTTCTCATCTTTCCCGTTTTGTTTATAGTGCTCTTGGGTCCGACAGTTATAAATATAATGAGAGAATTTAGCGGTGGGGTGTTTTAAATGAAAAAGAAGGCCCTTACAAACCGGCAAGACCTGACCTTGCGCAAAAACGGTGTAGACCAAGCTATAAAAATCAGCCTGGCCGACAGCTTCCTTAAACGGCTCAAGGGGCTGATGTACAAAAACTTCCTGCCGGCCGAACAAGCACTTTTGATAGTTCCATGCAAATCAATTCATACCTTTTTCATGCGTTTTGACATTGATGTTGTTTTTATTGGGGAAAACGGCTTGGTCTTGGCTATAGAGCATTCAATGCCGCCCAATAAAGTCAGCAAGCCGGTTAAGGGCTGTGTAAAAATTTTAGAGCTTGCAGCCGGGACTGCCCAAAACTTAAACTTGAAAATCGGCGACCAACTAAACTTTTAAAAGAAAATCGAGGTAGCTTATGAAAGACAATAAAGAACATACAGACAAGACAGAAAACACAGAAAATATTGAAAACGCAGAGGACAAAGCAGCAGAAACAGAAGCCGCTCAAGCGGTTGTCAGCTTTTCCGGTGCTTTTGCAGGTTATAAAAAAAGTGAGGTTGACGAATATATTGCACTCTTGAATACTAACTTGGCAAATGCCCAAAGGGTATTTGACCAACAAAGTGAGGAATACAAAGAAAACCTTACCTTCTTAAACCGTGAAAAACAAACCTTGGAAGAAAATTTAGCCCTCTTGGAAGAACAGGCCGGCAAAGCCTTGGCCGAAGCCGAAGAAAACAAAGAAGCCCTGGCAGCGGCAGCCGACTTAAAAAAAGAAAACGAAGAACTTCGCAGGCAAGTCAATTCACTGTTTTCAAAACTTGAACTTTGTAAAAACCTGGTTACGGAAAACAGGGAACTGAAAGAAAAAGTAGCCGAGGTTGAAGTTTTTAAAAAGCACAGCTTAGAAGAAAAAGAAATCATGGCGGCCGAAGTTGAAAAACTCAGGGAAGAAAACACAAAATTAACCTATGACTTTGCCCAAGAAAAAAAGGAACTGGAAGCACAGTATTTAAATGCCAACTTGCAGCGTGCCGAACACCTGCACCTGCATAACTACCATGTCAACAAAACAGACGAACTCTTGGAAGAAGCTCTCAAGCAGTTCAAACTTGCACTGAAATCTTTAGAAGATATTGAAAACACATAAAAGAACTTTCACTCTCTCCGGAAAGGAGGGCAAAAATGAAGAAATTTTTAAACTTTTTAAAGCGTGAAGAAGGTGCCGTTTCAATTTTTATGGCGGCGGCCATGGTTCTCTTGCTTGGTTTTGCAGCCTTCGCGGTTGATATCGGCCTTCACAACATTAAAAAAGCACAGTTGCAAACAGCCTGTGATGCTGCTGCCTTGGCAGCCATTTACAATATGCCTGACAGAAACCAGGCTAGGGCCACCGCCCGCTCTTATGTGGAAAAAAACGGCTTTTCGCAAGAGAGTGTAACCGTCAGCTTTTCCAACGACAATAAACAGGTTACCGTTCAGGCACAGCTTGATGAAAAAACTCATTTTGCCTCTATCTTGGGTGTCAACAAATTAAAGTTAGCCGCCAGAGCAACGGCCGCCATGGGTGTTCAATCGGGCGGCGGGGTTTTTGATTATCTATTATTTCATGGAGACACCAAGAGCGGCTTAGGTTTAGGTGGAGTTTTCAATATCTACGGTAGCGTTCACTCAAACTCGACCCTTGGTTTATGGCCAAGCCGAGGCTATATCATGGGAGCGGCACAAGCCTGCGGATCCATTAACTTTAACGATTGGACTTGCACAGTTGGTGCCTTAGTGCCGGGGGCCGATTTTGTTCCCATGGCTGATTTCTCAGATTGTGTTGACCAGGTTATGCCCACTCATTGGACCAGTAATCCAACGGCAGCCTCAATAAGCAACCAAGGAGGGAAAGTTACTTTTATAGGTAATACCAAGGTGCAAAAGGGCGATGTTCATATTAGCATGGGCTGTATAGTCAAAGGTAACCTTTATGTCGACGGCAACCTTTCCATAAGCGGCGGGGCACCCGTTTGTACTTTGGACGGAGGTATGATTTATGTGAATGGAAACATTAATTTCAACAATACCTTCCGAGGCGACGGCTGTGTTTTTGCTAAAGGCGACATTAATTTTAGAGGCGGTAACAATTCCATCACACCCAACAGGCCGATTGCCCTTTATTCCGAAACCGGCGATATAGATTTTACAACTTCCAACACCCATGTTCATGGCATAGTCTATGCACCCGAAGGAAGAGTCCTGGTGGTGGGGGAACATACCACCTTCCACGGCAGTATAATCGGAAAGACAATCCAAGGTATGCCTGCCAACCTTACCATGTATGAAAATGAAATAGAGTTACCCTTCACCATAGGGTCCAGGGTGGCCTTTTTGGTTGAATAGCTTAACATAAATGTTTGAGAGGAGAACACTTGATGACTTTGAAAAGAATAGGCTCTCTCTTTTTAGCGGCCCTAATGGTAATGACACTTCTGCCTATTTTGGCACTTGCCGATGGGGGAGAAGTCTTTGAAATTGAGGGCGACACCTTAATTCAATATAATCACATTGAAGGCACTATAGAAATAACTGTGCCCGATGGCATCTTGCATATAGGAGAGTTTGCATTTGGCTATACTGATGAGCTTGTAAAAGTCAATCTGCCCGACCGGCTTGAAACCATAGGCGACTTTGCCTTTGCTAACTGCGCTTCTCTAACAACCCTTAGCTTACCCCAGACCCTAAACTCTGTGGGGGAATACGCCTTTGTTTCTTGCACTTCATTAGAAAGCATTAATATACCTAACGGCATAACTGCCATTGAAGACGGAACCTTTAATGGTTGTGAGGCTCTTTTATCAATAAGCTTGCCGGATACAGTTAAGTCTATTGGCGACTCTGCCTTTCAAGAATGTGAAAGTTTAGTCACTCTTGATTTAGGTCAAGGACTCGAATCAATAGCCGACTATGCCTTTGTAAGCTGTGTTTCTTTAACCGAATTGACTTTGCCGAATTCACTGACGAGTATGGGGTATTATGCTTTCAGCGGTTGCGAAGCTTTAGAAGAGATTGTTTTTTCCACGGAGCTTGAAACCATAGCTTACGGTTCTTTTTGGGGTTGCAGCAGTTTGGACAATTTAGTTTTGCCCGAAAATTTAAAGGAAATTGAGACAGAAGCCTTCATGTACTGTGACTCATTAAGCCAAATCGAATTTAACTCTTCACTCGAAACAATTGGGGACGCTGCTTTTATGGGCTGTGGCTCACTTCTTAATTTAAAGCTGCCGAGCAGCCTAAGCCGACTTGGTAACATAGCTTTTCATAGCTGTATAGCATTAGAATCGGCAGAATTGCCCCAAGGTTTAACGGAGCTTGAAAACGGCGTTTTTGGAGGCTGTGAAAAACTTGAAACCGTCGTCTTGCCCCAAGGTTTAAAATCCTTGGGAAACGAAGCTTTTTCGGGTTGTGAACTTTTAAAAGAAGTGGAAATCCCCGAAACGGTTGAGAGAATAGGTTATTTTGCCTTTAAAGATTGTAATTCTTTGACGGAAATAATAATTCCGGATAGCGTCGAGTTTTTAGATTTTGGCGCCTTTAGCGACTGTTCAAATTTAGAATTTGTTAAACTCTCTTCCAAACTTGATGTCATCAGAAACAATCTTTTCTATAACTGTGTGGCCTTGAAGGCCGTTGTAATCCCGCCCAGTATAGAAACTATTGAGGCCAATGCCTTCTTTAACTGCATCAGCCTTGAAAATGTTGTTATTCCAAACGGTGCTATATTAATAAAAGAAAGGGCCTTCTTCAACTGTGAAAACCTAACGGCCCTGGCTATACCGGACAGTGTAACAACCATCGAAGCAAATGCTTTTGAAGGCTGTGATGATATTGTTATCTATTGTTCAACAGGCTCAAAAGCCGAGGAATATGCCATAAACAACGGCTTGGCCAGTGTTACGGGTATCGGACCGGGTATCGCTTTAGAAATTGGCGCAAAAGCTATTGTTGATAATGTCAGCAGAACCATCTTTAACATAGACCCGGGAACTAACTCCTTAGACGGAATTATCAAAAATGCAGGTGCCGCAGAAACCAGGTTTACACCTGTTCTTCCCGGATGTGTAGGCACAGGCTCTCACTTGGAAGTGTTGATTAACGGTGAAGTTGTAGACACCTATAAAATTTTAGTTTACGGTGATCTCAATGGTGATGGTCAAATTGACTCAAACGATGCGTCGTTAGTTACTGATGTTGAAAACATTATTGTCTTTTGGGATCCCCTTGAAGATGTTGTTTTGTACAAGGCGGCGGATGTGAATGGGGATGGAATTGTAGATTCAACAGATGCAGGTATTTTAGTGGACTACGAAAACGGTGCATTAGAAATAGATCAAGAAACAGGTAGAGCAACGGTTTTATAATTGGCGCCCATAAATAAGAAGAGGGGGGGGGGAGGCCTATGAAAAGCTTTTTTGAGCTTATATCCAAAAGAGAAAGTTGTCGAAATTATTCGGACCAAAAGGTAGAAAAAGCCTTGCTTGAAAAATGCCTTGAAGCCGCACGCCTCGCACCTTCTGCCTGTAACTCACAACCTTGGAACTTTATCGCAATAACCCAAGATGAAATGGTTAAAAAAGTTGCAGCCTGCTTGCAAGAACTGAGTATGAATGAATTTACCTCTAAATGTCCGGCCTTTATTGTCATAACCCAGGGGCAGGTTGAGCTATGCTCTAAAATGGCCGATAAAATCGACCAAGAACAATTTGCAAAAATTGATATCGGCTTGGCAACAGCGCAGCTGTGCTTGGCCGCAACGGAACTGGGCCTCTCAAGCTGTATCATAGGTTGGTTCAATGAAAAGAAACTGAAAAAAATTCTTAACATCGAAGGTGAAAGGCGTGTAAGGCTCGTAATCTGTCTGGGTTATGCGCAAGAGGGTAGCGAAGCAAAGGCCAAAGACCGCAAAGAAATGGATGATATAGCAAAATTTATCTAAATCACTTTATAAAAAAAAGCAGCCTGACCTCAAATCAGGCTGCCTTTTTATTTTATGCCCTAAATTTTATTAAGTAAACTTTCAAACATAACTTCATCTTGCGGCAACGGGCGGACAGGGACAGACTTAAAGGCGCAAGCACCCTCTTTTAAGCCGACTTGAAGTATCTTTTCATTAAGCTCGGTCTTTTTCGGCTCTTCAAACTTTTTTGACCGACGGACTATAAAAGAACCCCTTGATGAACCGCCCAAATCAATGTATTTTAACATGCTTGCAAGATAAACAAACTGGGTTATGAGCAAATCATGTTCACGCAAGGCAAGGGGCAAGGGTTTGCCGGGGTTGCCGCTGCTTTTGATACTATCAAGGTCTTCTTGGCACTTTTCCAACGCTTTTTGTATTTTTAGGGGGTCCCTTATGAAAGCCGCGCAGTCACTCATCCTGGCCTGTAAGCGGCTCATGTAGTCTGTGGGCTTACTTGAACCCTGCAACAAAGCAAGGCAAAAACCTAAGAATTCTTCTGCCTCACTAAAGTCAAAATCTTCACCTAAATCAGAAATGTTTATTTTTTTGCCTTTAATATATTGAGCTGCCAGCATTGCATCAACTTGGGTTGCGTTCAAGGCACTGCCGCCGGGGCGGTAAACGCCAAAGGTAGCTGCGACCTCACCTATGGCAAAAAGGCCTTCTACATTGGTTTGGCAACTCATATCCACAGCCAGCCCGCCGTTGCAATGTTGGGCCGCGACACTGATTTCCAAAGCTTCTTTTTCTAAATCTATGCCATTGTCCTTATAAAGTTTATAGGCCTTCTTGTTTAACATTTTAAGCCGCTCTATGGGGGTCGGCAGCAAGGCGTGGGCTTCTGCCAAGTATTTATGCCCCTCTTGGCTGATTAGTGAAAAGTCAAAATCGTGGCCCAGGGGGTTTTTTCTATAGTCCAAGAAAACCCGCCTACCTGCCAAAATTTCTTCATAAACGGCAATGTCTATTCTTGAAGACCCCTCTTGGGCTCTTTTGGCATCAAAGGGCCATTGGTAACCCTTGAGGAAGGTATAAGTCAGAATTTCTTTGTCTGTCATAGAATCTCTTAAAAAATCGTGCTCTTTACCGTCTGCATCAAGTGAAAAATATCTTGGCAAAACTTGTTGATAACTGCCCGAAAGGTTCCATCTGAAAGTTTTTGAAGCCAGGCCGTACTGCCATTCGGTGAGGTTGGCACCCCGGGCTCCGGCCAAAAAGGCAAAGCCCATCCCGCCGCTTTGGGAAGGGGGGTAAACACTGTCGCGGTAGAGGCCCGCGGGGCCCCCGGTGGCCAAGACCAGATTTTGGCACCTATAAAGTGTCAAAGCATCCGAAAGGTCATCGGTGCAGTCATTTTTTATGCTTATAAAACCTTTAATTTTTCCGTCTTTTACCAGTAGCTTGGCTACATATTCATTGTCAAAAACTTGCAGGCCCTTTTTCATGGCCTCGGCCTGCAGGCATTCTACCATATAACGCGATGTGAGCGGACCGGCCGACACAGCCCTTTGGCTTGTGTCATGGTCGGTTTGGTAGCCCACATATTCCCCATATTCATTTGTTGGGAAGGGGACACCCAAGTCAACCAACTTGTAAAAAGCTTTTGCGGAATAGGCTGCCTGGCAAAGGGCGGTGTCACCATTCATGCAAGCACCCGCAAAAAGGTCTTGAGCCATTTGCCTTACACTGTTCGGCTTTTTGCCGGCAAGCGAAAGCTTGTAGTAGGTTTGCTTGTCCGACCCGGTGTTGCGAGATGTTCCCATCCCCAAGCCTTCGGTCACTAAGCAAAAATTTTGCTCATATTTTTGCAAATGAAGGGCACAGGCAAAGGCAGCCGCACCGCTACCCACAACAATGGTGTCATAAATGCGCTGCTTCAGATTGAATTTACCGATTTTTATATTTTCATCCAAAAGTTTTTACCCCCCGACTATAGCCGTCTTATATGGAAACCGCCGTCAACATCAATAACCTGCCCGGTGGAATAATCAAGGCTGCCGTCGGTTAAAACTTCAACAGCCCGAGCAATATCTTGGGGCTTACCCATTCGCTTAATTGGCAGCAAACCCTCTTTTATCAAGCCCTCATAATGCTCCCTGACGCCTTGAGTCATATCGGTTAGGATAATACCGGGGCGAACTTCATGCACCGGGATGCCAAATTCAGCCAGGCGGGCAGCAAAAATGTCTGTAATCATACTGATCCCGGCTTTTGAAAGGCAATATTCGGCACGGTTGAGCGAAACGGTATAGGCCGAAATTGAAGATATATTTACAATGGAAGGGAAATAGTCGCTGTTTTTAGACTTTTCTTGAACCATCAAATTGGCCACACTTTGTGTTAATAAAAAAGTGCCGATTAAATTGGTGTCAAGCACTTCACGCAGGCTCTCACCGGTCATTCCAAGCACATCCAGGCGTTGACGAGGTGCCATCCCTGCGTTATTAACCAAAACTTCAACCAAACCCATGCCTTGAGCCTTTTGCAGCAGGGCGGCTCTTGCCTCTTCGTCGGCCAAACTGCCCTGAACATAAGAAACCCTGCCGCCGACGGCCTTAATTTCATCCAAGCCCGCTTGGGCCCTTTCAAGGCTTGATTTGCCCAGGCTTACAATGTCATAACCGCGGCCTGCCAAATTTATGGCTACAGCCTGCCCTATCCCTCTGGAAGCACCGGTTACTATGGCCACTTTTGACTTGCTCATATTCGTCACCCCTCATAAAGTTAAAAGTATATTATTACTATACATTTTGGGCGGACTTTTTTCAATCTAATTGAAAGCCAAGCTTAAAAGTGCTATTATTTACAGGCAAATTATTTTAAAGTTTTTGTTAGTTGTGGGGGATTGAATTTGAAATTTAACTTCGCATCACTGCAAGCCCTGGAAGCTTACTGCCAAGCAGAAGGCTTTGATTTACGCTTCAGCCAAAGCACTGAAATTCTCTCCCAACCCTTAAAGCTTGATGGTTATGAGCTTAAAAACAGGTTTTGCGTCCACCCCATGGAAGGCAGTGACGCCGGCCCGGGCGGCAGTGTGTCGCGGCTTGTTACAGAGCGCTACAAAGGCTTTGCCAAGGGTGGGTCAGCCCTTATCTGGTTTGAGGCGGTAAGTGTCTTGCCCCAAGGCAGGGCAGGGCCCAATCAGCTTTTAATTAATAAAGAAAACCTGGAAGGTTTTAAAAAGCTTATAGAAGAAGTTAAACTTCAAGGCCTAAAAAGCAATGGTTTTGAACCCAAGTTGCTTATGCAACTTACCCATTCAGGGCGTTTTTCCAAGCCTGAAGGCCTGCCAAAACCTATAATTGCCTACCATCACAAAGAGCTTGATAAAAGGCACAATATATCGGAAGATTTAGAACCTGTAAGCGATGCCTACCTTGACTCTTTACCGGGAGTTTTTGCAAAGGCCGCGCTTATGGCTCAAGAAGCCGGTTTTGACGGTGTTGATATCAAATGTTGCCACAGGTATTTGTTGAGCGAACTTTTGTCGGCCTATGAGCGAAAGGGCAAGTATGGCGGCAGTTTTGAAAACCGAGCCGCCCTGCTCTTTGAATGTGTTGAAGCCGTGCGCAGTGCGGCGGACCCCGGCTTTATTATTGGGAGCCGCCTAAACGGCTTTGACGCACTGCCGGGAGGATTTGCTTGTAGCTCTGATGACTACATGCAGCCCGACTTGGGTGAAAGTATCCGCCTTGTAAAGGCACTCAAGGCCAAAGGGGTCGGTATTTTTAATATTACCACCGGTTCGCCCTATTACAATTCCTTTGTAAACCGCCCCAACGATGTGGAAAAAGATGAAAATCCTCTCCTGGGTGTTTCCCGCATGTTTGGTGTAATTGCAAGTTTGCAAGAAGCTTTGGGATCAACCCCGGTTGTGGGCACGGGCTATTCTTATTTGCGAAATTTTATCCCTTATGCGGCTGCGGGCGAAATTGCCCATGGGCGCTGCAGTTTGGTGGGCCTTGGCAGGATGAGCTTGGCCAGGCCAAATTATCCCAAAGAAATTATGAAAAATGAGCTGCCGCCTGCTAAAAAACTCTGCACAACTTGTGGCAAATGTGCTGCTCTTTTAAGGGCGGGCCGGGCTTCCCACTGTGTGGTTTTTGACAGAAGATAAATGAACTTATTTTAGAAAAGGGGTTTGTATTTATGAATTTGGGCATAGTTACCGATGAATTAGCCTTAAACCTTCCCTTTGCCCTGGGGGCTGCGGCCGCTCTGGGACTTAAAAGGCTTGAATTGCGCAACACTCTTTCCGGGCGAGTACCTTTCTTTGATGATGACACCAAAGAACTCTTGGAAGATATGATAGATGATTACGACTTTGAGATTACGGCCCTTTCACCGGGGACCTTTAAATGTAAACTTGACAGCCCGCAAGCAGAAAGCCAAATGGCTAATCTGGCAAAAACCATTGAGCTGGCTAAGGAATTTGAAGTCGGCAAAATTATTGTGTTTGCCTTTCAGCGCAGCCCCGAAGACACCCCGGCAGATTATGAAAAGGTTTTGGACTATCTGGGGCAAGCAGCCTTACTTGGGCAAAAGCACGGCATTATAATAGCTGCCGAAAATGAGATGGGCTGCTACAACGATACTTACGAAAATATCAGCCGTTTGCACAAAGACTTGGCCAATACGGGCCTTAAACTTAATTGGGACCCCGGCAATTACCATGCGGCCAGCGGTTTGCCCTACAAGCAAGCTTATGAAGGCTTAAAAGAGCACATAGCCAATGTGCACATAAAAGATTCAAAAGGGCAGGGCAAGGAACACCGCTGGGTTGCCTTGGGTGAGGGCGAAATCGACTGGCAATCCCAGATAAGTGACCTATACAGGGATATGCCAAGCGTTGACCTTGTAATAGAAACTCATGCCTGGCCGGTTTTGGGCAATTCCCTTAAAAACTTGGAACTTGTAAAAGAACACATAAGGAGCGCTAAAAATGCCTGAAAAAATTAAACTTATTATTCAAGCCATCGGCGGTTACGGTGCCGGTTTCGTTATGACGGCGGACAATATGGAAGATGAGTATGAGATAGTGACTGCCATTGACCCCTATGCCAAGGACAGCCCGGCCTTTGACGAATTTGAAGACAAGGCTGTTTTTGACACCTTGGAAGAGTTTTTTGCAGCCGGCCACACTGCCGACGCCTTGGTTTGTTCAAGCCCCATACAATTTCATGCCGACCATTTCACACAAGCACTGGAAAAGGGCTTGCATGTCTTATGTGAAAAACCCCTTTGCGCAAGTGACCAAGAAGCAAGGCAGATGCTTGAAAGCGCACAAAAGTATCCGGAACTTGTAAACTTAATAGGCTTTCAATGGTCTTTCTCACCCGCCATCCTAAAAGCTAAAAAGCAAATTATTGACGGCTTGTGGGGGGCACCCATCAGCTTAAAGGCCATTGTCAGGTGGCCGCGCGGCTATTCTTACTATGCCCGCAACGACTGGGCGGGCAAACTCAAAGATTCCAAAGGTGCCTTTGTGTGTGACAGCGTTTTGTCAAACGCTACGGCCCACTATCTGCACAACCCCTTATTTATGCTGGGTGACAGTTTGGAAAAGTCGGCCATGCCTTCAAATATCGAAGCGGAAACCTATAAGGCCTTTGATATTGAAACCTTTGACACGGCCTTTGTGGATTTGGATGTACCAAATCACAATTCGCTCGACACCAAAGTTTTCGTGGTTGTGTCGCACAGCTGTGAGGGGACAGATGACCCGATTATAGAATACAATTTTGAAAAAGGGAAAATGTGGCGGACCAAAGACGACAGATTGGTCGGTGAGCTTGAAGGGCAGAGTGTTGATTTTGGAATAATAGGTTCAAATTTTGAAGGCTATTACAATAAACTAAAACATTTTTATGACTGCATCAAAAAAACTCAAGAACCCGTCTGCACGGCCCAAACAGCCTATCCGGTCTTTAAAACAACCGATTATATTTTAAATGAAATACCAACCAAAAGTTTTAGGGCCGACTTGATTGAAGAAGTTCCCATGGGCGCAAATGACAAACGCTTGGCCGTGAAAGGGCTTGATGCACTCATGCAAGAAAGTTTTGATAAAATGATTTTGCCGCAAAAGCTTGGCCGTGATTTTACCTGACAGAAAATATAATTTAAAAAATAAATTCAGCGCCTTTTCCCAAAAGATAAGGCGCTGAATTTTTCTTTTCGTTTTTAACGGTTTTAAAAGCCCAAATAGAACATGTAAAAAGCGATCAGTAAAATGAAAAACCCCATAACAATGTTTAGAGCCTTGCTGAACTTGCCGTATTTTTCATTGGCAGAAAGCTTTCTTACAAAGCCCACCGAAGTGCCGGCCACCAAGACCAAAAAGCTGTTGCCCAGCGAATAAAGCAGCAAAAGCAAAACGCCCATGGCAATCCTGCCTTCTTTGGCAACAAAGGCCAACAAAACAACCAAGACCGGGGTTGAACAAGGCGAAGCAAAAAGACCGCCTAAAATACCGGCCAATAAAGCACCTATAAAGCCGCGTTTTTTATTTTTGCTGATTGCGTTGGTGGAAGGGATAAAATTAAAAATCTCCCAAGTTTGTAGGGCCATTAAGACCATTAAGACACCCAGGGCAAGGTACCAAACCCTTCCGCCGGCACCCTGTAAAAACCTACCCAGCAAAGAAGCCGCGACACCCAGTGCAGTAAAGGTGACCGACATGCCAACCGCAAAGGTAGCCGAAAGGGCAAAAGCTCTTTTAGAATCCTTTTGGCCCGTTCCGCCCACATAGCCGATAACAAGGGGGATTGAAGAAAGCGAACAAGGGGTGAAAGAGGTTAAGACCCCGGCCAAAAGTGCCAAGAGGGGGGCCAGCCATATGTTGCTTGATATAACCGAGGACAATGATTCCAACCAAGTGTTAATTAAAGCTTGCATTTTACTCCATCCCCATTTCTTTAAAAATTGTTAGAATGTTTTCGCGTGTAAGCACACCTGTGTGCAGTGTGTAAACATGTTCGTTGGTGTCCCTGTCGGCAAACATATCTACCGCAACGGGTGAGGCTTGTGTAGGAACATAGGGGCTACCATCGGCATTTATAAATAACTGCGTGGGGATGGACTGAAAGTTATAACCCTTCACCTCTACCTTATCAACATTAACATAACGGATTATGGCCTTGCCTTGCAGCTCTGCGTTAAGGCTTTTAATTATTGGGGCCATCTGTTGGCAAGGGGGGCACCAGTCGGCACCAAACTCAATAATAATGGGTAAATTGTAAGACTTGAGCTTTTCAATATCAAAGCTACCCTTGACTTCATAAGCAAAATCGGGGTTAAGGTCCGAAGCAGAACTTTCGGGCGCCGACCCCCGGGTTATGTTGGGGACAAGTTTAAAAAGGCCGATGGCCACAACCGCTACAACAATCAAGAGCGGAACAATAAATTTTAAGGCCGTATTGTCTTGCTTTGCTTTCTTATTCATAATATTTCCTCCAAATATTTTAATTTCAGTTTTCTTCATCACATTTTCTTTCAACGCTGCCACCGGAAGAAAGCGCACTTAAAAAACTTGCTGTTTCGGCCAAGTTTTCTTTATTTAACGAATACCAAGTTCTGTTGCCTTCACGGCGTGACAGAACCAAACCGCTATCACAAAGCGCCTTCATGTGGTAGGAAAGGGTGGGTTGACTTATTTCAAAGCTTTCTAAAATCTTGCAGGCGCAAAGGTCATTTTTATTAAGCATAGCCACTATTTGCAAGCGAATGTTGTCAGACAAAACCTTGAAGACCGATGAGTAAGTTATCATGGTTAAAACCACCTCCACAAATCAATATAGAAGAATATCTATAAATGATTATAACACTATATAGATGAATGTCAATATAGATTTTATTTTTTCTTCTTTTCTTTGAAAGACTTCCTTGACATGCTATAATCTGTTAGAAAGTATGAGGTGACAAAATTGAGTGAATATGTATTGGGGATTGACATCGGCGGCACTAAATGTGCGGTCGTCTTGGCTGAAAGGTCAAACAGGGATAAACCGCAAAAGCTCATAAAGGATAAACGCACTTTTGAAACCAAGCAAGCGCGCGGGTGGCGGGCGGTCTTGGGTGATATTTTTGCCGCTTGTGAAGGCTTGCTTGAGGCAAACGCTCTTAAAAGCAGCGACCTATATTCTATCGGTATCAGTTGCGGCGGCCCGCTTGACAGTGTGGCCGGCATTATATACAGCCCGCCCAACCTACCCGATTGGGACGGGGTGCCCTTGGTTGACTTGCTTGAAGATCGCTTTGGGGTTAAAACTTTTCTTCAAAACGACGCCAATGCCTGTGCCTTGGCCGAATGGCGTTTTGGCGCAGGCAAGGGTTACAGCAACTTGATTTTTTTAACTTTTGGGACGGGCATGGGTGCAGGGCTCATATTAGACGGTAAACTCTATAGCGGCACCAATGACATGGCGGGCGAAGTGGGGCACATAAGGTTGGCCGAGGACGGCCCCATGGGCTATGGCAAGGCCGGCTCTTTCGAAGGTTTTTGCAGCGGTGGGGGAATAGCAAGGCTGGGGCAAACCCTGGCTCAAGAAAACATAAAAAAAGGCACCCCGCCGGCCTATTGCAAAACACTTGATGATTTAGAAAAGGTCACCGCCAAATCAATAGCTGACCATGCAAAAAACGGTGACCCCTTGGCTTTGAAGGTTTATGAAATTTGCGGCGAGTATTTAGGCCGCGGTCTATCGGTCTTGATTGATATCTTAAACCCGCAAGCCATAATAATCGGCAGCATATACGAACGCTCGGGTCAACTCTTGGCCCATTCCATGAACAAGGCCTTGAAGGCGGAAGCCCTGCCTTTTTCGCTTTCGGTTTGTGAAGTCTTACCCGCGGCCTTGGGGGACAGTATCGGTGATTACGCAGCCCTTGGTGTTGCGCTTAATGAATAGGGGAGGGAAATATGGCAAAAAAAGATAAAATATTAAACGATTTCCTTGCGCGTTTTCCGGACTTTGAAAGCCTTGAAAATAAAATCAAAACCGCTTTTGAACTCATGACCCAATGTTTTGACGCCGGTGGTAAGCTTCTGGTCTGTGGCAACGGCGGTTCGGCGGCGGACAGTGAACACATAGTCGGTGAACTCATGAAGGGCTTTTTGTCGGCAAGAAAACTAAGCTCCGATGAACTTGCAAAGTTTCAGGGGCAAGAAGAGGGCTTGGGGTTGGCACAAGGCCTGCAAAATGCCTTGCCTGCCATTGCACTTACAACCCATACCGCCCTTATTACAGCAATAGCAAATGACAGCTCGTCGGACCTTGTTTTTGCCCAGCAGGTTTGGGGCTACGCAAAAAACTCACCCGACCTTCTGCTTGCCTTGAGCACTTCGGGCAATTCACAAAATGTTGTCAATGCCATTAAAACGGCAAACGCACTGGGGCGAAAAAGCATTGGAATCACAGGGGCTTATTCGGGCCAAATGGGCGAACTTTGCACACTTTGCATCCCGGTGCCCCAAAAAGAAACTTTTATGGCGCAAGAACTGATGTTGCCCTTCTACCATTGCCTATGCGCTATGCT
This sequence comes from Clostridiales bacterium, assembly GCA_012524025.1. GTDB lineage: Bacteria > Bacillota > Clostridia > Oscillospirales > Acutalibacteraceae > UBA1447. Next base: position 4,997 of record JAAYSC010000035.1, on the reverse strand, counting down.
TGAAGCCCATTATTTTGAAAAAAAGAACTGAAAGGGTGAATAATATGAACAAAATAAAACAGGCCCGCCCGGAACATCCCAACCCCCAATTTTACAGGGAAAACTGGCTTAATCTAAATGGGGTTTGGGAGTTTGAAACAGATTTTTCCATGAGCGGGAGGGATAGAAAGCTCTACAAGGCAGAAAAGCTCAAAGACAAAATCCTTGTTCCCTTTTGTCCTGAAAGCAAACTGTCGGGCATAGAAAACAAGGACTTTTTGAACTCCGTTTGGTATAGGCGTGAAATTGACCTAACTAAAGATAATTTGGCGGGCAAGGTGTTTTTGCACTTCGGTGCGGTTGATTATGAAAGTTTTCTTTACATCAACGGCGCCTTTGTCGGCAGCCATAAGGGCGGTTATAGTCCCTTTTCCTTTGACATAGACCCTTTTGCCAAAGTGGGCAAGAACACAATAACTCTTTGTGCGCTTGATGATATAAGAAACCCCTTGGTACCAAGAGGCAAGCAGAGTGAAAAATATAACTCCCATGCATGCGATTACACCAGAACAACGGGCATTTGGCAAACGGTATGGCTTGAATTTTTGTCCCTTGATTATATTGAATCGGTAAAATATTACCCGGACCCCGCAAACTCATCCTTAACAGTAAGTGCTCAATTAGTGGGCAAAGGTGAATTTGTAGCAAAAGCTTTTTATGAAGGCAGGCTTGTGGGTCAAGCAAGGGCCCAAAGCTCTGGTGGCCTGCTAAATATAAACCTTGCACTGGCGGAAAAACACCTGTGGGAACTCGGCCAAGGCCGCCTTTATGACCTTGAGTTGACCTACGGCCAAGATAAGGTTAAAAGTTATTTCGGTCTGCGTGATTTGCGCTTGGAAGAGGGTAAATTTTTAATAAATGATAAGGCTATATTCCAAAGGCTTGTTTTAGACCAAGGCTTTTACCCCGATGGTATTTATACGGCAGCTTCTGATGAAGACCTTAAAAAAGATATTGAAATTTCAATGGCAGCCGGTTTTAACGGCGCCAGGCTTCATGAAAAGGTTTTTGAACCCCGATTTCTTTACCACTGTGACAAAATGGGCTACATAGTCTGGGGTGAATACCCAAACTGGGGGCTTGATTATTCAAATCCCGCAGCCATTCACGCCGTTTTGCCCGAATGGTGCGAAGTAATGGAACGCGATTTTAATCACCCTTCAATTGTAGGTTGGTGCCCCTTCAACGAAACTTGGGATTATGATGGTCGCCGTCAAAACGACGATCTCATTAAGCTTGTTTATGAAACAACCAAACTTTTGGATCCAACCAGGCCTTGCATTGACACCAGCGGCAACTACCATGTTAAAACAGATATTTATGATGTGCATGACTATGAACAAGACCCTAAAATTTTTAAAGAACATTATGATCTTCTGGCAGAAGAAGGGGTCTTGTTTGACAAGGTCAACCATAATGAAGGACGAATAAGGCAGGTTTACAAGGGTCAGCCTGTCTTTGTAAGCGAGTACGGTGGCATTTTATGGAGCCCGGGCAGGACAGACGGTTGGGGTTACGGGCAAGGGCCCAAAACCGAAGAAGAATTTTTTGAAAGGTATAGGGGATTGACTCTGGCCTTGCTCAATAACAAGAAGATACTCGGTTTTTGTTACACTCAACTTTATGATATCGAGCAAGAGCAAAACGGGCTATATACATATGAGCGGGAAGCTAAATTTGACATGGATATCATTAAAGAGATAAACACCGCCAAGGCCGCTATTGAAGAATAAAATAAAAATCAAAAATCGCCTTCTTAAATTCTTAGAAGGCGATTTTTGATTTTAGGTTTTTACAGTAAGTGCTTGTATTGATAGGCTCTAACATAGTCGATTATAAATTTTGCCGGCATATTCTTGTTGTCAACAATATTTGTGTCCACCCCCAAAGAAATTATAAGGTACAAGGGGACTTGGCAAACACCGCCAAAATCCGTTCTGGCAGTTTCAACACCGTTGATGTAAAAAATATAAGCATCTTCATTCCATTCCAGGCCATAAGTATTATACTTTTCGCGGGGACGGTCGGCATAAAAATGCCCCTGCATTTCAGAGCGGTGATATTCTTCATAAGAGTCCACATGAATTGTGTGGTAGACGGAATTTTTGTGAATCAAGAGCTCTTTTTTAGAGGTTTTGCTTTCAAAAACATCAATCTCCGCCCCTGTTATACCCCCGTCGGTCAAACCTTCATCGCTGTCGAACATACCGTCGCTCAAAAGCCAAAAAGCCGGGTTGAGCCCGGGCCCTTGGGGTAAAATGCAACGGATTTCAAAATAGCCGTAAAGCTGCTCAAAGCCCGGTTTTGAGGGGCCGTCCGTGTAAGGGTTGGTATCCATCCCATACGAATAGTAAGCAGGGCCTTGGGGCCCCTGCGGCCCTTTGGGGCCGTCTTCCAAGTAAGATGCCTTAATAATTAGGTTCCCATCGCTAAAACTCACTTGCCCGCGGTTCCAAAAAGCGGTGTCACGCGGCCAAGTGCCGTCGTCCCCCCAGCAATAGTGGCCGGACCAAAAAGTTTTATCAAACTCGCCGGTTTCAAATTCGTCAGACCAAGTCAATTGAAATTTACTCATGTCAAGCAGGGGACCGCTTGGCTTAACCGGTGTATCAAACAAAACAGAAAAAGCCAATTGGGAAATTAAGAACAAAGATGTAAAAACCTTGATTATACTTCCCTTGGAAAGTAAGGCGGGGAAATTTATTGCAAGGCCTAATATTTTTCGCAAGGCATCAATTTGGCGTTTTGCTAAATAATCGCTCATGATTGTGCACCTTCCCAAAAAAATGTTTTATTCGTGCCAATGAATGTTTTCAAGTGCCCAAGCCGTCAATTCGCTCATGGCGGGGTGAATAACCATTGAATCTTCAATAGGTGCGAAACCGCCAAGGGATGGGCAGACAAAAATATTGTCTTTTTTCATCATCTTGCGCTTGTTGCACTTGTAGCCGGCATTCATCAAATAAACAAAGGGTTGAACCAATATGGCGGCTTGGGGACCGACAATGTGAACGCCTAAAATATTCTTTTCTTCACCTACCACAATTTTAACAAAACCGTCATCAACAGTGCCTTCCTTTATGCCGTAAGCAAAGCCCGTTGCTATTTGTGAATAATGGTTATAACCCACATAGCATTTTAACCCAAGCGCCTTTGCCTCGGCTTCGGTCATACCCACATGGGCAACTTGCGGCCAGGTGAAAACCGCCCAGGGTACCGCACTGTAACAGGCAGCCTTTTTCTTTTCTTTGCTAAAAAGGTTGTGCATTAAAATTTCGGCTTCATAATTTGCCTTGTGGCGCAGCATGAATTTGCCGTTTATATCACCGATAGCGTATACATCTTTTTGTGATGTTCTTAAATATTCGTCGGTTATAATCCAACCGCCCTCATCGGTTTTTATATCGGTATTCTCTAATTTCAAGGAAGAAGCATTGGAGCGTACACCGGGCGAGAAAAGGATTTCTTCGGCACTTACGCTCGTTTTTTCACCGCTTATCAGATCTTCTAATTCAAGGGTTTTAAGGCCGTCTTTTTGACTGATTGAAGTTGTGTTTTTGTTAAGCAAAACATCTATGCCCTTGGCTTCAAAATGCTTTGCCACAAACTCACTGACTTCTTTTTCTTCGCTTTTTAAAATCACCGGGTTTCTTTCAATAACCGTAACTTTTGTTCCAAAGGCTGAAAAAATGTGGGCAAATTCGGCTCCAACCGCGCCGACGCCGACAATGATAAGGCTTTCCCAAGGCTTGCTTGGGTACTTATCACCGAAAAAAGATTCCGATGTTAGGTAATCAACTTGGTCAATCCCTTCAATTGGGGGGACAAAAGTTCGTGCCCCGGCCGCTATTACTATTTTTTTACCGCTGATTTCCTTTGAATAAGAACCGTCTTCAAATTTTACTCTTATAGTTTTCTTGCCGGTGAATTCGGCATTGCCTTTAAAGACACGCAGACCCCTGGCTTCTCTAAGGCCTTCTTCTAATTTTTGGCTGTAATTGATTTGAGCCCAGGTTCTTTTGGATATAACTTCCCAATCAAACTTAGGTTTTTCAAAAGTCAGGCCGATTTTTTCACCGTCTTCTGCCTCGCGAATCATATCGGCCGGATGAGCCAACATTTTTGAAGGTATGCAGCCCCTGGTCAGGCAGGTACCGCCAAATTTTGAGTTTTCAATCAATGCACATTTTTGCCCATTCATAAGAGCCGCCTGGGTCATAATCAAACCGGCACCGCTACCTATAACAATAAGGTCAAAATTTTCCATGAAAAAGCCTCCTCTTTACTTTCTTTTCCTTATGAGCCTTGCAGGGACACCGCCCATTACTGAATAAGGCTCAACATCTTTTGTAACAACAGCTCCTGCTCCTATTATGCTGCCCCTGCCTATTGTGATACCGGGCGTAACAACAGCATTTGCGCCTATCCAAACATCATCTTCGATAATAATTTTCCTTTGATCCGTCGCTTGCTCAACCATGGGGCGGTTTGGGTCGGCGTGAGAGTGTGCCACGCTGGCCAAGGTGACATGGGCCGCGATTGCACAATTGTCCCCAACGCTTAAGGGCCCGTAGATTACACAGTAGGGGGCAAAATGTGTATTTGAACCTATTGTAATTTCCTTGTCACAAGGTTCAATGTAAACGCCGTAATAAAATGAAACATTGTCACCCATGCTGACTAAATGAGGTTGGCAAATCTTAACATTGTCGTCGCTGTTAAAATTTTTACCCGTCCTTAATTGTTCTAACATAAGCATCACTCCATTTTGGAATTTGACACATTAAATATATCACGCAAAGGGCAAAGCTGTCAATTATCCTCAAGGCAACGTATGTGTCAAGTAAACGTTGGCAAAATATACCTTGCAAAAAGAATCATTAACTTCATTGCAGTCAAGGGTTAAGTCTGACTGCGGTCAGGCTTAACCGCACAACAATTATACTTTGCTTTTGTTG
>JAAYSC010000034.1 GCA_012524025.1 Clostridiales bacterium | reverse complement strand
TAAAAGTTTTTTTCGCCTTAATTTTAATCTTGGCTTTATTTTTTGCAAGTCTTACCGCTTATATTTTCTTTCTTATGCAAAAAACCGACTATAATAGCGGTGGCAGTAAAAACAATGTTTATGTTGATAAAAACGAATTGTACAGCGACAAAGATGTTTTTAATGTGCTTTTGATTGGAATTGACGCCAGAGCCAAAGACATTGCCTCCCGCTCGGATTCCATGGTTTTGTTTTCAATAGACACAAAAAACAAAAAAATCAAACTTACTTCTTTTATGCGTGACATATGGCTAACCTTGCCCCAGCACAAAACCTATGCCAAGCTCAATGCCTCTTGCACCTACGGCGGTGCCCGTTATGTTATTGACACGATTGAGTATAATTTCAATGTTGCGATAGACAGCTATGCCCTGGTCGACTTTGAAGCCTTTATGAGCATTGTTGATTCATTGGGCGGGGTTGATGTGGAGGTTACGGAAAAAGAGGCCGCAAATCTACGCGAAGAATTTTTTCAAAATGTTCAGGCCGGCGAAAGTGTACACTTAAACGGTACGGAGGCCCTCTGGTATTGCCGCATCAGATACCTTGACTCTGACTTCATGCGCACCTACCGCCAAAGAAAAGTTTTAACTTCTTTGTTTGAAAAAGCTTCACAGGCCGGGCCGGCAAAATTGATTCCGCTTGCAAAAGAAATTTTACCGCTTGTTGAAACAGATCTCAGCCCCGCAGACTTGACCGCACTTTCGGTAAAAGGCATGTTTTACTATCGAACCTTTGAAATCGAACAAGCTCGCATTCCGATTGACGGCACCTGGAAGGATGCCTACAAAAAAGGCCAGGCTGTTTTAGAGGTTGACTTGGGTGCCAACCAAGTGTTTTTAGAAGAATTTTTATATTCAAAAGCCGGTTAAAAGCTTTTACAATATTTTTTATGGAAGGAATTGATTGTGCTTGGATTTTACGGCCTTAAATCACATTTCCAACGGAGTTTACATTATAGGGGCAAAAAAAGATGACCATACTTTCGGCGGTTCTTGCGTAGATGCTTTTATTCAAGCGACCAGTAGCACGCCGCCCCACATCATTTTTTGCAGTATGAACAACAATTTCACTACCGGGCTTATACGCCAAACCGGTGAATTTTCGGTTTCTGTTTTAAACCAAGATGTCGACCCGAAAATTATTGCGAATTTTGGCTTGCGTTCGGGCCGCGATATCGATAAATGGAGTTTTGTTAAGCATAAGCTTAAAGACGGGCTCCCCTATCTTATTGATGCAAGTGCTTTTTTGCGTTGCAAGGTTGAAGATATAAGAATCATGTCTACCCACAATATAATCACTGCCACCGTTGAGGACGCTTGGACGGGCCAAGGTGCGCCGGTCCTTTACAGTGAATACCATCAAAGGCTTAAGGCCCCGGCACGGGAGGCCCTGTTTGAACTTACGGGCTTACACTATACCCCTGCGCAAACTATTCAGACACCGGTAAAAGCCGATAGCCCCACAAAAGCAGAATCCTCAAATGAAAAGTGGGTCTGTGCCCTTTGCGGTTATATTTATGAAGGTGAAGAAGATTTTGAAAGTTTGCCCGATAGCTGGACCTGCCCCCTATGCGGAGCAGAGAAAAGATTTTTTGAAAAGAAGCAGATATAATTTATGTATTTGAAGGTAATAAATAAAGGTTTCAATTTTTCCCAAGACGGGCCGGGCAATCGCTTGGTCTACCACTTGCAAGGCTGCAACATGCGCTGCCCCTGGTGTTCCATGCCGGAAAGTTTTCCCCAAAATGGCAGCTTAATTGTCAAGGGCCCCGCCAATGAAGATTTTTGCCCCTTCGGGCACATAAAAGACGGCAAGCCCAACTTTGATGAATGTGCACTTTGTGTCTGTAAGCCTTGCACAAAAATACTGTCAAGCCCCCTCTATTTAAGCTACAAGGATGTAAGCCTTGATGATTTAATTTCCGAAGCTGTCAGAAGCAGGCCCATGTTTTTCGCAGGCGGCGGCGTTACATTCACAGGCGGTGAAGCCACCCTGCAATTCCCCGCTTTGAAGGAGGCTTTAAAAAGGTTGAAAGCCCAAGGCATCCACACAGCCTTGGAAACCAACGCTTCTGTTTCAAAGTTACCCCAACTTTTTGATTATGTAGATTGGCTCATTATTGATTATAAGCATTATGACGGCAAAAAACTTGAAGATGTTGTTGGGTTGGGAAATGAACTTATCCTAAAAAATCTTAAAGCAGCAGCAAAAAATCGCAAACAGTTATTGGTACATATTCCGCTCATTAAAGGCTTTAATGCTTCCATTCTGGACGCACATGAGTTTGCCAAAACATTCAGGTCACTAAATTTCCCCCAACTTGAAATTGAGTTTTTACCCTATCATGAATACGGCAAGGATAAATGGTCCCAATGCGGGCTTGAATATAAAATGCAAGACGCTTTCGTCAGCGACCAAGAAGTGAAAGAAATAATTGATGTTTTTAAAAGCTATTCGTTAAATATTGTTAATACATAAGCATGCTACGGAGGGATTAAAATGAATACCATCTTAAAAGACCACAAAAGAATAAGTGAAAAAGCCAAGCTTTTATTTAAAGAAGAGCGTAGCTTAAAAAGATTGGACGGCTGGTTTTTAGCCCGTGAAGCTGCCATGCAGGCTTCCGAAGCCTTGGCCGCCGAACAAAAAGAGGTTAGGGCCGCTTTGGAGCTTCGCGCCATAATTGACAGCTTGCCCTTGAGTGTCAGCGATAACGCTATCTTTGCCGGTACTCAAAGGGACGCCTTTGCACGCAGCTATGCCTTAATCAACCCGGCTTTTGAGGTTGAAACCTTCAGCGGCTACTGTGACCCTACAGCTGTTTTTGATGACATTGAGGTTGATGAAGTCTTTACTCAAGAGCGAATTGATTCCTTGAGAATGAAAACCAGGCAGAACGATTATGTTAAATCTTTAAGCCAAGTTTATAAAGACTACGGCGATTTTACCGCAGAAGTTGCTTTTTTCGTTGAACAGGTTACGGGCCACCTTATTCCGGACTTCAGGCCGGCACTTAAATACGGTGTTGAGGCCATAATCGAAGAGGTTCGCGGCCGTATGGAAGATGAAAGCGACGAAGTAAAAAGAAATGTTTTTTATGCTATTACCATATCTTTGGAAAGTGTTATCAGTTTAGCCAACCGCTATGCAGATATTGTTGCCCAGCAAAGGCAAACCGCCAAGGGTGTCAGGGCACAAGAGCTTGAGTTGATGGAATACACCTTGCGCAAGGTACCCGCAAAAGGTGCCCAAACACTTTATGAAGCCATGCAGGCCTATATCTTGCTCTGGCAGGTCATGTGCCTCGAACAAGCCCCCAATCCTTTTGCCTTTTCGGTTGGTAACGCTGACAGGATTTTTGAGCCTTACCGTCAAATGAGCGGTGAAGGCCGTGAAGAAACCGCAGCTCTCTTTAAACATTTTCTGACCTTCTACAATGTCGGTGACAGAAGCTGGGCCATATCTCAAAATGTTTTGCTTGGCGGTAAATCGAGCAAGGGTGAAGACTTAACTTCGGAGACCACCTATGCCATTTTAGACGCATATTACGACATGAACCTGCCCCAACCTATTTTATCCATCAAACTTCATAAGGATACCCCAAACAAGCTTTACCGTGAGATGGGTAAATTTTTCTTTACCCCCGGTGCCTTGACCCCTTCGCTTTTTAATGACGATTCGGTCTTTGATGTGTTGCGCAAGGCCGGGGTGGAAGAAAACGACTTGGAAGACTATTCCGTGGCCGGCTGCCAAGAACCCTTAATAATGGGGCTGGACAACGCCAACACCACAAACAGTTGGTTTAACCTACCTAAAATTTTAGAATTAACCCTAAACCAAGGCCATTCAACCATAACCGGTGAAAAGATTGCAACTGCCGTTAAAGAAACTGATGCCTTGGATTTACTGACAAATATACGCGATTATTTCTTTAAGAATGTTGAATATTTCGCAGGCCAAATGGCCGATGCGGCCAACGGTGCATCCATAGCTCTCTCACACCTACCCGTTCCCTTCCTATCCGCCTTTATGGGGGGCGCCTACAGCGGCATTGACCTTCGTGACACCAAGCGGCAAGGAACAAAGTACAATGGAAGCGGTTGTTTGATTCACGGGCTGTCCGTTATAGCCGACTCTTTAACGGCCATTGACTGCATTGTGAAAGACAGACCCCAAGACGCTCAAGTGTTTTTAGAGGCCTTGCGCAATGACTTTGAAGGCAATGAGGACTTGCACCAATACTTGCTGGCCTGCCCCAAGTTCGGCAACAATATTGAAGATGTTGACAGCCAGGCTGCCGATGTTGCCCGCAGAGTGTCTGAAATAGTTGCTGCCCAAAGAAACTATTTGGGTAACCCCTTCAGGCCGGATTGGAGCAGCCCTTCCACGCACTTGCTTTACGGCTATTGGGTGGGTGCCACACCGGACGGAAGGCGCGCACGCGAACAAATCAATTACGGCGTTGACCCCTTGTTCGGCGAGGCCGGATCCGGCATGGGCTTTAGGATGCTTTCAAACATGCAGCTGCCTTTCGGTGATTTTTGTGGCGGCTATGCTTCCCATTTTGGCATTGACCCCAAATTCTTCCGCGGGGAAAGCCTTGAAGATAAGGGTGAAGAATTTGCCCAAAGAGTCATCGCCCCCCTCTTTTATAATGAGCACAGTAAGGGTGTTTGCCCTTATTACCTTTATGTGAATGTGACCACGCCTGACACCTTAAGGGCTGTTTTAGCCCAGCCTGAAGTACATGCGCCCAACGGGGTATATATTATGCGTATCCATGGCACTTTTGTGAACTTCCTTGACCTGTCACCGGCCATTCAAGAAGATATAATCAAACGCTTGGACTTGGAATCTACAGCACTTTAAGGAGATTTTTCAATGAATGTAATCGGCCTGGACATCGGGACCACCGGTTTATGTGCGCTTGTTATAGACAGCGAAAGCGGTAAGATTCTAAAAAAGCTCACAGCTCCAAACGACACGAAGCTTGTTAGTGAAAAAAGTTTTGAAAGAATTCAAGACCCCGATCAAATTTTAGAAAAATGCAAGCTTTTAGTCGACGAGCTTTATCAAGCCCACCGACCCATAGCAGCCATTGGTGTCACCGGCCAAATGCACGGTATTTTATACATCGACCGTCAAGGCCGGGCACTGAGCCCCTTATACACTTGGCAAGATGAAAGCGGCAACGAACCTTTTAACGCCAAGCAAAGCTATGCCCAATATTTAAGTGAAGCCAGCGGTTACAAAATGGCCGCCGGCTTTGGTGCCACAACTTACTTTTATCACAAAAGTCGGGGCCTGGTACCTAAGGGCAGCCAAAAAATTTGCACTGTTCATGACTATGTTGCAATGAAACTGTGCGGCAAAACTCAACCGCTTATGCACACTTCCGATGCGGCAAGTTTGGGTTTGTTTGATTTAGATAAGCTTGAATTTGATAAGACTGCCATTGAGCTAACAGGCTTGGATTTTTCTCTTTTCCCACAGGTTTCAAGCAAATTTGAAATATTAGGCTATTACAAGAATGAAATTCCGGTCAGCATAGCTATCGGTGACAACCAAGCAAGTTATATCGGTTCTGTTAAAGATCTTGAAAATTCACTTCTTGTAAATGTCGGCACAGGCAGCCAAATATCTTTTTTAGCACCGGACACGCAAGTTGCCAAAGGCCTTGAGATTCGCCCCTTGTATGAAGATAGATTTTTATGCGTGGGTTCTGCCTTATGTGGCGGAAGAGCCTTTGCTTTGCTTGAACATTTTTTCTGCCAAACTGTTGAACTGATTGTCGGCAAATCACCGGACCAGGGGGCCTACCCTGCCATGTATGACTTTTTGGACAGTTCTATCCAAGACCAAGACCCTTTGAAAGTATCAACCCTTTTTAGCGGCACGCGTGATAATCCTTCACAGCGTGGCAGCATTGAAAATATCGGCACTGAAAACTTCACACCAGGCAACTTAATCTGGGGTTTTTTAGACGCCATCGCTCAAGAGCTTTTTGAAATGTATCATTCTTCGGGCATCGACGGCAAAGAGAAACTGATCGGCTCCGGTGGCGGCTTGCGAAAAAATAAAGTCTTATGCGGTATTTTTGAAGACAAGTTTGGGCTTAATCTGACAATTCCCAAGCACGAAGAAGAGGCCGCTTTCGGCGCTGCGCTTTTCGCTCTTATCGCCGGGGGTATAAAAGAAAATTTAAGTCAAGCGGGCAGACTAATCGCCTACCTTGACTAAAATATATTGGAGGTATTTTAAATGAAACAACCGCGCTTATCCGCTTATTTTGATGCAAAAGCCCCTTCAGGCGTACGCTTGGCCAGGATGAGGTATGACCTGCGTGAAAATAAGCCCGAGGCAGTTATAAATGTAGGCCAAGGCAATGTTCCCCTACCCACCAACCCCGCCATGCAAAAGCGGCTGTTTGACTTGGGTCAAGCCGGCAGCCCTTTTGAAGAAGGTGTAATCAGATACACACCGGCTGCCGGAACCGAGGAATGCCAAGCGGCTTTCAAGAACATTTTAGCCTGCGAAGGTTTTAATACTTCCAAGCTTTATGTCCAAGTTACCGATGGTGGCTCGTCTGCTATGGAAATGCTTATCCTGGGCGTTTGTGGCCCTGCCGGTAGTGATGAAGCGCCCCTCTTGCTCATTGACCCCGCCTATACCAATTACCAAGGCTTTGCCAAGCGGGTGGGTAGGAAGGTTGTAACCGTCAAGCGTGACTTGTTAGATGACGGCAAATTCACCCTGCCTTCTTATGATGAAATAGAAAAAGTCATTTTAGAACACAAACCCGGCGCCATGCTTGTGATTCCCTATGACAACCCCACGGGCCAGCTTTATGATTATGAGCAAATGAAGCGTTTGGCCGCCCTTTGCGTAAAACACAACCTTTGGATGGTAAGTGATGAGGCCTACCGTGAGTTATTTTACAATGACGCCAATGAATTGGTCAGTATCTGGGGCCTTTCGGACAAGGATCTTCCCGGCATTGAAGGACGGAGAATCAGTATTGAAACCGCATCCAAGGTCTGGAACGCTTGCGGTTTAAGAACGGGGGCACTCATAACCGATAATAAGGATTTCGCGGAAAAATGTGCGGCAGAGTACACCAACAACCTTTGTGCCAATGCCCTTGGGCAATATGTTTTTGGCGCTTTAGCCCATGAGAGCAAGGAAGATTTAGCCAAGTGGACCGGCGAGCTGCGTGACTATTACAAAACTGTTATCAAAGATGTTCGTAACGAATTTCTAAAATGGGAACCCAATCTTATCGTTTCCAGCCCGGACGCAGCTATTTATACTCTTATTGATGTCCGAAATATCGTAAAACCAGGTTTTGATTCGGTCGACTTTGTCCTCTATTGTGCCGAAAAAGGTTCGGTTGAAATTGACGGTGTTGAGACCACGCTTTTACTGACTCCCCTCAAAGGCTTTTATGACATTGCCAAGGGTGAAAAGAACCCGGGTGCTACACAATTCAGGATTTCTTTTGTAGAGTCGCTCGAAACCATGATGAAGGTGCCGGAGGTTTTTGTGAAACTCTTGAGGCAGTTTGAGGAAAACAGATAAAATTTGTTAAAACTTCAAAGAAGAGCCGCTATTTCTTTGCGGTTCTTCTTTTTTATATTGACTTAAATGTTATAAAATGTTATGTTTAACAAAACCTAACATTTCATATTTGGAGTTGACTGATGAAAGCATATCGGCGGGAGCGTATTTTAAGCTTTTTAAATGAGAATAAGGCAGCGACCATCAAGGAATTGCACTCTCTTTTTCCTGAAATCAGCCTGATGACCATTCATCGGGACCTTAAGTTTTTGGAAGAAAAGGGTGCTCTTATTCGTGTGCGCGGCGGAGCCAAGAGCGTGGGGCGTGATTTAGAGCCAATTTTCACGGCTCGTGAATTAGAAAACAGTGAGGCAAAAAAACAAATGGCCATAAAGGCCCTTGAGCTTATCAAGCCCGGTTCCTCGATTTTTTTGGATGCCGGAACTTCCTGTTTAGCTCTTGCAAGAAGCCTGCCCGACCTTGAAATGACTATTTTTACCAATGCGCCCAATACGGGGTTGGAGCTTATGAATTTACAAAAACCTTCCATAAACATCTGCGGCGGTAACTTAAACCGAGCCAATCTTTCCCTTTCCGGCCAAAACACCTTGGATATGCTTGAAAATATTAATATTGACACTGCCTTTATAGGCGTCGGCGGTTATACAGACCAAAGCGGCTTTACGGGCGGTAAAGAAAATGAGACCTTGGTAAAAAAGCTTCTTATCCGTCGCTCCATGAAGGTGGTCGCTCTCATGGATTCGTCTAAAATCGGCAAGGTCCTCCCCTTCACCTTCGCCCAACTTGAAGATTTTGATTATATAATCAACGACGGTAGGCTTCCGGAAGATTTTTTAGCTTTGGCCAAAGAAAATCATGTAAAAATTATTTAAATAAAAATTATTGTCTTTTAGGAGGATAAAATGGAAACAAGTGCAGTAAGACTATACGGTAAAAGGGACTTAAGATTAGAAAAGTTTAAATTGCCGGAGATTAAGGATGATGAAATTTTAGCTCGGGTTTTTGCTGACAGCATTTGCATGTCATCTTTTAAGGCTGCCGAACAAGGGGCCGACCACAAAAGGGTGCCGGATGATGTGGCGGAAAACCCAATTATTATAGGCCATGAATTTTGCGGCGAACTTGTAAAGGTAGGCTCGGACTGGGCAGACCAATACAAGGAGGGTGACAAATTCGTTATCCAGCCCGCTCTTAATTACCAGGGTTCCTTGGATGCACCGGGTTATTCCTATCCTCACATTGGCGGTGCGGCGACTTATGTAATAATCCCCAAAGAAGTGATGCTCATGAACTGCCTTTTACCCTATGACGGTGACTCTTGGTTTGCCGGTTCTTTAACGGAGCCCTATTCCTGCGTTGTGGGCGCCTTCCATGCTTCTTACCACACTGTGAGGGGGAAGTATGAACATTCTATGGGCATTAAGCCCGGCGGAAAGATGGCAATTTTAGCCGGTGCCGGCCCCATGGGCTTGGCGGCCATTGATTATATTATCAATTGTGACAGGCGCCCGGCCTTCTTGGCCGTTACGGATATTGACGGGGCTAAACTTAAAAGAGCCCAAGAACTTTTAAGCCCCGCCAAGGCCTTGGAAAACGGTGTGGAATTAAAGTATCTTAACACCAAGGATCTTGAAGACCCCAAGGGGCTCTTGACTGATTTGGCGGGTGGCCTTTATGACGATGTTTTTGTTTTTGCACCGGTGGCTTCCGTGATTGAACTGGCCGACTCTATGCTGGGTGATGACGGTTGCCTCAATTTCTTTGCCGGCCCTACCAGTACTGATTTTACCGCCAAGCTAAATTTTTATAATGTTCACTATGCTTCTACCCATATCGTCGGCACTTCGGGCGGCAATGATGATGATATGCGCGAAAGTCTTGACATGATGAAAGAGGGCAAGCTGACACCTTCTGTTTTGGTAACCCATATAGGCGGTTTGGATAGCGTAATTGACACCACCCTCAACTTACCTCAAATCCCGGGCGGTAAAAAGCTGATTTATACCGGCATTTCAATGCCCTTAACCGCTATTGCAGACTTTGAGGCTCTTGGTGAAAGTGACCCCCTCTTTGCAAAGCTCTATGAGCTGACTGCCCAAACAAACGGGCTTTGGAATGCAAAAGCTGAAGAATATTTGCTGGCCTCTGCCAAGGCAATCTAAGATAAAGGAGATTTATAATGGCAAAAGCGGTTTTAATGCCCAAGGTAGGTATTACGGTTGAGGAATGTTTAATATCTACCTGGCTAAAAAAAGTCGGCGATCAAGTAAAAATAGGCGATGTGCTTTTTACTTATGAGACCGACAAGGCTGCCTTGGAGTGTGAAAGCACGGCAGAAGGTACCCTGCTTGAGATTTTTTATGAAGACGGCGACGAGGTCCCGGTATTGGTAAATGTTTGTGCCATCGGTGAACCCGGTGAAGATGTTTCCTCCCTTAGGCCCGGCGCCGAATCTGAAAAAATCGAAGAAGCCGAAGCCCCCACAAATCAAGTTGAGCCTGACGAAGAAGAGAAAGCTTCAGCTTTCCTTTTAGCACAAGAGAATAATAAGGAGCTCAAAATTTCACCTCGTGCAAGGGCTCTGGCCCAAAAGTTAGACCTTGATGCTTCACAAGCTAAAGGCTCCGGCCCCTATTCACGCATTATAGAGCGTGATATTTTAAGCTTGCAAGAGCAAGGCGGGCAAGTGGCTCAAAGGTCCACCGATAGCTCAACCCTTGATTTGGCAGCGCTTGACAGCGGTGAATACACCGATGTTAAGGCCAGTAAGATCAGGACCGCAATTGCTCAGGCCATGAGTAATTCTTTAGCGACAACAGCCCAGCTGACCAACCACCATTCATTTGATGCAACAGATATTTTAGATTTTAGAAAGTCTTTAAAGAATAAGTCCGAGAGCTTGGAGCTACCTAATATTACCCTAAACGATATTATTCTTTTCGCTGTTTCCAGAACTCTTCTTAAGCACCCGCTACTCAACGCCCATCTCTTAGAGGACGGGACTCTCAGGCAGTTTAAAAGTGTTCATCTTGGTGTTGCGATTGACACTCCAAGGGGATTAATGGTGCCAACCCTCTTTAATGCCGACAAAAAATCTTTAAGCGAAATTGCTCTTGAGGTTAAAGAGTTGGCTCAAATGGCCCAGAGCGGAACCATTAACCCGGACCTTTTGCAGAGAGCAACTTTTACCGTTACCAATTTAGGTGCCCTGGGTGTAGAGATGTTTACACCCATTTTAAATCCGCCGCAAACAGGTATTTTGGGCGTGTGTAATATTATCACAAGGTTAAAACAAGTAGGCGACAAGTATGAACCCTACCCTGCCATGGGCCTTTCGGTTACCTATGACCATCGCGCAGTTGACGGTGTACCGGAAGCACGCTTTGCAAATGAATTGGTTGATAACTTAGAAAACTTTACATCACTTTTGCTTTAAAAAGGAGTTAGAAAAATGGGAAATTATGATTTAATTGTAATCGGGGGCGGACCGGCCGGCTACCTTGGCGCAATCAGGGCCGCACAAGCCGGAAAAAAGGTGGCCCTGTTTGAAGAAAGGGCCCTGGGCGGTGTTTGCCTCAATGAAGGCTGCATACCGTCAAAAGCCCTTTTAAACAGCTCTAAAATGCTGGACCATGCTAAAAACGGTAAAAGATACGGGGTTTTGGCTACAGATGTAAGGATTGACCAAGGGGCTGTCATAGCCCGTAAAAACAAGGTTGTAAAACAGCTGACCGCCGGAATCGGCATGAGCATGAAGGCCTTGAAGGTTGAGGTAATCGAAGGAAGCGCTAAAATCAGCCCTAAGGATGAAAACCTTTTTGTAGTCAGCGCAAATTCAAAAGAATATAAGGCTGTGAATCTTTTAATAGCAACGGGTTCAAAGCCTATCCTTCCCCCAATCCAAGGCTTAAAAGAAGCCCTTGATTCGGGTTTTGCCCTGACCAACAGGGAAATCTTGGATTTAGAAGAAATTCCCGAAAACTTGGCGGTTATAGGCGGCGGAATAATAGGCCTTGAAATGGCTTCCTATTATAATTCCGTGGGTTCCAATGTTACAGTGATTGAAATGCTGGATAAGATTGCAGGCCCTACGGAAGAAGAAGTATCAGACATACTTTTTAAGAACCTCAAAAGGCAGCGCATTTCTTTTGAAATGTCATCTAAGGTCACCGCCATAGGTGAAAAGAGTGTAAGTTTTGAAAAGGATGGGCATGAAAAGGAAATCATTTGTGATAAGGTTTTGCTTTCCGTTGGCAGAAGCCCCAACATTGATAACCTGGGTTTAGAAAACATAGCTGTCCATACAGAAAAAGGGGCTATAATTACAGACGAAAAGATGCAGACCAATATACCCGGTGTCTATGCCGCAGGTGATGTTAACGGTAAATCCATGTTGGCCCACACGGCCTACCGTGAAAGTGAAGTAGCCATCAATAATATTTGCAAAAAAGCCGACACCATGGATTATTCGGCGGTTTCCAGTGTTATTTACACCAACCCGGAAGTTGCCGGTGTGGGTGAAACCCTAAAATCAGCTTTAGAAAAGGGCTATGAGGCCAAAAGTTTCAGTGTTTCTATGAGAATGAGCGGCCGCTATATGGCCGAAACGGACGGCGGTAACGGAATAGCCAAGCTTATAGTTGACATGAAAACAAATAGGCTCTTGGGTGTCCACCTCATAGGCACTTATACATCCGAAATAATTTATGGTGCTGCCCTTATGCTGGAAACAAAAATCAGTATAGAAAATATTAAAAAGCTGATCTTCCCCCACCCCACCGTTGGTGAAGCTATCAGAGAAGCCTTATTTGAAATCAATTAATATCCAAATACAAGGAGCAAGAAAATGCCAAAATCATTATTTGTTGACCCTAAAACCACACGAGCAGCCTCAAGCATCAGTTTTGCCGATATACCGGTTAATCAATACAAAAGGAGCTTGACTCAAGAAAAAAAAACTTACGGTTCGGAAAACCTGGTAAGAATTTTCCGTGACATGAGCATTTTGCGTGAGTTTGAATCCATGCTCAATGAGATTAAGACTCAAGGAATCTACAATGGGATTGAAACAACCTACCCCGGGCCGGCACATCTTTCCATAGGTCAGGAAGCGGCAGCCGTCGGTCAGGCTTATCTGTTAAATACTGACGATTTTATCTTCGGAAGCCACAGAAGCCACGGTGAAATTTTAGCCAAATCACTCTCGGCCATTGACAAGCTCAATGAAGATGAACTTATGGAAGTTATGAAAACCTTCCAGGAAGGGAAAATCTTAAAGACTCTTGAAAAGATTACAGACACCGCCGATGTAAAAGAACTGGCTGTTGAATTTATTCTTTACGGCACCCTGGCAGAAATTTTTGCCCGTGAAAATGGCTTTCACATGGGGCTGGGCGGTTCCATGCACGCCTTCTTCCTCCCCTTCGGTGTCTACCCCAATAATGCTATTGTCGGCGGGTCTGCCCCTATTGCAACCGGCTCTGCTCTTTACAAGAAATGCAACAATAAAGAGGGAATTATAATTTGTAATATAGGTGACGGTGCCTTAGGCTGCGGCCCTGTTTGGGAATCTATGAACTTTGCAGCCATGGACCAATTCCAAAATCTTTGGGAAGAAGGTAAAAAGGGCGGCATGCCTATCCTCTTTAATATTTTTAATAACAGTTACGGTATGGGTGGGCAAACCCGCGGCGAAACCATGGCCTATGATATGGCGGCCCGCTTGGGTGCCGGTATCAGCCCGACCCAATTGCATGCGGAGCGAGTTGACGGCTTTAACCCCTTGGCTGTAATCGATGCCATGGCACGCAAGAAACAACTGCTTGAAAATGGCCAAGGCCCTGCCCTGCTTGATGTGATTACCTATAGGTTCAGCGGCCACTCTACCTCTGACCAAAATGCCTATCGCAGTAAGGAAGAACTTGATGCTTGGATGGCTGTTGACCCCTGCAAAACCTTCCCCGAAGATCTGATAAAGGAAAAGATTGCAAGCTCTGCAGAGATTGAAGGTGTTTGGAAGAAGACCCGTGAGCGCATGGTGAAAATTTGCAGGTGGGCTTCCGATAGTGAGATTTCCCCCTATCTTGATTTTAAAAAGGACTATTATGCGGTCGAAAGACTTATGTTTTCCAACGAAAAAAGAGAAAAGTTTGATGACAGGCAGCCCGAAGCACTTGTCAAAAAGGAAGATGGGACGGCCTATAAAAAAATTAAAACAAAAATTCGCTATGCCTCTAAAGACGGAAAGGCGACACCCAAGCTTAAGATGTTTAATTTGCGTGATGCAATATCCGAAGCCTTGCTTGACAAATATTATGAAGACCCAAGCATGATATCTTACGGTGAGGATATCCGTGACTGGGGCGGTGCTTTTGCTATTTATAGGGATTTCGCCGAAGCTCTCCCCTATTCCAGGCTCTTCAACTCCCCCATTTCCGAAGCGGCCATTGTAGGCAGCAGTGTCGGTTATGCCTTGAGCGGCGGTCGTGTTGTGGTAGAGCTCATGTATGCGGACTTCATCGGGCGGGCCGGGGATGAGATTTTTAATCAACTTTCCAAATGGCAGGCCATGAGTGCCGGTATACTTAAAATGCCGGTTGTTTTAAGAATTTCCGTAGGTTCCAAATACGGAGCCCAACATTCCCAGGATTGGACAGCTCTTTGTGCCCATATTCCGGGTCTTAAGGTTTGTTTCCCCGCAACACCTTATGAAGCCAAGGGACTGATGACTTCCGCTTTAAACGGAACGGACCCGGTCGTCTTTTTTGAGAGCCAGCGGCTTTATGACATGGGTGAAATTTTCCGTGAAGACGGTGTACCGGAAGCGCCCTATGAAATCACCATCGGTGATACAAATATTGTAAGGCAAGGCAGTGACCTTACAATTCTTACCATAGGTGCCGGCCTTTATAGGGCTCTTGAAGCAGCGGAAAGATTAGAAAAAGAGCATGCTTTATCGGCCGAAATTATTAACCTTCATTCGCTTGTTCCTTTGGACTATACCAATATAGTTGAGTCGGTTAAAAAGACAGGCAAGGTCGTCTTGGTATCAGACGCCTGTGCCCGTGGATCCTTCTTAAATGATGTTGCCAGGAACATAAGTGAACTTTGCTTTGATTATCTTGACGCTCCGCCTGCTCTTGTGGGTGCACAAAACTGGATTACACCGCCCTTTGAGTTTGATGAGCATTTCTTCCCCCAGGCATCTTGGATTTTAGATGCCATAAATGAACAGATCCTGCCCCTAAAGGGTCACAAACCCACTGCAAACTTTACCAAGGTTGAACAAATGCGTAAAGCCAAATTTGGTGTTTAGAAGGAGGAGCCTAAAATGAAAAAAGCATCCACTCTTCTCTGGTACAAAAAACCTGCCAGGGCATGGACTCAAGCGCTACCTATAGGCAGCGGTTCTTTGGGTGCCATGGTTTTCGGCAAACCGGGCAAGGAAGTTATTTCACTAAACTACGATGAGCTCTGGAGCGGCCCACCGCCCAAGAGAGAGGTTAAGCCATCCTATAAAAGCTTCAAGAAGGCCAGGCAGCTTGCCATGGAAGGTGAGCTTTGCAAGGCTCAAGACATAATTGAAAAAGAGTGCATGGGTGATTGGACCCAGGCCTATATGCCCATGGGTGACCTAATTTTAGATTTTGAGGATAAAAGCAAACCCGACTCTTATCAAAGAAGCCTTGATTTAAGTCAAGCCTTAGCCCGGGTTGAATACACAAGAGGGGAAAAGACATTTAAGCGCGAAGCCTTTGCCTCACACCCCGCAAAACTGATAGCTATAAAACTTATGGCCGAAAACAATGCTACATTGGATTTCTCCATTTCTTTTAAGGATCAATTAAGGGTTGACTATGAGATTTCAGACGGGCTGCTCTTAAGCCACGGCGAGTGCCTGTCTCACTATGTCAGAAGAAAGGATTACAGCTTTGATGTTGGCTATAAAAGTGAGGACGAAGAAAGAGGAATTCGTTTCCTACGAGCCGCCAGGGTTGATACGGACGGCCAAAAAACATTTGGCCGCAAGAAGATTCACATAAGAAAAGCTACTCAAGCTATAATTTATATAACTTGCGAGAGCAGTTTTAACGGTTGGGACAAGCTCCCCTTCACCCAAGGAAAAGAATATATAAAGCCGTGTTTAGACAGGATTCAAGCCGACTTAGACTATGACAGATTAAAAAGAGAGCATGTCAGCGATCATAAGAGCTTTTATGATCGGGTAGAGCTTGATTTAGGGGCAAGCCGTGGGCATGATTTGCCGACAGATGAACGCCTGCTAACCTTCCAGAAGACCAAGGACGATCAAGCCCTTTATACTCTATTATTTAATTTTGGCCGTTACTTGAAAATTGCATCCTCCCGCCCGGGTACACAGCCAAGCAACCTCCAAGGGATTTGGAACCATCACCTGCGCCCGCCTTGGAATGCAAACTATACAGTCAACATAAACACGGAAATGAACTACTGGCCGGTGCTTATGTGTGACATGGCCGAGTTACACCAACCCTTAATTGAAATGATTCGTGATATCTCTGTTGCCGGCCGCAAAACCGCCCGCAACTACTACAATGCACCGGGTTTTGTAAGCCACCACAACATCGACCTTTGGCGTCATACGGAGCCTGTCAAGGAAGGCACAGTCTGGTCCTTTTGGCCCATGTCTTCGGGTTGGCTTTGCAGGCACCTTTATGAACATTATGAGTACAGCCTTGATGAAGACTTTTTAAGAGAGACGGCAGAACCCATTATGAAGGCTGCGGCCGAGTTTTACTTAGCTGTGCTTATTGAGGACCCGGAAGGCTATCTGATTTTTGCCCCTTCAACCTCACCTGAAAACACTTTTAAGTTCCAAGGCCGCAGGTGTGCCCTTTCCCAAACCGCCACCATGACCATGGCCATAATAGCCGACTTGTTTGATAATTATTTGAAGGCTTGTGAGATTCTGGCCATTGAGAATGACTTTACAAAAGACTTAACTCAAGCTCGCGAAAGATTGCTCCCCTTCAAAATCGGCAGCAAGGGCCAACTTTTGGAGTGGTATGAAGAACTGCCGGAAGCCGAACCCCACCACCGCCATGTATCCCATCTTTATGCCCTGCACCCGGCCAACCTTATAGATGCCGAAAAGACCCCGGAGCTTGCAGAAGCTTGCAAGAGAACCTTGGAGCTCAGGGGCGATGACGGAACAGGTTGGAGCTTGGGTTGGAAGATTAATTTCTGGGCTCGCTTGCGTGACGGCAACCATGCTTTAGAGCTTTTAAACAAGCAACTTCGCTTTGTTCGTTCAACCTCCTTTAAATATAGGGGTGGCGGCGGAACCTATGCCAATCTTTTTGATGCCCACCCTCCCTTCCAAATTGACGGCAACTTCGGTGCGGTAAGCGGAATAGTTGAAATGCTCATGTTCTCAACCGATGAGGCTATAACTCTCTTGCCTGCCCTGCCCGATAAATGGCAAAAAGGTTCAATAAAGGGTATTAGGGCCAAGGGTAATATAAAACTTGACTTAGTTTGGGATAAGGGACTGCTGACAGAATACGCTTTAGAGGGTGTGGGTGAGGTTAAGGTTCGCTACAAGGGTAAGACTAAGACTCATGTGTTAGACGGCTCAAAACAGCGCTTCTCGGCCAATTTATGAGGTAGTGCTTTGAAAGTTGATTTATATGATTTTGATAAAACGGTCTGCCCCAATGACACCGCACCGGTCTTTTGGTTTTACTGCCTTAAAAAGCAGCCTGAGATAGTACGCCATATCCCAAGGCAATTCTTTGCCCTTGTAAAGTTTTTACTGGGAAGATATGATACGACACAATTTAAAGAAATCAGTTTTTGCTTTCTTGCAGACTTGGACGCCGCAAAGATGGCTGAGGACTTTTGGAAGCAAAGAAGAAAGAAAATATATCCTTTTTTCCTGCCTGAAAACCGTGATTTACCTGCGGTTGTTGTTTCTGCTTCGGCAGAGTTTATGATTAAGCCTGTTTGTGATACCCTGGGCGTCCATAAGCTGATAGGCACCAGAATGGAGCCGAAAACCGGTAATATAAGCGGCAAAAACTGTAAGGGTGACGAAAAAGTTTCAAGAATTAAAACCGAACTTGAAGGCTATACTTTTGTCAAGGCCTATTCGGACTCACTTAAAAATGACGGTCCCATGTTGGAACTTGCGCAAGAGAAATATAAGGCAAGTAAAGGTAAGCTCACAAAACTGAATTAATTAAAAGAGTAAAAAAGGAGCTTGTGAAATCAATCACAGGCTCCTTTTCATTGGAAAGTATTTTAAAAATTAATTATCTTAATCAAACAAGTAGACTCTGGTTTCATAAGGTTTTGTTGTAAAACTATTGGCACCCGGGTCCTTAACTTCATAATTGTTGGCAACTAATTTACCCTGCCCCAAATCAAAACCGGCCGGTACTTTAAATTTGACCCCTTCTTCAACAAAGGAGTTTATTACAAGCAAACGCTTTCCTTCATGGTTTCTCTCATATACATAAAGTTTCTTGCTCCTTTTATAATGCTCCTTATAATCACCATAGATGATAAGAGGGTTTTCACGGCGAAGCTTGAGCAGATGGCGGTAAAAATGAAGCAGAGAGTCAGGGTCTTTTTCAGCGGCTTCCACATTGACTTCCTTGTAGTTATCATTGATATAAAACCAAGGTTTGTCGGCCGTGGTAAAGCCTGCATTTTTCTCGGCAGTCCATTGTACCGGTGTTCTTCCGTTATCCCTGGCAGCCACTTTCGCAATGCGCATAACCGTTTCATGTTTAAAGCCCAATTTCCTAAATAATTTATAGGCATTTTGGGTGGCTATATCAGGGTACATCTCAAGTTCCGGCAAGCCGATGCTGGTCATACCGATTTCTTGCCCTTGGTAGATAAAGGGTGTGCCCCCTTGGCACAAGTAGGTCGTGGCCAACATTTTACCGCTTTCCACCCTGTATTTTTCATTACCGTAACGGCTGATTATACGGGCGTGATCATGATTTTCAAGGTAGAGGGCATTCCAGGCTTTACCATACAGAGCTTCTTGCCAACGGCTGAAGACTCTTTTAAGCTTCCTTAAATTAAAGGGCCGTCTGATCCAGTCAATCATAAAGCAATCCGCTTCCATGTGTTGGAAGTGGAACATCATATTAAGCTCTTGGTCCGGGCCTTCTGTAATATACTTAAGAGCAATTTTGGGTGTCATCATGGGGGCTTCGCCTATGGTGACGCAATCATAATTGGATAAAACATCATTTTTATATTCGCTTAAATATTCATGGATTCGCGGACCGTTGTTATAATGTTCAACCCCGCGAGCGGCGGGAATGGGAAAGCCGTTTGGAAGACCGTCTTTTTTAGAAATATAGGTTATAACATCTTCCCTAAAGCCGTCTACGCCCATATCCAACCAAAAGCGCATAACATCCTTGATTTCTTCCCGCACCTTGGGGTTATCATGGTTTAGGTCGGGCTGCTCTACCGCAAAAACATGTAAATAATACTCCCCTGTTTTTTCGTCATACTCCCAACCCGGGCCGGGGAAGCTGGAAAGCCAATTGTTGGGGGGCTTTTTACCGCCCTTTTTACCGGGGCGCCAAAAATAATAATCACGGTAGGGGTTGTCCTTGCTTTTCTTACTTTCCAAAAACCATTCGTGTTGGTCTGATGTGTGGTTGACCACCAGGTCCATTATGACCTTGAGCCCCTTGCTGTGAGCTATATCCAAAAGCTCCTTAAACTCTTCAAGGGTGCCGTATTCGGGCGCAATATCCTTATAATCCGCTATATCGTAGCCATAATCTTTTTGTGGGGATTTAAAAAGCGGCGAAAACCATATGGCTGTGACCCCCAGGCTCTTGATATAATCAAGCTTTGAAATTATGCCTTTTATATCACCGATACCGTCACCGTTGCCGTCATAAAAACTGCGCGGCCAAATTTGGTAACCTACCATTTCCTTGTACCAGGTTTTTGAATAATCTTTTTCTGACAATCTAACCACCCTTTCTATATTTACCAGCTGCCGCCTCCGCCGCCACCCATGCCTCCGCCGCTGAAACCGCCACCGCCGCTAAAGCCACCACCTGAGCTGCCGCCGCCACCGCTGGGGGCCGGGCGCACTACCATACTGTTTTGCATAGTAGTCATGCCCCTGTTAAGCGCTCTGGTAAAAACAAGTGCGTTGAAATAAGGCATGTGCATACCCGGCACACTTGACCTGTACCAATCGGGCTGCCTTATTGCAATATCTTCAAATTTTTCTGCCCATTTGTCGGTTAAACCAAGCACATAGGCAAAGGGTAAAACTTCATAAAAATATTCGGGGCTTTCTTCAACCAAAAGTTTAATTCTATCAAGCTCGGCAAGCCTTATAAACTCTTTCAAACCCAAAATTTCACTCATCCATAAGTTGCTTTGTTGGGTTCTGGTTTTCATTTTAATAGCGAAAAACAGGGCAAGCGCCGACAGTAAAATAGCCAAGACGGTCAGGGCGGCTTGTTCTATTTCAAAAGATCCGATTGCAAAAACAATTAAGCTCATAAAAACTAAACCCAGAGACAAAGCGCCTGCCATCGCTGCATATTTAGCCGGAGAGACAGCCTTGCGTTTATCGTAAACTCCAATCAATTTGTTTCCAAGAAACAGCATAAAAGCACTTATAAGGGCTGCGCCAATATACCAGTAGGACTCGGCAATGATATGATACAAGCCCAAGAAGGTTAAAGCCCCGATAGGCAGAATAAAAATAAAGCTTGACAGTGCGCGCGCTGTCAACGATGCTTTGGTAAAAAGGTTCTTTTGGGGCGCGACTTTAAAGTAATTTACCACCGATAGCCTGGCGGCATCCATGGTTTTGTAAAAGGAGTTTCTCAACTCCTTGGTCGTGACCGAATCACGGCCTGTAAATAAACCATTAAACATAGTCCTTTCAAAGGCCTTGGCCGATGCAGGCAAGTCCTTTGTTTTGATCAGCTCGAACTCTCTTTTCTTGGTTTGGTTAATGGCCAGGTAGCCCTTGGAAGCCCAGAATAAAATTAAAGAAATAAGGTCCTTGTCATCAACGGCACCGTCAATTATATAACCAACCTCCGCGCTGGTCATACCCTTGGGCGGATAAAAGTTGACGACGGGTATTATTCTTTCATCCCGACCATAAAGGAGCCAAAGCACCAACACAAACACAAAGGCAAAAATCATTATAAGAAGAATCAGCCAAAGCATGGTTTTATCTTTAACAAAATAACCTTCCGGCAAGACAAGGCGCATGGTAACACCCTCGCCAATGTCCAAGGGCTGCTTGAGTTTGCCGTAAATAGTGTTTCCCTCAACTCGGTAATCAATATAACCTTCCTTTATTTCCCCATAAGCACCGGCAATGAATTCAAGCTCGTTCGCATCGAAGTCTTTTGGCATATTGACAACAATTTCGCCGCTTTCAATCGGGCTTTCCCAATCAAGGGGGAAAAAGTTCCAATACACATCATCCAGGGCCTTGGTTTTGTCGTCACCGATAGCGCAAAGGTACTTTATTGTATAAGTTTGCTGACCGGTAACATAACGGTTTGCGCTGCCTACCTTAAAAACAATGTTGCCGTCTTGGATATTGGTATTATATTCGTGACCAAGCACCCTGGCTTGACTTATACGGTTTCTGTAGTTTGTGCGAAATTCTTCGCCGTCAATTTCACGCACAACCTCGCCGGTATAGGGCACATAGTAATAGATGCCGTGTTTTTGAGTGTTGAAGTGAACTGTGATAACAGTTGTAACTTCATAGACATTATTTTCCTTAACATCAATGTGGATGTTAAAGGCTTTTGTTTCCATATCATAATTTTGTGCCGATGTTTGAAGGGCAAAAAAAGGCAGAAATAAAATAAGAACAAAAAATGCGGAAAGTATTTTTTTCATAAGCCCCCCCTTTTTTAAAAAAGGCCGCCCTAAATTAAGGCGGCCTTGCTTGATTAAAACTGAACTTTTACATTTTGCCTTTCTTCGGCGGCTTCAACCTCAAACAGTGTTTTGCGTGAAAACCCGAAAAGCTTTGCAACCAGGTTGCTGGGAAAAACCTCAACCCGGGTATTAAATTCCTTAACAACCGCATTATAATATTTTCTTGAGTTGGCTACTTCGCCTTCCATTTGAGAAAGCTGGCCTTGCAAGCTGATAAAGTTTTCATTTGCTTTCAGGTCCGGATAAGACTCGGCAAGGGCAAAAAGACTTTTCAAAGTGCCTTGCAGTATGTTTTCACCGGCAACTTTTTCTTCCGTTGTTTGGGCGCCGACAGCAAGATTGCGCGCTTGGACGACTTTTTCCAAGGTTTCACTTTCGTGTTTGGCATAACCCTTAACGGTTTCAACAAGGTTTGGGATTAAGTCATAGCGCTTTTTAAGATAGACATCCATTGTGGCAAAGGCTTCTTCTACCTTGTTGCGCATTCTTATAAAACCGTTGTAGGATGCTATGAACCAAATAATGACTAATACTGCTAAAACAGGAATGGCTATTAATAAGTATTTCACAATAATTCCCCCTTACATAAAAACAAATAAATAATATTCCTACTGTGTTTAATTTTACCCCCGGCTGGACTTTTTGTCAATTTATTTTATTATGTGTGATTTTGAAAATATAAGGCTTGGTCAGCTGCGCCGCCTTTAGAGCCGAATAGCCGAGATTACCTATCTACATTTTGTGCTTTTTTCTTGCTTTTGGCCATTTCATACAAACATCTTGTGTTTTTGGCTTGTTTTTTTCTATTCCTTTTTCGCTTTACTTCTTACTTTTTAGACATAAATGTTGTATAATTAGTGTGACGGTTGATTCATCAAAATATTGCTGTGGAGGAATTGATATGTCTGATGCGCTCGAAAACCTTAACGGAATGCCTGTGGGGCCGTTAGGGTTAATTGTTTTACCCGGCTGTGAAGATTTGGCCGCCAAGGTTAATGACTACCTAACCACATGGCGAAAGCACAGGGCTGACCAAGCAAACGGAAATGGCGGCTATTTTGATCAAGATCTTAAAGAAAGCTACATAATCGAAACCCAGTTTACACGCTTTGCCACCGGTGAGGCTAAAGCAACAATAAACCAATCTGTCAGAGGTTATGACATTTTTATCCTTTGCGACATGTTTAACCACGGTATAAACTATGTTATGCAAGAAAAAGAAGTCCCCATGTCCCCCGATGATCACTACGCCAACCTTAAAAGAGCTATCAGCGCCATTGGCGGCAAAGCTAAAAGAATCACGGTTATTATGCCCATGCTTTACGAAGGCCGCCAACACCGCAGGCAAGGGCGCGAAAGTTTAGATTGCGCAAATGCCCTGCAAGAACTTTGCCTTTACCTTAATGTTGAAAATATAATTACTTTTGATGCTCACGACGCTCGTGTGCAAAACGCCATTCCCCTACACAGCTTTGAAAATGTCCAACCGGTTTATCAAATGATCAAGGCCTTGGCCAATAATGTTGATGACCTGCACTTTAACAAAGAACACATGATGATCATATCACCCGACGAAGGCGGTATGAGCCGCGGTATTTATTATTCCACGGTTTTGGGCCTTGAACTCGGTATGTTCTATAAGCAACGCGATTATTCACGCATTATAGACGGGCGCAACCCTGTTATTGCCCATGAATTCCTTGGCGACAATGTAAAAGACAAGGATGTCATCGTTGTTGATGACATGATTTCAAGCGGCGGATCCATGTTAGAGGTGGGGAAAAAGCTTAAAGACCTCGGGGCCAAGCGAATTTTCACGTGCGTCGGTTTTGGCCTTTTCTGTAATGGATTGAAAAAGTTTGACGCAGCCTATGAGGAAGGGATAATTACAAGAGTGTTTTCAACAAACTTAATCTACCGTACCCCCGAACTTTTGTCACGCGAATGGTTTGTTGATGTTGATCTTTCAAAATATGTCAGCTATATTTTAGACACCTTAAACCACGACAGTTCGGTCAGTAAGTTACTCAACCCGGTTGACCGCATTGAAAGATTCCTTAAAAAATGCAATTACCGCAGCAACTGCGACTGTATGACAACTAAAAATTAAAGCAGAGCTTTTTATAAATTTAAAAGAGCCGATCACCTTGAAGTGGTCGGCTCTTTTATTAATTTAGACTGTAAATTATTCCAGGAGCTTGTCGCACCATTGCTCAAGGTCTTTATAAACATCTTCTTTGTCAAGCTCGTTTAAAATTTCATGCCTGTCATCTTTATAGAGTTTGATTAAAACATTTTTATGGCCTGATTTTCTTAAATCGCGAAAGACTTGCTGAACACCTTTGCCGTAATCGCCGACAGGGTCCATCTGACCGGAAACCAAAAGCATGGGCAGATCGGGCGGAAGGTTTTGATACCAGGATTTACCCGACACCTTTTGCAAAATTGTTGACATATCACGGTAACCGACAGCCGTAAACAAGAAACCGCAAAATTTATCATTCATATATTTGTCAACTTCTTCTTCATCGCGTGACAACCAGTCAAAATCTGTTTTGGGGTTTTCGATGCGTTTATTGAAGGCACCGAAAGCCGCCTTGTTTATAAATTTGCTTCGGTACATATGGCCTTTGACGGTTGCGATGAAACTTGCCATCTGAACAGCTATGCCTGCCAGGGGGTTTTTACCGCTGGTACCGCAAAAAATCGCTCCGTCCAATTGTTCACCGAATTTTTCGCAATAACCGCGGGCTATAAAAGACCCCATAGAGTGACCAAATAAAATAACGGGTATATCCGGGTACTTCTCACGCGCCAAGTCGGTCAAAGCTTTGGCGTCGTTGACAAAGCCAAGCCAACCGTCGCGCAAGCCGAAGAAGCCGCGTTCTTCAAAATCATTCATAGATTTGCCGTGACCTATATGGTCGTTGGCAAAAACCGCATAGCCCTTGTCTGCCATATAATGGGCAAAACCCTCATATCGTTCACCGTGTTCTGCCATCCCATGAGCAATTTGCAGCACACCCTTGACTTTTTCTTTGTCCTTAGGCGCCCAGCTGCGAGCATAAATATCAGCTATTCCTGTCGAAGATGGGTAGGTATATTCACTTCGCTCAATATCCAGAAAAAACACCACCTATTAAAAAATTCCTTTTGTTAGGCGCTATTATAACATATCGAGGGCTTTTTTGAAGAGAAAAGCTCTTTCTTTGGTTGTATCTCACAAGTTTCGCAGTTTTAGGCTTTTGGTTCTTGGTAGTTATTAGGGTATTTTGTTTCTTCATAAACAAAATATATTTCTTGGCCGTTTTTTAAAAGTTCAATCAATTTGCAAGAACAAAGAAAAAACTGCACCCTAATTTTAAAAGTGCAGTCAAGAAAAACTTGAAAATATTATATTTAAATACATTCTAATTTTCTGCGTTTCTGTATCTTTCCAAAAAGCGTTTTGTTCTTTCGTTGCTCGGCTTGTCGAAAACCTCTTGGGGTGTACCGTACTCAACAACCAAACCGTCATCCATAAAAAGGACCTTATCCGCAACATCGTAGGCAAACTGCATTTCATGCGTAACAATAACCATTGTAGTGTTCTTTTGGGCGAGGCCTCTTATTACCTTTAAAACCTCGCCTGTCAGCTCCGGGTCCAGGGCCGAGGTGGGTTCATCAAAACAAAGCACATCGGGGTTGAGGGCCAGGGCTCTGGCTATGGCAACGCGTTGCTGTTGGCCACCCGACAGTTGGTGGGGGTAAAGGTCACGCTTGTTTTCTAAACCGACTTGGTCCAAAAGAGCTTTACCTTCTGCTTGAATTTGTTCATTTATTGCTTTTTTGTTCTTTTTATAGCCCGGCTCTTCTTTGAACAAAAGCTGTTTTGCCAAGACTACATTTTCAAGTGCCGTGTATTGTGGGAACAAGTTAAAAGACTGGAATACAAGCCCAAAGTGCAAGCGGTTTT
This sequence comes from Clostridiales bacterium, assembly GCA_012524025.1. Taxonomy (GTDB): domain Bacteria; phylum Bacillota; class Clostridia; order Oscillospirales; family Acutalibacteraceae; genus UBA1447. The sequence goes on along the minus strand of JAAYSC010000034.1, from coordinate 7,232 downwards.
TTCTGATATCCTTTTCGCTTAAACTTGCCGGGGCATCAGAGTCATACAAAACCCTGTCACGCACGGATATATAACCCTTGTCCGGCCTTTCTAAAAAGTTCAGGCAACGCAAAAGAGTTGTTTTACCGCTACCGGAAGAACCGATTATGGCAAGTGACTCCCCTTCTGCCAGAGAAAAGCTTATATCTTTTAGCACTTCGGTTACACCAAAGCACTTTGCCAAGTCTTTAACTTCTAAAATTGACATAAAAACCTAACACTTTCAAACAAAACTAATTGCCAAAGCAAACACCTGCTTGCTCACACTTTGAAATATTCCATCTTTTTTTCGATGTAATTGAAAAACAAGGTTAAAACCCCGACAAAAATCAGATAGAAGACGCCTGTGTAAAACAAGGGCCAGATTATGGCATTGGTACTCATTAACTCTTCGGCGACTTTTAAAATTTCAACAACAATAATAACGCGAGCCAAGGCACTGTCTTTAACCAGGGTGATAACTTCATTTGACATGGGCGGCAATATCCTTTTAATAACCTGTAGCAGAATAACCTTAAAAAAGATCTGCCCCTTGGTCATGCCCAAGACTTGCCCTGCTTCAAACTGGCCGTGGGAAATGCTTTCAATGCCGCCCCGATATATTTCGCTGAAATAACAGGCATAATTTATGGCAAAGGCAACTATAACGGCATTAAAGCGTGATGACACCGGGGCTCCGAAAAGGAACCCCGGGACATAAAACACGATAAAAACTTGTAACATCAGTGGAACACCGCGAATAATCCAGACAAAAACTTTTACCAGATAGCGCAAAGGTGAAAATTTCGACATAGAGCCGAAGGAAATGACCAAACCCAGTGGTAAGGAAAAAATAAGGGTTAGGGCAAAAATCAGGCAGGTAATCTTAAAACCTTCCAGTAAACGCAGTGTAACTTCAAGAAATGTCATTCATTTATCCTTCAAAACAATTTATTGCATTTAAGCGATTGGATCTGTGCTGACTTTAAGAGTATTTTCTAAATTATATTTTTCCGCAATTTCAAGCAATTTACCTTCGGATTCCAATGCAAGTATGGCCTCATTGACCTTTTCGGTCAGTGGACTTCCGATTTTAAAGCCTATTGCATAAATTTCAGACTCTAAAGTAATTTCGTCTGCTATGGCAAGGTCACTGTAATCACCTTTACCTACCAGATTTTGGGCCAACAAGATATCGATAACCGCAAAATCCGATGCACCTGTTTTAACTTCCGTAAAGGTATTTATTTGAGCTGCCACACCCAATATGTTTGCATCTTCGCCAATTAATTCTCGGGCTGCCGATTCACCGGCCGAACCTTTTTCGGCAACAGCTTTTTTACCGGCAAGGTCTTCGCTTGTTTTATAATTCTCAAGTTCTTCGGACCTTACGACCACACATTGTTGATTTAACATATAGCCATAGCTGAAATCAACTTTTGAACTACGCGGTTGATCATCATCATCGGAAACGTTGGCTGTAAACCCGTTCCAGATACAGTCAATTGAGCCGGCTTCCAGTTCCATGTATTTGGCGCTCCACTCAATTTCTTGGAATTCGACATCCATATCCAATTTTTCGCCGACCAGTTGGGCAAACTCGGTGTCAAACCCGGTCCAGTTGCCTTCGCTGTCTTTAAAGTTCATCGGGTCAAAGTTTGTTACACCGCAAACCAAAACTTCCCTTTTCTCTTCTTCGCCGCCCTTGTTTTTGTCATCACAGGCTGCAAACAAGAAAGCGCTGCCCAAAACAAGAACCATGGCCATCATAATTGCTAAAAATCTTTTCATTTCTTTCCCTCCAAAAATTTTGCTTCAATTAAGAGCGCTTTAATTATATACCATAGTAGCGTGCTAAATCAATAAAGAGTTGCATTTATTTGCAAATATTTACAATAAAAAACTCTTATTGGCAAAAACCACCAATAAGAGTTTTTTTTAATGCTTAAATATGGGTGTTATCCTCCTCTTGCTCCTCGTTGCTATGCATCATCAAGCAAGAAAGTACACTTGCCTTGGTAACAATGCCCTTTAATCTGCCCTTTTTATCTACTATTGTAATCGGATAAGCCGAATCAATTGCCATGGGCATTAAATCTTTCACCAATATATCCGGTTCTACAATGTTTACATCCCTTTCAAAAACATCTGCTATCTTTAGTCCCTTCCTTTTGGCTCTCAGCGCTTCTGTTAAGCTTATTACACCTTTGACCTCCAGCTTTGAGTCAACTACAAAAACCGAAGAAAGACCATGCCTGCGCATTGTTCTCAAGGCTCTGTCAACACTGTCCTTCAGCCTGACCATACCTTTGGGCTTTATCATAATGTTGCGCGCAGTCATAACTTTTGCTTTATCAGCCGACTCTATGAAGCGTTCAACATATTCATCGGCAGGGTTTGCATTCATTTCTTCCGGCGTACCTACTTGGACTAAACGACCATCACGCACAATCGCAACAGTATCACCGAGCTTAAATGCTTCATCAATATCATGAGTTATGAATATAACCGTCTTTTCCAGCTTCCGCTGGATGGACAGCAACTCAAACTGCATGTCATCACGGACCAAGGGGTCTAAAGCTGAAAAGGGTTCATCCATTAACAAAACTTCAGGGTCGGTAGCAAGAGCCCTGGCAAGGCCGACTCGCTGACGCATTCCTCCCGACAGGCTATCTATAGAAGATTCATCTAAACCTTCAAGACCTACCAATTCAATAGCTTCCAGAGCCTTTGCTTCCCTCTCTTGCTTCTTGATCCCTTTAACTTCTAAACCGTATGCAACATTTCCCAAAACATTGCGATGACTCATCAAGCCAAAAGACTGGAAGACCATGGCAATTTTTTCACGCCTAAATTCGCGCATCTTCTTCTTTGACATATCAACAATGTTAACACCGTCAAATAAGACCTTCCCCCTGGTTGGTCTGTTGAGTCGGTTAAAGCTTCGAACTATTGTTGATTTACCTGAGCCGGAAAGCCCGATTATAACAAAGATTTTACCACGGGGAACCTTTAGGTTGACATCATAAAGTGCCGTAACAACACCGGTCTTCTTGTGAACTTCTTCCTTGTCTGCCCCCTTTCTTAACATGGAAAAGGCTTCTTCACGCCTTATGCCATAGAGCTTTGAGACATTTTGCATTTCTATTATAAAGTCTTTATCATCACTAATATCTCTCATTTTCTCTATCCTTTCAGGCTTTCTTCGCTGTCAAACCAGCCTTGCGTCAGCCTATCAAGCACGATGGCAAGGATTACTACTGCACCACCCGCAATAAAACCACGTGAAATCTGGATTCGGTTAACAGCTATTAAAACCTCATTGCCTAAGCCGCGTGCACCTATCATAGAGCAGGTTACGACCATGGACATTGCCATCATAAGGGTTTGGTTTATGCCGGTCATTATAGTTGGTAAAGCTTGTGGAATTTGCACCTTAAACAAAAGTTGCGCCGGTGTAGAACCAAAAGATCGCCCTGCTTCAACAACTTCTGCATCAACCTGCCTGATACCTAGACTGGTAAGGCGAATTGCCGGCACCATTGAATAAATAACAGTTGCAATTACTGCCGAAGCTGACCCCATGCCAAAGAAAATCACTGCCGGAATCAGATAAACAAATACAGGCATGGTTTGCATCATATCCAGTATGGGTCTGACAGTTTTATTGAGTCTTCCAAAAGCAGAGATTAATACACCCATAGGCAAACCGATTAGCAAGGCAATAAATACGCCGGCTAAAACGATTGAAAGGGTTAAGTTCATAAGCTCCCATAAGCCAAATAAACCTATAATAAACATAAGGCCTGCATACATTATGCCGGATCTGAGACGTTTTTGTGCTCGCCAAGCAGCAAGGAACACGATTGCAATCATTACAAACCAAGGTATATATCCCAAAACCCAGTTTATAGAATTTACAAGTGCTGTCAAAGCAGACTTAACAGAATCAAAAAAACCGGAATTATTTGCTGCAAAGCCTCGCACTAAGCCATCTACAAATTCAGAATCAAAATTTATTATAAAGGGAAATTCAAATATTTTATCCAAGTGTACTTCCCCCTACTCAAGGGCGCTGAATAGGGTTTCAGCCTGCTCTTGAGTCAGCCAGGATTCGACCAAATCGCGATGCTTGAGCATCCACCACTTTGCAGCGGTCAAATGGTCGGCACCCGTATCCTCAATATAAGCAAGGGCTTCACTCGTAAGCGCTGAGGATGTTTTATAGTTAGTCAAAAACTCACAAAACTCCGGATCCTTTTCATAAAATTCATTGCTGGCACCAATAGTTACCTTGACGGAGGGACATTCGGTTTTACCTTCATAATACAAGCTTTCATCATAGGGCTCATCTTCTAAAAGGACGAAGTCATACTTGCCTAACAACCAAGTCGGCTCCCAATAATAAGCAACCACAGGCTCTCCCTTGTCATAGGCCGAGACTAAAACTGCACTTGTAGCAGCATCGGTACCGGGTTCGAGATAGTTATAAAACTCATCTAAACCGTATTGTTCATATTTTTTCCGCATTACATCTGTAATTTCCCAGCCTGCAATCCCACCATAGATAATACCTTTGGATGGCTCTTCAGGGTCTTTAAAGATAGAAGAATATTTTTGAAGATCCTGAACTGTTTTAAGGTCAGGGGCAAGGGCTTCAATCCCACGCTCGGGGTCACCCTTAATAACATATAGAGGTACATAAAATCCCTGGGCATTGTCGTCAAAATTAATAGCTATCTCTTTAAACTCGCCATTCTTTAAGTCCTCATCATAACTCGGAAGATTGTTTGACCATACCTCCATGTGGACATCTATCTCGCCTTTTTTTAAGGCTTCATGTATAATGGGTGTGCTTCCTGTAACTTCTTCCCACTTGTATCCGAACACTTCTTTCGCTACCGTGCCTGCAACTGCATTATGGAACAAAATTGAGTCCCAGCCGACATCGGCAAAAGTGATTGTTTTCGTTTGAACTTTTGGCCCGCACCCAGCGAAAGAAGCAATACTTGCAAAAATTGCAAGCAAAAGAAATAGGGGCAACAGAACCTTTTTAATAATTTTCACATCTTCCCTCCTTAAGAAATTATAACCATTATCATAACACAGCCAACAAAAACTGTCAAATACGATAGTTTTTATGTTCTTTTTTAGGTTTATTTTGTAAGAGGATCTATAGTTTTTACTTTGGAAAAACAGCTGATTTTAAGCTATAATATCTTACGTGAGGTGACGACTATGAAAACTCTTGCACTTATCGGATTTGGAAACATAGGAAAAAAGGTTTTTAAGCTTGTTTCTGAAGCAAGTGATTTATCCCTTTCTTCTATTGTGAGTTCTCAAAATTTTGATTCTTCCCTGCCTGTATATAAAAATATTAAAGATATCCCTCATGCAGATCTCGCTATTCTTTGCACGCCCAGCAGGCTTACCCCTTCGTTGGCTGAAGACTTATTAGCCCGTGGTATTAGTACAGTTGACAGCTATGATATCCATAGTGATATTTATGATGTTCGCCGGAGGCTTGACGCTATAGCCAAAGCAAACAAAGCTGTAGCCATTACAGCTGCCGGCTGGGACCCGGGAACCGATTCAATAATCCGCACCCTGTTTGAGGCTATGGCACCCAAGGGTAAAAGCTACACTAACTTTGGCCCGGGCAAGAGCATGGGGCATTCGGTTGCTGCCAGGGCGATAAAGGGTGTTAAAGACGCTCTTTCCATAACCGTGCCGGCCGGGCAAGGCCTTCATAAGCGCGAAGTTTATATAATACTTGAAGAAGGTTCAAATTTTGAAGAGGTTTCAAAACTCATAAAGGCAGATCCCTATTTTGCCAAGGATGATACCAAGGTAAGGCAAGTGGAAGATTTATCTGAGTTTGATAGTCCCGGGCATGGGGTTTGGCTCGAGCGTCAAGGCCCCGGTATTGAAGGTGTCAAGCATAGCTTTGAATATAAGATGAGAGCTAATAATCCGGCTCTTACTGCTCAGATACTTGTTTCTGCCGCCAGGGCAGCCTTGAAACAAGAACCCGGCTGTTATACTATGATAGAGATTCCTCCTCTTGATTTTTTAGAAGGTGGAAAAGAAGAAAATATAAGAAGATTGGTATAAAACATTGCTTTTAATCTAAATTGGTCAAGCCCGCTGCCAAAAACAGCGGGCTTGACTTATTTATTGTTCATTAAATTTTCGATTACATGTTGGGGAAGAGGAGCACGGAAGCGGCCGACTGCCTTGCAACATTGTGACCGACACTGCCGATGAAGAAGTCCCTGACAAAGCCCCTACCCTGGCTGCCCATGACAACAAGCTGAACATTTAAATCTTTAACGGTCTTAATTATATCGCTGGAAGGGTTACCGTAAGTGATTAGGGTGTCAACTTGTGCATCGGAAACTTCTGCTATTCTATCTTTGTGTTCGCTTAACCTTTCGGCATCAACCTCATTGAATTCCGAGATGCGGGAAACAAGATAGGGGTTTAAGCGAGTTTGGTCTTGAACATGCATAAGGCTTATTTTTTTAACATCCGGTGTCAACATCTTCAAAAGTGCTTCAAAGGCCAGGCCGGCGGTTATTGAAAAGTCCGTCGGGAAAAGGATGTGTTCCGCATAATTTGGGCGTGCCGCCTTAGGGGCAGACAGGCCGTCTTTATCATAATCTTCTATGCGAAGCAATAAGATCGGCTTGCGGCAGGTATGAATTAGGTTATAAGCCAATTCGCCCAACAAAACTTCGGAAAAAATATTCCTTGTTCTGGCGCCGGCAATTATAAAGGGAATCTCTTCGTCGTCCGATATTCTGATAACCTCGGCTGCCGTCAGGCCGACAACCCGCCTTGCTTCCACTTCAAAACCCATATCTTCCAGAATCTTTGTTTTTGCCTTTATGGTCATTTTTTCTGTCGCTGTTACGGCTTCAGCCGAAGCGTCGCCGCCGCTGATAGTGTTTTGTAAAACCAGACATTTTTTTAGGCCAAAGTTTTTCAAATTACCCAGTGCCTTTACCAGGGCCATGGACTCTTGTGACAAGTCGGTCGGAATAATAGCTTTTGTGAACATTTAAATCCCTCCTTGTGTTTTGTGGCGTACTGTAAACTTAAATGAAAGTTGAAGACCCGAAACCTTTGGTGGTACAATGTTCTACGTCAAAACAAATACCTCCCAAAAAAGGAGTCGAGTCTTCATGCAGAAATTATACCATTTCAGTTGT
>JAAYSC010000033.1 GCA_012524025.1 Clostridiales bacterium | reverse complement strand
GGAATCAAAAGCATAATTGTTGTGCGGTTAAGCCTGACCGCAGTCAGGTTTAACCCTTAATTGCAAAGCTTTTACTGATTTTTTAGCAAAAGGAATATTTTGCCAATGTTTACTTGACACATACAAATTATTAGAAAAAACAGAAAACATTTGCCACGGTTAGAAGAAAAGAAGGAGAAGAGTCGTGCTCAAGGAAAGAACAAAGAAGAAAATAGCTATATATTTAGTAAGCTTCACAAGCCTTTGCTCCATAGTCCTCCCTTTGTTTTTACCAAAGAATGTTTCAGCCCCGCCGGCTATCGCACCCGATAGACCCGCAGTCTTACTTTCTTGCAAAAGAATGACAGTTATAATTAAAACAGAAGAAATGATTAACAAAACACCCAATATAATTTCATGTATAGCCATTGAGATAAAACCTCCAAAAATTAATACCGACCTATGCTACCATAGGACAACTAAAAATGCAAGCATTTTAATCCAATTTCAGCTGTTCACCTTTATCCTGCGGGCTTAAGAGCGCACCGGCAGAAGGAAGATTTTTTGTTTTATATCTGTAGGGGCGCGCAAATTCCCCGGGCTTATAGGGGCGGACTTCTTTTAGTTTATGTCCCTTTTTTAATTTCATAAGAGAAACACCGACTGAATCCCTTGTGGCCTTGGGAGTGATTGCACCGGTATTGAAAAGCAGATATCGCCCCGCTGTGGAAATAACCACAAGATCACAGTCTTCCTCTATCTGAAGTGCTGCCGTTAATTTTGATCTTGACGAGTAGGCTTTAAGAAGTTTTTTTCTGTTGGTTTTTGTTTTATAGGCTTCCATTTCAATTTTGGCAATTTTACCGTTTTCAAAGAAGAAAAGCATATATCCGCTATAGTCCTTTGTTATTGCCATATATACAGCTTCTTCACCCTCATCCATTTCTAAACTTGCCGGCACATAGTCCCCCAGCAAGCTGATTCTGGTTTCTTCAAAATCAGAAGCCCGAGATTTGTAGACCTGGCTTTGATCGCTAAAAAACAAAAGTTCCCTGTTGTTTGAGGATTCGGCCGCAATCAAAAGCGAGTCCCCCTCTTTAAACTTATGTTCACCGCTCATTCTGAGAGACTGTGGTGTTACCTTCTTAAAATAACCCTCTTTTGTAAAGAATAGATGAATAGGATAATCTTCAATTTCTTCTTCCGCTTCCTCAAATTCTTCTACATCATATAAAATTTTCGTTTGCCTTTCTTTGCCATATTTATCAATGACAAGTTTTAACTCATGTTTGATTATTTTTTTGATTTTTCTTGCACTTGCCAGAATGTTTTCCATCTCTTCTATATCATCTTGTAAGCGTTTAATATCTTGTGTTCGTTTAAGAATGTGTTCTTTGTTAAGGTGCCTGAGCTTGATTTCGGCAACAAATTCAGCTTGAATTTCGTCAATCATAAAGCCAATCATTAAATTGGGAACAACTTCCGCTTCCTCTTGTGTGTTACGAATAATTTTAATAGCCTTGTCTATATCAAGAAGGATTTTTTCAAGCCCTTTAAGTAAATGCAAGCGCTCTTTGGCACGTTTCAAATCAAAGTTTATCCTTCGCCTGACACAATTTGTCCTAAAGTTAATCCATTCAATGAGAAGTTCAGCCACACCAAGCACACGCGGATAACCATTAACCAAAACATTGAAATTGCATGAAAAACTGTCTTCAAGCGGCGTCATGCGATAAAGCTTTTGCATCAGTTTCTCTGCACCTACAGCCCGTTTCAAATCAATCGTAATCTTCAGCCCTGATTTGTCTGTTTCATCCCTTATATCATTTATTTCCCTAACTTCACCGGATTTTACGCGTTCAACCACTTTGTCGATAATCGCTTCAGCTGTGGTTGTCGGAGGAATTTCAAGTATATCTATGCAATTATTCTTTTTGTCGTATGAATAGGTAGCCCTTATTTTTATACTGCCGCGCCCGGTTTCATATATTTTTTCAATGTCTTCATGATCATATATCAAATTCCCGCCCGAAGAAAAATCAGGTGCCAATAAGGTGTCTGAAATCTTGTGCTTTGGATTGTCTATCATTTTAATAGTGGTATTGCAGACTTCTTCAAGATTAAAAGAGCTGATTGAACTCGCCATACCGACCGCTATACCGGTATTTGCATTTACTAAAACCGTAGGAAAAGAAACCGGCAGTAAAACAGGTTCTTTCATGGTGTTGTCATAGTTATCCGCAAAATCTACGGTGTCCCTGTCAATGTCGCGAAACAGTTCTGCCCCTATTGCTTCAAGTTTGGCTTCGGTGTAACGCGACGCAGCCCACATCATATCCCTCGAATATGCTTTACCAAAGTTTCCTTTTGAATCAACGAAAGGATGGAGTAAGGCTTCATATCCTCTCGAAAGCCTGACCATTGTCTCATAGATAGCAGCGTCACCGTGTGGATTTAGCTGCATGGTTCGCCCTACAATATTTGCTGATTTAGAGCGTGCCCCCTTAAGCAGCCCCATTTTAAACATGGTATAAAGTATTTTGCGGTGGGAAGGTTTAAAACCGTCTATTTCCGGTATTGCACGAGAAAGTATCACACTCATGGCATATGGCATATAATTAACTTCAAGTGTTTCGGCAATAGGTTGAACAACGATTTCACCCGCTCCCCTGATGTGGGCGTTGATTTGTTCTTCTTTTGGATTATTTTTTTTCAAAGCTGGTTTTCTTCTTTTTCCTGCCATATTTTACTCCCGATATTTAAGATACATCAGCAAGGTCTATGTACATATGCCCCTTGCTGGCTATTAATTCTTTTCTACCTGCAAGATTGTCCCCAAGCAGTAAATCAAACATTTGGGCCGCGATCTCATCATCTTCGGATTCAATTTGAATCAAACGCCTGGTTTCCGGATTCATTGTTGTAAAGGACATCATGTCAGCCTCATTTTCACCAAGGCCTTTAGATCTTTGTATGGTGTATTTTGCATTATCAAGTTTTTTAATTATGTCCGCCTTTTCTTTCTCACTGTAAGCGAACCAAGTTTCATCTTTAGAGGTAATTTCATACAGGGGTGATTCGGCAATGAAAATTTTACCCTTATTTATAAGAGTTGGCATCAGTCGGTAAATCATAGCTAAAATCAAGGCCCTGATTTGAAATCCGTCAACATCGGCATCGGTGCATATTATAACCTTGTCCCACCTCAATTGCTCAAGGTCAAAAGAGGAAAGCTCTTTATTGGATTTAGAAGCCACTTCAACCCCACAACCCAAGACCTTAATTAAATCTGTGATGATGTCATTTTTGAAAATTCTTACATAGTCAGCCTTTAGGCAGTTTAATATTTTGCCTCTGACAGGTATTATAGCCTGAAATTCAGAGTTACGGGCTTGCTTGCAAGCTCCCAGGGCCGAGTCGCCTTCGACTATATAGATTTCACGAATAGCAACATCCTTACTGCGACAGTCTACAAATTTTTGAACCCTGTTTGTTAAGTCATTGGAGCTTTGAAGCGTTTTTCTTAAATTGCGCCTGGTAGCTTCAGCCCTTACTCTGCTACGCATATTTATTAATATTTGATCTGTAATTTTTTCGGCTTCACTTTTGTTTTCAATAAAGTAAACTTCAAGATGCTGGCGCAAAACTTCAGTAATTGCAGCTTGAATAAATCTATTGGTTATTGCTTTTTTGGTCTGGTTTTCATAAGAAGTTCTTGTTGAAGATGAAGAGATAATCAAAACCAAGCTTTCTTCAACATCTTGAAAGGTTATCTTACCGTCATTTTTTAAATACTTATCGTTTTCCCTTAAATAAGCATCAATTTGCCTAACCAAAGCACTGCGAGTTGCCCTTTCCGGCGCACCTCCGTTTTCAAGCCAACTTGAGTTATGATAGTATTCTTTTAGTTTTACTTTATTTGAAAAGGCTAAAGCGATTTTCATTTTAACCTTGTAGTCTTTTTGATCTTTTCTATCTCTGCCAACCCTTTCGGCTTCCCATATAAGTAAATCCGAAATAGATTTTTGACTTGCAACTTCATTCAGATAATCACGAATACCGTTTTTATAAAAATATTCATAATTCTCAAACTTACCATCAACTTGATACTTTAAAATAAATTTAATTCCATCATTGACTATTGCCTGGCGTTTTAAAGTATCTTGAAAATATTCCAAGGGAACTTCAATGTCTGAAAAAACTTCAAGATCGGGCAGCCACTTAATTCTTGTGCCCGTATCTTTTTTCTTATATTCGGTTTTTTTCATCTTCCCGACTACTTCACCTTTTTTGAACTCTAAATTATATTGAAAGCCTCCCCTGCGTACTTCGGCTTGCATATATTCCGATGCATATTGAGTAGCACACAAGCCAAGGCCATTGAGGCCAAGCGAGTATTCATAACGACCATCGTCTATGGTTTTATACTTACCGCCCGCATAAAGCTCACAAAAAAGCAGTTCCCAGTTATATCTTTTCTCTTTTTCGTTATAGTCGAGCGGAATTCCTCTGCCAAAGTCCTGAACTTCCACAGAAAAATCCTCATAATAGGTTACAATAACAGTGTCACCAAAACCATCGCGCGCTTCATCGATAGAGTTTGCTATTATTTCGAAAATCGAATGTTCGCAGCCCTCTATTCCGTCAGAACCAAAAAGCACACCGGGGCGTTTTCTGACCCTGTCGGCGCCTTTGAGTTGTGTAATACTTTCATTTCCATAATGAGATTTTGACATTCGCTCATACCCCTCCATACTAAATAGGATAATTACAGGCTAATTCTACACCACATATAGGTGTTTTGTCAAGAATAGCCTATCTTTTAGTATCATAAAACAACTTCAAAAAAGCCTTTCGAATTTAATCGAAAGGCTTCTTACAGCGGCTTTAAAATAGGATCATTCTTCTGCCTCTTCTTGCATAAGCTCCTTAAACTGCTCAGCATCGATTTTTTCAACTTCAAGCAACTTTTGAGCAACCTTTTCCAGTTTGTCGCGATTGCGAGTTAATATTTCCATGGTTTTATCATAGGCATCGGTAATGAAGGTCTGGACTTCTTCGTCAATTGCCGAAGCAACTTCTTCAGAGTAATTTCTGGTGCTTCCGTAATCACGCCCCAGAAAAACTTGATCACTGTCAGAAGCGAAGGCAACAGGGCCTATCTTATCACTCATACCAAAGCGAGTAACCATGTCTCTTGCAATTTTTGTCGCGCGTTCAATATCATTGGAGGCCCCTGTTGAAATATCACCGATTGCAATATGTTCGGCAACACGCCCACCCAACAAAACCACAAGGTCATTGAGCATATCGCTCTTTGATGAGTAGTTTTTGTCTTCGGTCGGTATATGAAGGGTATAGCCCCCCGCTAATCCGCGTGGAATAATTGAAACTTGGTGAACAGGGTCTTGCCCTTCAAGAAAAAAGGTAACAACCGCATGTCCGGCTTCGTGATAGGCGGTCAATCTTTTCTCTTTATCGCTCATTTTTCTTGATTTTTTCTCGCCACCGACCAAAACTTTGATGGTTGCTTCTTCAATTTCTTCCATAGTAATGGCTTTTTTGTCACTTCTTGCCGCTAAAAGTGCAGCTTCATTAAGTAAGTTTTCGAGATCGGCACCGGTAAATGATACCGTTGAACGAGCAATTACCGATAAATCAACATCGGGGCCCAGAGGCTTCCCTTTTGCATGTACGCGTAAAATAGCCTCGCGGCCGATAATATCCGGGTACCCAACCGCTACCTGCCTGTCAAATCGCCCGGGCCTTAAGAGAGCCGGGTCAAGTATATCGGGCCTGTTTGTGGCCGCTAAAATAATGACACCCTCATTTACGCCAAAGCCATCCATTTCAACCAAGAGCTGATTGAGCGTTTGCTCGCGTTCATCATGTCCGCCGCCCATGCCGGCCCCTCTGTGACGACCAACAGCATCGATTTCATCTATAAAAATAATTGAAGGGGCATTCTTTTTTGCTTGGTCGAAAAGGTCCCGAACCCTTGACGCTCCGACACCTACATACATCTCAACAAAATCCGAGCCGGAGATAGAAAAGAAAGGTACGCTGGCCTCACCTGCGGTGGCTCGTGCCAGTAAAGTTTTACCGGTGCCAGGAGGCCCCACCAACAAAACGCCCTTTGGAATGCGTGCACCCAAGCTGTTAAACTTTGCGGGTTCTTTTAAGAAAGCTACAATTTCCGCTAATTCTTCCTTTTCTTCATCGGCACCGGCCACATCATCAAAGGTCGTTTTGCGTTTTTCATCTTTTGCCTGTTTCACACGAGCCTTGCCAAAGCCCAGGGCCCTGTTTGATTCATTGGTCATTGTTTGATTCATTCTACGGAACATAAAGGCCAAGAAAGCCCCCATCAAAACAACCATTAAGACCGTAGGCAATATGTTTAGCAACCATGCCCCGGTTTGGCCTGAAATATATTTAGCCTCTACAAGCTTTTTAGGGTTGTCCCTGTTGTGCTCAATTACTGTTGAATGGACATCTTCCAGAAAGAGGTTAACATTGGGCACGGTGTATTCATTAGGCTCTTCTTCGCCTCTCAAGGTATATTGTAATTCCCCACTGCTCAGGTTAAGCGTATATTCCGCTACTTTATTTTCATCAAATAAACTGACAATCTCAAAATACTCAAGCTTATCTTTCTTTTGGTTGTTGGCAAAAATAGTTGCAGAAAAGATAATTAACAGGGGTATTAGCAGATAGGGAAGAATTGTAAGTGCTTTTTTCTTGTTCAAACAGACAGCTCCTTTCCGAGTGAAAATTAATTAGTCTCATTTTCATTGTAAATGTTTTCTTTTAGCACTGCCACAAAAGGCAGGTTCCTATAAATTTCAGCATAGTCCAAGCCATAGCCGACTATAAACTCATCCGGCACAACACAGCCGAAATAATCTGCCTTAAGTTTAACTTTTCGACGCTTAGGCTTGTCAAAGAGAGTGCAAATTTTTAAACTGGCGGGCTTTCTGCTTTTTAGTATTTTCAAGATATAACTTAAAGTTTTGCCGCTGTCTAAAATATCCTCAATTATTAAGACATCAAAGCCTTCCAAGTCAGTGTCTAAATCTTTTAAGATTTTAACGGCTCCGCTGGAAGTGGTGCCGGCTCCATAACTTGAAACGGCCATGAAATCGATTTGGCAAGGCAAGTTTATGGCCCGCATTAAATCTGCCATAAAGACTATAGAGCCTTTAAGTACGCTCACCAACAGAAGATTTTTGCCCTTATAATCTTTATCGATTTTTCGACCCAGTTCTTTTATCATCTCTTTGATTTCTTCTTCGCTTATCAAAACTTCTTTGATATCATTTTGCATCGTTTGGGCTCCCAACCTTTACAATCATAATTTTTTCTGTATTTAAGGTTACGGCGCATCTGCTGTCCGCACCGTATCCTTCCAACCAAATTAAACCCTCGTCATCTGCAAGCACCGCTATCCGGTTGCGCCTTGTGGGCGGAATTCTATCTTCATTGAAAAGCTTTTTTAAACTTTTGCTGCAGGCTCTTTTTGCTAATGTTATTTTGTCGCCACCCTTGCGACTTCTGATAAAGACATTGCCTTTAATGTTATCATAATCCAAGCAGTTTTCCAAGGTTACTTTGTGAATTTTTACCAAACTTTTATATTCTTTTTTGTTAACAATAAAAAATTCATAAGTTTTATTATTTTTCGTAACTTTTCGCGCTCTAAAAGGCAAACACCACTCTTCTGTAGGTCTTTCTTCACCCATAGTCTTTAAGACGCCCTGATCAACTTTAATAAAAACATTGTTTTTGAAGTTGTGCCGGCCTTCGGTTTCTAACAAGTCGCTTAAAATCTCCACATGTTTACTTTCGGGAGCGGTTCCTGTATATTTTTCTAAAATTTTAATCAAGGCACGGTTACGAATACTTTTGTGGGCGTCTCTTATAATGTCGGTACGATAAGCATCTTTGCCGTCAAGATAAGCTCTTTCAAGTGTTTCTTCCGTTAAGCTGTCAAGCAGCTCCTCGTCTGACTTAAGGCTTTCAAATAGGCGAAAAAACGCTTTTTCAAACTCCTTATTAATTGCTGAAAACTTAAAGACAATATTGTTTCTTATAAAATTCCTTGTATATGCATCTTCAAAGTTTGTCAAATCTTCGACAAAGCCAATAGCATTTTTCTTGCAGTAAGCTTCAATTTCAGAGCGAGTGCAATCAATCAAGGGGCGAATAACTCGGCCTGTTTTTGGCGCTATGCCACACAAGCCTTTCAATCCACTTCCCCTGGTCATATTAAAAATCAAGGTTTCTATGGAATCATTTAGTGAATGAGCGGTGGCGATAATTGCTTTTTCATCCAAAGAATGCAAAAAAGAATACCTGATTCTACGCCCGCACTCTTCTTCCCCTTCATGGGTATCTTCTGTTAAGGAGGGAATGTCAGACTTGAGGACAGCTAAAGGCAAAGAATTCGTCTTGCAAAAATCAAGAAGAAAAGCTTCATCTCTGTCCGCCTCGCTGCCCCTGATCCCGTGGTTTATATGGGCAACATGTAAATCAAACCCGTATTCATCCTTAATTTGTAAAAGCACATGCAACATGGCCATTGAATCGGCACCGCCTGAAACTGCCGCAAAAAGTTTGTTTTCGCCCACAAACATGTCATGACGATCAATTGTTAGTTTTACCTTTTCAACAAACCCCATGGCTAATCCTTTTTAAGGCCAAGAAAACGAGTGTGTGCGCCATCCCAGCGAAATTTAATAGTTGCGGTTTCGCCATGTCTGTTTTTGGCAACAATTACATCTATTTCGTCCTGCTTTACAATCTTTTCATCATCCATGTCATCCTTGTCATCATCTTCGGTGTTGTAGTAACTTTCACGGTAAAGCAGTAAAACAATATCGGCATCTTGCTCAATTGAACCGGATTCTCTAAGATCCGACAGTTGCGGACGGTGTGATTTTCCCCTACCTTCGGGCCCACGCGATAGTTGGGCACAAACGAAAACCGGAATACCTAGATCTTTGGCCATAAGCTTCAAGTTACGAGTAATTCTTGTGACTTCAGTAACCCTGCTTTCACTCTTTTCACCGGAATTAATGAGACCCAAATAGTCAACAAAAACACAGTCAACATTGCCTAAGCGACGGGTTTTCGCCTTCATCTCCGAAACAGTTATGTTTGAGCTGTCATCAAAATATAGTTCGGCATCATGGAAGGTCGCAGTGACTTCTGCAATGTTTTTCCAGTCATCTTCGTTTAAAGTGCCGTTACGAAGTTTTTTGCTGCTTATGGCGGAATCTGACGACAAAACGCGTTGAGCGATTTGTTCCTTGGTCATCTCAAGTGAAAAAAATAAGATCTTTCGCCTACCGTTAATAGCCATATTCTTAGCGACATTTAAAGCAAAGCTGGTTTTACCCATGGCGGGCCTGGCCCCAAGCAAAATTAAGTCCGCCTGTCCGAAACCTACCAAAACATTATCTAAATCCGAAAAGCCCGTAGGGATTCCCATGTGGCTTTCTCGTTCGGGTGAGTTTAATTTTTTCAGACGATCATAAACATCGTTTATTAAAATATCCTTAAGTTTTGAAGGCGCTGAAATGCTTTTGCCTTGCCTTAAATCATATATTTTTTGTTCGGCCATATCCAGAATACTTTCAGCGTCACCCTCTTGTGTGCCGGCAGCATAAATCATCTCATTGGATATGATGATCACAGAGCGGAGATAGTGTTTTTCAAGTACAATTCTTATATAGCTTTCAAGTCCTGAAATAGTCGGCATTTGGGATGCCAATTTATAAAGATAATCTTTACCGTCGGCATCGCTGTATACACCGTTTCTTTTTAACTGATCCAAGAGAACAAGAGGGTTTATCCCCTCCCCGCGTGTGTCAATGGCCTGCATTGCCTCAAAAATATCCCCGTGTTGCTTTAAGTAGAAAAAATCAACCCGCAAGGACTGCTGAACGGTTGAAAAGCAAGACGGATCAAGTAAAACACACCCAAGCACCGCTTGCTCTGCATCTATATCAAAAGGAAGTGAAACTTCCTCATTGTAAAAAATTTGTTCTGCCATGTTATAACCCCTTCGTTGTTTTATTCACTGACCACAACATAAACTTTTGCGCTGATTCCGGCCATAAGTTTAATATCCGCCTCGTAGGTGCCATGGCTTTTTATATCTTCAACGCTGATTTTGCGCCTGTCAACATCAACATTAAAGTTTTTCTTAATGTGTTCGGCAATCTCTTTGGCGGTTATAGAGCCAAATAATTTACCGCCTTGACCCGCGTTCGCACTTATGTTAATAGTCATTGCGTTAATCGTTTGAGCGGCTTCTCTTGCATTTGCCTGTTCGGTGGCTTCTTTATGTTTTTTAGATGCTTCTCTGTTTTTAAGCTCGTTTAGAGCTTGGGCGCTGGCTTGCACAGCTAACTTGCGCGGGATGAGATAATTTCGCGCATAACCATCCGAAGCATTTACCAGCTCACCCTTTTTTCCCAAACCTTTTACATCTGCAGTTAAAATAACTTTCATTTCTTTAACCTCACCTTCTAAATTTATAATTCAATAAGCACCGGAAGGACCATGGGGCTTCGCTTTGTTCTTTCGTATAAAAGCCTGGATAAGTCATCGCGAAGCCGCGCTTTTATAGTTCCCTGATCGAAAATATTTTTCTTCAAAAATCCGTTAATGATTTCAAGCGAAAGGTCTCTTGCCTCTTCAATAAGCTTTTCAGACTCTTTGACATAAACGAAGCCTCTTGTTATAACATCCGGGGGCAAAACACATTTTTTGTTTTTAGGGTCAAAGGCTGCCGCAACTATCAAAAGCCCATCTTGGGCTAAATGCTTACGGTCACGCAAGACTACATTGCCAACATCACCAACACCGTAGCCATCAACCAAAACCCTGCCTGCCGGAACATTTGCGACAACTTTAGCAGATCTGTTGCTCATTTGAACAACATTGCCGTTCTCAAGCAATAAAATATTTTTGCTCGGCATGCCGATATTTTTTGCAAGGTCTGCATGCCTCTTAAGGTGTTTTAGTTCACCATGCACGGGAATAAAGTATTTTGGTTTTACAATCCCTAACAAAAGCTTTAATTCATCTTGACAAGCGTGGCCGGATACATGGACATCATACATTTTTTCATATACCACCTCGGCACCTAACTTCATAAGCTCATTTATAACCTTGTTAACAGTCTTTTCATTACCGGGTATCGGGGTAGCAGAAATTATCACATAATCATTTTCTGTTATGGAGATGTTTCTATGCTCGGAAAAAGCCATGCGGGCCAAGGCGGACATAGGCTCCCCTTGACTGCCTGTAGTTGCAACCACAATGTCACCGGGGTCATACTGCCTGACCCTGTTTAGGGGGATTAAGACATCATCGGGAATATTCAGGTAACCCAATTCTTTTGCAATACCGACCACATTTTCTAAACTACGCCCGGAGAGGGCAACTTTTTTGCCCAAAGAATGTGAAACATCTATTATCTGCTGCACCCTGTGAATATTTGAAGCAAAGGTTGCGATTATAATTCGCTTGCCTTCTGCTTTGTTAAATAACATTTCAAATGATTCGCCCACCTTGCTTTCACTGACGGCAAAGCCGGGACGCTCGGCATTGGTTGAGTCGGACAACATGCAGAGTACATTTTCACTGCCGAGTTGAGCAAATTTTGCAAGGTCGATTATTTCACCGTCTATGGGTGTGCTATCGATTTTAAAATCACCTGTGTGAACAATGGTGCCGGCCTTGCACCTGATTGCGAAAGCTAAAGCATCCGGAATAGAATGATTAACATGAATACATTCAATATTAAACTTGCCAATATCTATTTTTTCGCCGGGGTGAATTGTATTTAATTTTGCTCTTCTCAAAAGGCCGTGCTCCCGCAGTTTTCCTCTTATTAAACCAATAGTTAGGCGTGTACCAAAAATCGGTACATTAATATTTTTTAATAAATATGGAAGACCTCCGATATGATCTTCATGCCCGTGTGTTACAAAAACACCTTTTATCTTATCTGCATTTTGTTCTAAAAATGTAAAATCAGGCAGAACAATATCCACACCCAGGAGGTCTTGGTCCGGAAAGGCCAAGCCGCAATCTACTATAATTATTTCGTCATCGTATTCAAAGGCGGTAATATTTTTACCGATTTCATTTAAGCCGCCCAAGAAGGTAACCTTTATGTTATCCGCTCTGCCTACGCTTCGCCTTGGCTTGCCGGTTGCCGGCTTTCTCACCCTCGCCTGGGGTTTTTGTGGTGTGACCCTCTTTTTCTTTTGAACAGCTCCGGTTTTCTGGCTTTTTGACTCTCTTTTTTTACTGTTATTTTCTTGTTTTTCTTGCATAATTTCTCCTTAAATAATAAAACAAATCAAGCGCCTTCGGTTTTTTGCCGAGGCGTGGGTTAAATGTAATTGATTTTAAATATTAAACGGAAGCCCAGCCGACTACCGTAAAGTTCATTTATAAGCACATTAATACTACTATGAAAGAACCTTCTTGTCAATTCAAAGTAAGAGCAAACAACTATGACTATAAAAAGATTGTTTGCCTTATTTTCATGCATATGTTAGCATCTTGACTGATGTAAAAATACAAAGGAAGAGTTATAATGAGAACGGTTAACTTATACACTGATGGTTCTTGTTCAGGGAACCCCGGGCCCGGGGGTTGGGCCGGCATTCTTAAGTACAATGAATATGAATTAATAGCTTGCGGCGGTGAACTTCATACCACCAACAACCGTATGGAATTATTGGCGGTTATTGAAGGCTTGAAAAATCTTAAACAGCCTTGCAAGGTAAACATTTACAGCGATTCTCAATATGTGGTTAACGCCATGCGGCTTGGGTGGGCAAAACAATGGCGTAAAAAAAACTGGAAAAAATCCGACAACAAACCTGCCCTAAATTCCGATTTATGGTTGCAGCTTCTTGAGCTTACTGAAGGCTTTGAGTGTTGCTTTTTTTGGGTCAGGGGGCACAGCGGTCACCCCGAAAACGAGCGTTGTGACAGGCTTGCTGTAAAGATGGCGGAAATACACTCCAAAGCGATCTAAATGAAAATTTTTAAGAAAAACAGGGCACCTCCTGAAAGGTACCCTGTTTTTTATTCCATATGAAAAACTTTCTTCATCAAAGGTTGAGCGCCGGTTTTGGGATCTGTTTCCATAAGCATTACATCTTTCATGTACTCATCCCATTTTTTAACTATCGGACTTTCCGCTTGGACTTTTGATGCGTGCTCAATACCCTTTTCACACTCGTAATAACCGAATAAATCATTGCCGTTATTCCAGATAGTGTAATTTTTTATGCCTGCTTCTTTTAACACTTCAAGCATTTCGGGCCAAATCTCATCATGCCTTTTGATATATTCGTCAAGCATACCGTCGAGTACCTTGGCACGCCAAGCATAAGCTTGCATGGCAACCTCTCTTATTTCATCATATCGGCTACTTCATCCGCAAAGTTGTCCTCGCGCTTTTGAAGGCCTTCACCTTTTGCGAACCGCGTAAAACCGGTAACCTTAATATCACTGCCAAGTTCTTTTGCAACCGACTCAACATATTTGGCAACGCTTTTGCTATCATCTTTAACAAAGGGTTGATTAAGCAGGCAAATATCATTGAAGAGTTTTGCCATTCTACCCCTTGAAATGTTTTCAAGAACCTTTTCAGGTTTATTAGCCATGTTGGGGTCTTCTTTAATTTGGGTTAAAATGATCCCCTTTTCGTATTCGACAACATCGGCCGGTACGGAGGCTTCGTCAAGGTATTGTGGGCTCATGGCTGCGATTTGCATAGCCACATCTTTGCCCATAGCCTTAAAAGTCTCATTTGAGGCCAAGCTATCATCCGCTTCAAAGCTTACTATAACACCAACAGAGCCGCCTGCATGGATATAGGTTGCAGCAAGGCCTTCTACCCTTACAAACCTGCGAATTTGCAAGTTTTCGCCTATTGTGAGTATCTTATCTTGTAAACTTTCTGTAACGGTTCTTGTGCTATCGACAAGCTGCACCTTTCCAAGTGCATCGTTGTCTGCAGGGTTTTCAATGGCAATGGTTTTTGCCACATCAGCCGCAAAGCTCTGAAATTCAGCATTTTTAGCAACGAAGTCTGTCTCTGAGTTGACTTCGACCAAAGCACTGACTTTGGCATCTTCATCATGAAAAGAGGCAACCAAACCTTCAGCTGCTACCCTGCCGGATTTTTTGGTAGCGGCTGCCAAGCCTCTTTCTCTTAAAATTTCAACAGCCTTGTCCATATCACCATTAGCTTCGACAAGAGCTTTTTTACAATCCATCATGCCTACTCCGGTTCTTTCACGGAGTGTTTTAACATCTTTTGCCGTAAAGGCCATAATTATTCCTCCTCAACTTCGTTTGATTCTTCTTTATCAGCTTGAGCTGCCGCCATCTGCTCCCCTTGTTTACCCTCTAAAACGGCATCGGCCATAGCGCCGGAAATCAGCTTTACGGCACGAATGGCATCGTCGTTACCGGGTATTACATAATCAATTTCATCGGGGTCACAGTTGGTGTCAACTATAGCTATTATCGGAATGCCGAGCTTGCGTGCTTCGGCAACCGCAATTCGCTCTTTACGCGGATCAACGATGAAAACAGCTGCTGGGTGTCTTCTCATCTCTCTTATTCCGCCAAGATATTTTTCCAATCTTTCAATTTCCAACTCTCTTTTCAGAACTTCTTTTTTGGGCAATTTGTCAAAAGTGCCGTCAGATTGAAATTTTTCAAGTTGGCTCAATCTTTGAATTCTGCGTTGAATGGTGTTGAAGTTTGTCAGCATGCCACCCAGCCAGCGTGCATTAACATAGGGCATCCCGCAGCGTTCTGCCTCTTCCCTGATAGATTCTTGGGCTTGTTTTTTTGTGCCCACGAATAATACATCCTGACCGTTTTCGGCAATCTCTTTTACCACATTATAAGCTTCTTCAAGCTTTCTGACCGTCTTTTGAAGATCAATAATGTAGATGCCGTTTCTTTCCGTGAAAATGTAGGGTGCCATTTTTGGGTTCCATCTTCTTGTTTGATGCCCAAAGTGAACCCCTGCTTCGAGCAATTGCTTCATTGATACTACCGCCATTTTGAATCCTCCTTTAAGTTGTGCCTCCGCAGTGGCTTAAGGTTAAAGCAACATCGATTATTCGACGCACCAGCTTCACCACCGACTGCGTGTGAATTGCCGTGAAATTATATCATAGCCTACATAGCAATGCAAGCTTTATTTTTCTTCTTGATCTTCAAATAAGCTATCAAACAAACTTTCTATTTTTTCTCTTCTGCCCTTCTCTTCTTCTTTATCAAGAAAATAAGTTCCGTCTTGTAAAATCCACAAAACATTACCTACCTCAATATTTTCGGGCAAGTCGGCTAAAGCAATCGCAAGTGTCGATAAATCTTCTTTTTCGCAAACAGCAAATTTGCCTTCAAATCTGTCCACAATTAGTTTTTCCATTTTATCCTCCTTCGGTTATATAGCGTACTGTAAACTTAAATGAAAGTTGAAGACCCGAAACCTTTGGTGGTACAATGTTCTACGTCAAAACAAATACCTCCCAAAAAAGGAGTCGAGTCTTCATGCAGAAATTATACCATTTCAGTTGT
>JAAYSC010000032.1 GCA_012524025.1 Clostridiales bacterium | reverse complement strand
TTACCTCCGATTTATGGTTTCTTTACAATCCCATTTTATCGGATTTCTATCAAATATGCTCTCATTTTTTTATCTTTTTTTGAAAGCTCTATTTGTTGTACCCCAACATTTAGTATAGAGCCTTTTTAAATAAGGCCGCTTTGTGGGGCGCCTTACTTATGTGGTTTAGTACTTGAAGTCCCAAATCTTCATGGTGTTTTCAAGTACGGCTGTTCCTTTGAGACTTGAAGCCAAAAACTTACCTTCTTCAATTTTTATGAAGACAGACATGTACTGGTCAAGTTTGACAATTTCATTGGTCTTGGGGTTGTAGATAAGCTCAGCCTTACAATCGTAGTAGCGCAGATCATACTTAACATTTCTTACAAACTTATTTACCCTGTTGTCATTCAAGATAGTATCGTCAATCTCTTTCCTGGACAGGGGGCTGAACATAGCACCGGTGTAGCTGGGGGCAGTTGCGCCCGACATGTAAGGTTCCGGATTATATTCATCTTTGAGTACAATCGTAATCTTATGATAGTCACCGCTTGGGTTAGCTTTGCCGTTTTTATCTGTTTTAATACACTCCGCATTTTTAATAGCGCTTGTGTTTGTAAGTAGGCAACCTTTTTGGGCCTTGTATACCGGGAACCATCTCATATCATTACCTTTTTCCCGTTCTTCTATACCTGCCTTATCCTCTTCAGTCATAAAGAGACGAGCCAGGCCCAATATGTTGTCAATAAAACCGCTATCCATGTCCCGCTTATCTGCAGGCAGCTCCTGGAATTCCTTTTTCTTATAGGCCGGCTTGTCTGTTTTAGCCTTGTTCATAACATCGGTGTAGGCCTTAAGGATTTCAGCCGTGCTTGAAGGCATGGAATCTTTAGGTGTGGCTGTCGTTACTTCACCGGAGGTTACCGGTTCGCCTTGGTCGTCTGTTTCGCTTTCGCCTTGGGTTTCATCTGTTGTGTCGGTTTCATCCGGGTCTTCGTCGTCTGATGTGGTAGATTCGCCCGCTTGGTCAGCACTTTCACCTTCTGTAGGGTCACTTTGATCTTGGGCAAGCGAAGATGAAGAATCCTCTGTGGTCTGGTCGCCCTTGTCTTTACCGCAAGCGCCCAAAGAAAATACCATGGCCGCTACCATAAGCAAAGCTAAAATTTTGATTAGGCTTTTTTTCATTTTTTACTTTTCCCCTTTCAAATCTATAAAATTTTTTGCATTTGTGTCGTTTTTACACAAATGCTATTTTACAGAGCAAAGCTGTTTTTGTCAACAAAATCTATTTTAAAGCAGCTTTATTCTATGCTTTGTGTGGCAGATGTGGAATAATTAGGGGGCTTGTGTTACAATTTTTAAAATATTATGAAAAGGCCTTGGTTTATGAACAAATATAAGCTTGTTTTTTACATTCTTTTCTTTTTGGCACTTGCAAGCCTTGCAAGCGCCTTGGTGCTGCCCCATGCCTTAAAGGCCTACCCTTTTAAGCAGGAAGAAATTCCGGACACGCAAACAGACCCCATCGTTTTTTCCGAAAGCTACGAGCCCGCCTTGAGCGGTGAGCTTGAGCACCCGCTTCTCTCTACCGGCCTTGAGGGCATCTTTTACAGCATGGACCCGGCCACGGGGTTTGTTGATTTTTATGAACACACCGCACAAGGCCTTGCCCCCTATTCGGGGCAGGTTCAAACTTTAAAGAAAAGCGTCACTTGCAGCAGCAGGCAGCTCTCCACCGAGATTCATTATATAGAAAAAGAGGGTGCCTTGGTCGGCTTTGGCCTTTACAGGCCGGACTTGGGCGGTGGCAGCGGCGATATCTTCCCCTATGCTTTCTTTAATATGGTGAACCTGCCAGCCCTTTACGGTAAAAGCGGCGCTCTTTTACTTGTAGATTTTGAAAAAGAAAATTTTTGGCTGGCCGACAAGCTTTTTACCGAAGCTTTTATCATAAAGCTTGACCCCGCCGATAAGACCGCCAAGCCCTTAAGTGCGGACAGTGGCGGCCGCTCGGTTGGCCCCAAGGGTGCTATGAGAGATGACTGGCTATTTCTGACGGACGATTTTTTGGCCGCCTTGTCGGGCCAAGCCTACTTCCTTTCGGGCCGCCACTACACTCTGGACCAAAGAGGAAAAAAGACCGACCTTTTAAAGGTAGCCTCACCCAAGCCCCCTCGTTCGGTCACCGGTATTTTAGGCCTTTGGGTCAGATTTAAAGAAGATGAGATATATTACCTAAAAAACAGCGAAAAGGGCTTTAAGCTGATGGCAAAGCAAGGGAAAGAAGAAAAAGAGCTAAAAAGTTTTCAAGGTAACTACGAAGAAGATTACCTGCATGACGGGGATTTTTTGTTCCATAAAAAAAGCCTCACCCTTAGCGATTTGCTAAGCGGTGAGGACAGGCAACTTGAAGGGTTCGATTCGGAAGGTCTTTTTTACCTTTCGAGCAACCCCGCTAAAAATCGCTTGGTTTTGGCTGCACCGGCTATCAAAGAGGGCGACGACCAGAGTTTGATTTTTTATGACCTTGAAAAAAATCGGGTTGATTTCTATCGGGCAAGCAACTTGTTTGCCCAAGCAAACCCCAACTTCGGCTGGATTGGCGACAGCCTTGTTTTTCACTTAAAAAGCCAAGATGATATAAGCTTTGCTTATTGCATTTATGATTTTTCAAAAATGCCCTCTTAAATGTATTCTTCACCGAAGTTTATTACGATTTTATCACGACTCATCTTTATTTTTTTATAATTTACACCGGCTGCATCAAACATTTTCTTTGAAGCCTTAACTGAGGGTAAGTCGGCGTATTTGTCCGAAAGGTAGAGCACCTCTTTAATCCCGCTTTGAATTATAGCTTTGGCGCATTCATTGCAAGGGAAGAGTGCTACATAAATTTTACTGCCTTGCAGGGAACCGCCGTCATAATTTAAAATGGCGTTGAGTTCCGCATGGCAAACATAAGGGTATTTTGTTTCAAGCTCGTCACCCTCGCGTTCCCAGGGGAATTCATCGTCACTGCAGCCCATGGGCATGCCGTTATAGCCCACCGACATTATTTTGTTGTTTTTGTTAACAATGCAGGCCCCCACCTGTGTGTTTGGGTCCTTGCTTCGGTTGGCCGAAAGCAGGGCTATCCCCATAAAATATTCATCCCAAGATATGTAGTCCTTACGCTTTGACATTATATTCCTCCGCCCTAATATTTAAAGTTCGATTGTGTTGCAAGATTAGCATATTTCTTCTTTTTTATCAAGCAAAAACAAACAGGTCCCGCCCCTTTTCACAGCCTTTCTTTTTAGTCGGCGGGGTGAATTTGAAGCGGTGCTGTGATATAATAAAAAGACAAATTACCAGAGGTGGCTTAAGATGAGTTTTTTCACCAAACTTTTCGGTGACTATTCAAGCAGAGAAATTAAGAGGATCATACCCTTGCGTGACAAGGTCTTGGCCCTTGAGGAAGAGTATTCAAAATATAGCGACCAAGAACTACAGGGCAAAACCCCCGAGTTTAAGCAACGCCTGGCAGAGGGCCAAAGCTTGGATGACATTTTGCCCGAAGCCTTTGCCGTCTGCCGCGAGGCCTCTTGGCGGGTGCTTAACATGAAGCATTTCCCCGTCCAAGTCGTGGGCGGTATTATCTTGCACCAGGGCAGGATTGCCGAAATGAAAACGGGTGAAGGTAAGACCTTGGTTGCCACCCTGCCTGCCTATCTTAACGCCTTGACCGGTGAAGGCGTTCATATTGTAACCGTTAATGACTACCTTGCCCGCCGCGACAGCGAGTGGATGGGCAAGGTTTATCGCTTTTTAGGGCTCAGTGTCGGCCTTATTGTGCATGAAAAAGAAAACGAAGAGCGCCGTGAGGCCTATTTGGCCGATATAACCTACGGCACCAATAACGAAATGGGCTTTGACTATCTGCGTGATAACATGGTGCCTTATATTGAGCAGAAGGTTCAGCGCGGCCATGTTTTTGCAGTGGTAGACGAAGTGGACTCAATTTTGATTGATGAAGCCAGAACACCCCTGATTATTTCCGGGCGAGGCGACCAATCCACAGACCTCTATCGCCAAGCCAACGCCTTTGCCCAAACCCTGACCAAGGGTGTGGTAAAAGACCTTGACTCAAAAGAAAACATTGAAGAAGCGGCCGAAGGCGATTACATTGTTGACGAAAAAGCCCGTTCGGCCACCTTGGCAGAAAGCGGCGTAAAAAAAGCCGAGGCCTATTTTAATTTAGAAAACCTTATGGATGCCGAAAACATGACTGTTCAGCACCATGTTAACCAAGCTATAAAGGCTGTGGGTGTTATGCGGCGGGACACCGACTATGTTGTAAAAGACGGTGAAGTTCTGATTGTTGACGAGTTCACCGGCCGCATTATGATAGGGCGGCGCTACAACGAAGGCTTGCACCAGGCTATAGAGGCCAAGGAAGGTGTCAACATAGAGCATGAAAGCAAAACCTTGGCCACAATCACCTTTCAAAATTATTTCAGACTCTATAAAAAGCTTTCGGGCATGACCGGTACGGCCATGACCGAAAGTGCCGAGTTTCAAGAAATTTATAAGCTTGATGTGGTTGAAGTGCCCACCAACAAGCCCATGGTCAGAAAAGACCATCCCGATGTAGTATATAAGACGGAAAAAGCTAAATTTGACGCGCTTATAGACCAAGTCAGGCTTTGCCGCGAAAAAGGTCAGCCCGTCTTGGTTGGTACCGTTTCGATCGAAAAGTCCGAATTGTTGAGCCTTCTCTTAAAGAGGCAGGGCATAAAGCATGAAGTTTTGAACGCCAAGTTTCACGATAAGGAAGCAGAAATTGTTGCCCAGGCCGGGAAGTTCGGTTCCGTAACCATAGCCACCAATATGGCCGGCCGCGGCACGGATATAATGCTGGGCGGTAATTCCGAGTACCTGGCCAAAAACGAAATGCGCCGCATGGGCTATTCGGAAGAACACATAGCCGAAGCAACGGGTTTTGCCGAAACCGATGACGAAGAAATAATCAAGGCCAGAAAAGATTTTGCCCAACTCAACGGCAAGTATCGTCAAGAAACGGCCGGCGAGGCCGACAAGGTTCGCCAAGCCGGCGGCCTTTTCATAATAGGCACCGAAAGACACGAATCGCGAAGGATTGACAACCAATTACGAGGCCGGGCCGGCCGCCAAGGCGACCCGGGTGAAAGCCGCTTTTATATTTCTATGGAAGACGACCTGATGAGGCTCTTCGGCGGCGACCGTATGACACGAATTATGGACGCCTTGAGAACACCCGACGATATCCCCATTGAGGCAAAGATGATATCAAACACCATTGAAAGCGCACAGAAAAAGATAGAAGGGCGAAACTTCGCCACCCGTAAAAATGTTTTGCAGTTTGACGATGTCATGAACCGTCAGCGTGAATTGATTTATGGGCAGCGCAACAAGGTGCTTGAAGGCGAAGAACTAAAGCCCTTCATACTCAACATGCTCAAGGAAAGCATTGACGATTCACTTGATTTTTACTGCCCGGCCGCGCTTAGTCCGGACGACTGGAATGTAGCGGGTCTGCGTGAGAAGTTTTTGGGTTGGCTTGCCGACAAGAATGATTTTAAGGAAAGCTTTGATCCGGAAGAAGTTAAGGAAGCCCTTTATGAAAGAGGCCTAAAGCTTTATGAGGAACGCGAGGAGTCATTTGGGCTCAATGAAGACGGGACCCCCGTTATGCGTTTGTTGGAAAACATGATCTTGCTTCGTAATGTTGACAACAAATGGATGGATCACATAGACGCCATGGAAGAACTCAAAAGAGGGATAGGGCTCAGGGCCTACGGCCAGCAAGACCCGGTGGTGGCTTACAGGCAAGAGAGCTTTGATATGTTCGACGAGATGAGCAATTCCATCCGCGAAGACACCGTTCGCCAAATTCTCACCGTTGTAATTAAGGACGAGCGTGAAACCAAGCGGGAACAGGCCGCTAAAATAACCTCCACCAGCGGCGCTTCTGACGGGAGCGAAAAGGGAAGAACCGTTCGTAAGTCCAAAAAAGTCGGTCCCAATATGCCCTGCCCTTGCGGTAGCGGTAAAAAATATAAGCATTGTTGCGGTGATGTCAGGAAGTCTTAAAATTTAGTAGGAGTGATCAAAGTGAAAAAGAAATTATCCCCATCAATCGCCTCTTCCACCATGAGCTACATTGTCAAAGGTATCGAGCAAGTTTGCAAGACCTTCAAAGACAGGGCTCCCGGCACACAGTCCGAGAGGGATTGCCAAGATTTTTTCGCAAAGGAACTTGAGCCTTGGGCGGATGAAGTCAGAGTAGAAAAATTTAAGCTCAGCCCCAAAGCCTTTATGGGATTTATCCCTATTTCCGCCCTCTTTGGCATCTTCGCTTCAATTTTATTTTTCCTCAACAATTACGGCCCTTCAAAGCCTGTCACCGCTTTTGCCATGGCTTTGCTGGTTGCGGCCTTTCTTATGTTTTTATTTGAATTTATACTTTACAGGCAGTTTGTTGACTTCCTTTTCCCCAAGGCGATTTCTAAAAATGTATATGCCGTCAAAAAGCCCAAGGGTGAAGTTAAAAAGCGCATCATCTTCGGCGGCCATGCCGATGCCGCTTATGAGTGGACCTACTCCCTACACGGGCAGACGAAAACTTTGGCCCCTGCCATAGGTGGCTCTATAGGCGGTATGATTATGTCCATGATCTTTGTCATTGCCTATTTTATTGCCGGCACACCCGAATTTAACAAGTTTTGGAAGGGTGTATCTATCTATCTGCTTGTTAATATAGTTTTTTATATTGCAATTATGTTCTTTACCAACTGGCGGGTAATTGTTGACGGTGCAAATGATAACCTGACAGCCTGCTATGCTTCCATGGCCATTTTGAAAGAGATGACAGAAAACGATTTTCGCTTTGAAAACACCGAAGTAGCCTGCCTTATCACCGGTTCGGAAGAAGCGGGCCTGCGCGGCGCCAAAGCTTTTGCCAAGAAGCACAATAAAGAGTTAAAAGAAGTGCCGACCCTTTTTGTGGCTTTGGAAACTTTGAGGGAAACAAAAGAGCTTGCGGTCTACACCAGGGACAATACCGGTACCGTCCACAATGACGAAGAGGCGGCAGAAATGCTTATAGCCGCCGGGAAAAAACTTGACATTGACCTGCCCCGTGCCCCGGTTTACCCGGGTTCAACCGATGCGGCGGCCTTCACTCAAGCGGGTATAAGAGCTATCGGCCTGGGCGGTGTCAACCATGACCCGCAAACTTATTACCACACCAGGCATGACTCTTATGATAATATTAGCCCCGAATGCATTGAAAAAGCACTTGAGATATCTTATGAAGCCGCCTACATGTTCGATGCAAACGAATCTATCGACCTTACAAACTGATTGTTGGGAGGAATCTAAATGTTGGCTGCTTTGGCAAGCAAGGCTCTGCAAATGCTTACGGCTCCGCTGGCCGGCCTTTTAGCTTTTGTTTTTACTTTTTTATCAAACATCATTTATTCACCGGGTATAATGGACTTACCCACCCCGCCCGATGATTTTACACCGGTTATGCGCTTTACCGTCACCAGCGATGTGCATCTAAACGGTCAAGAAGGCCAGGTTGAAGCCCAACGGTTGGCCCAAATGTTGCAAACGAGCAAGCGCATATCTTCGGAAGACTCGGTCTATGACAAATTAGATGCTGCTGCCTTTGTCGGTGACTTATGTGATAAGGGAACCCCTGAAACCATGCGGCAATTTGTGGATATCTGTAATGACAACCTCTACGAGGGTACAGAACTCTTGGCCGTAATGGGTAACCATGAATTCATGCATGACCGCCCCAACACTATTGAAAGCTGGAAAAGATCCACCGACATGGACTACCGTTTTCACGAAGTTATAAACGGTTTTCACTTCATAGGAATGTCACCCGACAATGAGGGTAGGGGCTATACGCTTGACAACCGGCTTTGGTTGGCCGAGCAATTAAAGCTTGCGGAAAATGACAATCCCGACTACCCAATCTTTGTCTTTCAGCACCATCATATATGGGGCACCGTTTACGGCAGCCTCAATTGGGGCAATGTGGACTTGACTGCAATTTTAGCCCAATTCCCCCAAGTTATAGACTTTAGCGGCCACTCACATTACCCCATCAACGACCCCGCTTCCATCTGGCAAGGCTCTTTTACCGCCCTGGGCACCGGCACCTTGAGTTATTTTGAGATGGAATACTTCCCCTTCACCGGCGGTCAATTCCCCGAGGGTTACAGACAAGCCGCTCAGATGTATGTGGTTGAGGCAGATATAAAAGGTGCAACCCGTATCAGAGGATATGACATCTTGGGTGACTGCTTCATAGGCGAAACTTACTATATTGCCACACCTGCCGATAAAAGCACCTTTGCCTACGGCTTAAGGAATAGGTTGGCCAAGTCCCAGGCACCTGTTTTTGACAAGGGAGCCAAGCTAAGTGCTGTAAAAGGGGAAGAGGGCAATTATATTTTAGATTTTCCCAATGCGCAAGATAATTTCTTGGTCCGCCAATACCAGGTAACCGTCAGTGAGGTAAGCGGCAGGTTGGTTTATTCGGCAACTCACTTGTCCGGTTACTATTTATCACCGCAGCCGGAAAGGCAAGTGATCGATATCGGTGAACTTGAAAGCGGTAAGACTTATGTGGCCAGTGTTATAGCCGCCAATGCTTACTATATGCCTTCGCACCCCTTACTTTTAAGCTTCACCGCCCAATAATTTTGAGCCCATAAAAAAAGTCGCACCCCGCGCTTGGGGTGCGACTTTTATTTTACTTGTCGAATACTGTCTATGGCAAATAGGGCTTGGCCTGCCAAATGTTTTCTGCATATTCGCCTATGGAGCGGTCGGCCGAGAAGCGGCCGGCTGAAGCGGTGTTCATAAGCGACATACGGCTGAAGCCTTGACGGTCTTTAAAAATTTCGACCATTTTGTCTTGAGCCTGCCTGTAGTCGGCAAAGTCGGCCAAAACCATGTAGGGGTCATGGTGGATTATGGTGCCGCCAATTTCACCGAAGCTTTTTCCGCTTATTCCCTTATTGATAAAATCAATCACTTCTTGCAGTTGAAGGTTGTTGTTGTAATAGTCCATGGGCACATAGCCGTTTCGCCTCAATTCTTCGACTTCCGGGGTTTGCATGCCGAAAAGAATCATATTGTCTTCACCGACGGCTTCAAAGATTTCAACATTGGCCCCGTCCAAGGTGCCTATGGTTATGGCGCCGTTTAGCATGAGTTTCATATTGCCCGTGCCGCTGGCCTCGGTGCCTGCCAGTGAAATTTGCTCACTGAAATCGGCTGCGGGCATAAGTCTTTCGGCCATGGTAACATTATAGTCTTCCATATAAACCACTTTGAGGCGGCCGCCTATATCCGGATCATTGTTGATAAGTTCACCCAGGGCAATAATAAAGCTGATGATTTTTTTTGCCACAAAATAGCCGGGCGCCGCCTTGGCGGCAAAGATATAGGTATGGGGGGTGAAGTCGCCGCCGGGGTTGGCCTTTATCTCAAGGTATTTGGCTATAATATTCAAGGCATTGAGGTGCTGGCGCTTGTACTCATGCAACCTTTTTACCTGCACATCAAAGATAGAATGGGGGTCAAGCTCTATGCCGTTTGTTTTCTTAACAAGCTCTGCAAAACTTTGCTTGTTTTCAAATTTAATTCTTTCAATTTCTTTGAGAACGGTCTTGTCATCCTCAAAGGCCTTGAGCTTTTCAAGCTCCCTCGCGTCGCTCTCAAAGCCGTCGCCTATGAGCTCTTTAAGGTAATTGCACAAGCCGGGGTTGGCCTGGCAGAGCCAGCGTCTGTAGGCTATACCGTTGGTTACATTTTTAAACTTTTTGGGTTGCAATTTGTAAAACTCATTAAAAACCGTATCTTTTAATATTTCACTGTGCAGGGCAGAAACACCGTTTACGCTGTGGCAGGCGCATACACAAAGGTTGGCCATGCGAATCATTCCGTTTGATATGATAGCCATGCTCTCCACTTGGTCCGAATCGCCGGTTTGTTCCCATATACTTTTACGGTGACGGTTGTCAATTTCCCTAATAATTTGATAGATGCGCGGCAACATGCTCTTTACCAGGTCCACCGGCCAAACTTCAAGTGCCTCGCTCATAACGGTGTGGTTTGTGTAGGCAAAAACGCCGTTGATAATCTGCCAGGCTTCATCCCAAGGGTAGCCACAGTCATCGAGCAAAATCCGCATAAATTCCGGTATGGCCATGGTCGGGTGGGTGTCATTAATATGCACGGCGATTTTTTGGGGTAGGTCCGCCATGTTGCCGCAACTTTTAATGTGCCTGTCGGCTATGTCTTGAACCGCTGCCGAAACCAGAAAATACTGTTGGCGCAAGCGTAAACTTTTGCCTTCCGGGTGATTGTCTGACGGGTAGAGTACCTTGCTTATAACTTCTGCCATGGCATTTTCTTCAATAGCCTGCATATATTCGCCGCTGTTAAATTTGTCCATATCAAGGCCCGGTGATTTTGCAGACCAAAGCCTAAGCACACTGGCGCCTCGCCCGTCCTTGCCGGCAACATGCATGTCATAAGGCACCGCTTTTACCGTATTGTAATCCCAGTGCTCAACATAGTGGTGGCCGTCGGCCCAGATATCTTTGACCCTGCCCTCAAAGCGGATGTCAACTGCCTTATCTTCACGGCGGGTCAACCAAACCTCGCCCCCGGGCAGCCAAAAATCGGGCAATTCCGTCTGCCAGCCGTCTATCAGTTTTTGCTTGAAGATACCGTATTCATACAGTATTGAATGGCCCATGGCCGGGTGCCCGCTTGAAGCCAAGGCATCAAGATAGCAGGCCGCCAGCCGCCCCAGGCCGCCGTTACCCAGACCGGCATCGGGTTCACAGTCATAAACATCGTCCATCTTCACGCCATATTCCTTGAGTGCTTGCGTGAACACTTGGGTCAAGCCTAAATTGTAAAGATTGTTTTTCAGGGAGCGGCCCATCAAAAATTCCATACTGATGTAATAAATTTGTTTACTGCCCGCAGCCCATGCTTCTTTTACATATTTACTGTTTCTGGGGCGTAAAATGTCACGCACAACCATTGCCAGAGCCTTGTAAAACTGGTCATAGTCGGCCTCTTCCGGGCTGAGGCCGAAATTATGCGAAAGTTTTGCGCGAATCATTTCTTTCGCTTCTTTTTTTGTGTATTTTAGGTCTTTCATTTGTTTTCCGTCCTTAAATAAAAATCAAAAGCCCCAAAGGCTTTTGTAATGTAAATAATATACAACAAAGACACCCTTAATGCAAGCGATTCACTTCTTAGTGTAAAATTATCATTGGCAAAAAATAAAGGGAAATGGCGCGAACCACTTCCCTTGCATACAAAGAATCAGTACAATGAATTTGCGAAAAAACACGAACTGAGGTGTATGCAAGATGATT
>JAAYSC010000031.1 GCA_012524025.1 Clostridiales bacterium | reverse complement strand
TCCGCGCTTAACAACCATACTCCTGCTCAGGTCGCAGGTTTGAACCTTGTAAAAAAACAAAAGCGGAGGTATCTGATTGTCGCTTGATTTTGTGCCCATTCTTTCATTTTAACTTTACAGAGCCCTTTTGATTTATGGCGAATTTTTCCGTTACATTTATAATACTCCCGAAAAAAATTCATTTCAAGCCTTATAAGTGATAAAGTGAAAATAAGGCTACTCTTTTCTTCGTTGACAAAAGATGGGTCTTTTGCTAATATAAGCAAGCGCTTTGTCGTGAAAAGTTAATATGAAATGGAGAGTTGTCCGAGTGGTCGAAGGTGCAGCACTCGAAATGCTGTAGGGTGCAAGCCCTCCGGGGTTCGAATCCCCGACTCTCCGCCAAAAACCCCGGCAGGCCTATGAAGGTCTGCCGGGGGTTTTTATCTAATTTTCATATTTAGGAAAAACAATTCTGAAAGAAGTTTCAAAATTATTACTTTCCACAAAAATTTCAGCCCCGTGGCGTTTTGCTATTTCTTTCGCAATTGCAAGGCCAAGCCCCGTCCCTTCTTTGTTTTCTTCGCTGTTAATTTTATAGAATCGATCAAAAATCAAGGGGAGGTCTTCAGCAAGAATGCCCTTCCCGCGGTCGGTTATGGTCAGTTCATATGTTTTTTCTTTAATCAGTGAAATATGAACACTGCCATTTTTATTAGAAAACTTAACTGCATTATCCAAAAAAATAATTATCAGTTGGCGAATACGGTCATAGTCACCCAAAACCAAAGCCTCGCCGTCGGGTAGGACGGTTTCGATTAAGATTTCTTTTTTTTGCACCGACGGCCTGACGGAACGAACGGAGTCTTTCACTGCATCACACAGGTTAACTTCCTGCATTCGCAAATCAAAGCCGATATCCTGTAAACGAGACAATTCCAATAAATCATTTACCAGGCGCTCTAAATGTTTGATTTCGGAGAACATTTGTTGATGGTATTCAAGTGTTTCCTTGGGACTATTTACTGTGCTGTCAAGCAAAAGCTCAAGTGAACCGCGGATAACTGAAATCGGTGTACGCAATTCATGAGATATGTTAGCCACAAAGGCCTCACGCATCTTATCTAAATTTTCTCGGTTAACCTCGGCTTCTCTCAATCTAAAAGAGAGAATATCAAGTGCATTTGCCAGTTGGCCGACTTCATCTTTGGAAGTGACATTTGTTTGCACATCATAATCACCTTGGGCCAGAGTAACAGCGGTGTTTTTCATTTGCGAAAGCGGTTTTGTAAACCTGTATGATACCAACATGGCCACAAAACCCGCTACCAAGAGAGCGGCCGCACAGCTTAAAAGCACTGTGATAAGACCTTGTGACACGGCTTGTGTAATACCTTCGGTGGGGGAATGAACCAAAACGGCACCGACGACTTTTTCGCTGTAAAATATTGGAGCTCCAACCGTTATGGAGCTGACTTCCAATAAGCCCGAAAATTCTTGACCGTAAGTAATCTTTCCCGAAAAAACCTCCGAGAGAATCCGTTCGGCACTTTCGGGGATATCGTCTTTGTTTACCAAGTGCTTGCGTAAACCCCTTGCGGAAATATTCATGTCTTTATCGACAATCCAAACTTCGGCCATGGCAAGTTCATCTAAAAAGCGTGTATAAGCACCATAACCTCCCGTTTTACCCTCTTGAAAAGATGAAATTGTGTCAGCTATCGAAACAGCTTTTTCTTCCATCATATTGCGGTTAATTTCCAAAGTATGCCGACGAAATAGCATTATAAAAACGCTACCCAGTACGACGGAAAACAATATTAAAACAGCGGCGAATATAGCCATTAACTTTAAAAAGATTCTACTTTTCATTCAGCACCTCGAATTTATAGCCGACATTGCGTATGGTGCGAATTTCCCAAGAAGGGTGGGCTACCGTGTCCAACTTGGCACGCAGGCGTTTCATATGTGAGTCAACCGTACGAGGGTCACCGTAATAATCGTGGCCCCAGAGCAGGTCAAGCAGCATCTCGCGTGAATAGGCGCGGTTTCTTCCCTTGGCCAAAGTCCAAAGCATATCGACTTCTCTTTTTGTAAGAGCAACAGGTTTTGAGTCTATCTTTACGCTATAGTCCGCAAGGTTAATCTTAAGGTTTTCAACAGAGAGAACTTGATCATTTATATTTTCACTTTTTTCAATGCGTCGCAATACGGCTTTCATCCGAGCCATAACCTCACCGGGTGAAAAAGGCTTTACAATATAATCATCGGCACCGATTTCAAGTCCAAGAATTTTTTCAAAATCCTCACCTCTTGCCGTGATCATAATAATAGGTACATCCGATTTTTTCCTGATTTCCCTACAAACTTGAAAACCGTCAAGTTTAGGCATCATAACATCTAAAAGGACGATATCCGGTATATGTGTTTCAAAAGCATCTAAAGCCGCAAGACCGTCTTCGGCAAGAACAACATTATAACCTTCACCGAGAGCCGCAGTTTTTAAAATATTCAAAAGTTTCTGATTATCATCTGCGATTAATACCGTGTTCATGGAAACACCCCCCTTTTACACTATTATAAATCTTAAAGAGACAATATGGCAAACAGATGTCAAAAAAATATGAATGACCTCAAGCTTTCATGAGAATGCCATGAAATTGCCACATAAGTCGGTTAAAATATACCTGAACTCGATAATAGCACAAAAATCAAAGGAGGAAAGATCATGAAACATGCTAAAAAAATTCTTGTTGTAAGCATTGCTATTTTGGCAGTTGCCGTAATTTCTATAACTGCTTTTGCCGCGTCCGCTTATGAAACACCGGCCGAAGCCGTTGCAGGCCTTACCGGCAGAACAACACAAAGTGTTATTGACGAAAGGAAAGAAAGTAATAAACCTTACGGTGCCATTGCAGCCGAGGCGGGTCAGCTTGATAATTTTAAGGCTGAAATGCTTGAAATCCAAAAAGACAGATTAAATGCACAGGTTAAAGCCGGCAAAATTACCCAAGAAGAAGCTGATGACATCTTGGCGAAAATCGAAGAAAATCAAGCAGAATGTGACGGCAGCGAATCTGCTCACAAGGGTTCGGGCTATGGATTCGGAAAGGGTTCCGGAAACAAAGGCCGCAAAATGCAAGGGGCGGGCAAGGGCGATGGCGCCGGGCTTGGACAAGGGCAAAGGATGAGAAGAGGAAAAAACCAATAACAGAAGAAAATAATAACAAAATCAGCCGCAAAGAATTGCTCTTTGTGGCTGATTTTGAATTTAACCCAAGAGAGGCAAAAAACTCGGCCACCAAGCGACAAAAACTGCTTGGGGGCCGAGTTTTCTGCCTAAACGCATAATTTTGCCCCTCTCATGTATCTTGAAACTGCTCTTGATAATATAACGAAAATGCCCCGGTCTGATTTTGATGAAATTGTCGAAAAGTATGTTGAAATGAATATTGCCCACCCTTTCCGAGAGGGCAATGTCAGAAGTATGCGGATTTGGCTGGATTCAATTTTTAAAAAGGAACTGCAAAAGGTAGTGGATTGGAGCAAGGTTGTTAAGGCAGATTACCTGCTTGCAATGGAACGCAGCCCCATTAAAGATGTTGAGATTAAAACGCTGTTAAAGGCGGCCTTGACCGACAAAATCAAGGATCGTGAGGTATACATGAAAGGCATTGATGCCGGCTACCACTACGGGGGCTATAATGTGTTTAGAACAGAAGATTTATAAAATGGCGAAAAACCCCGGCAGATCTATCAGGTCTGCCGGGGGTTTTTAAATCAAAAGCTTATTCGGGTTTTTCCGTCAAGTAAATATCTTTTATAAAAACAAAATAGACAAGTTTACCCGCCTTGGGATCCATGTTTGACTCAATGCTTTCAAAAACCAGCATGAGCTTTATTTCAGGTGACTCAAGCTTCAGGGTCATGTCCTTTAAAGGGGCAACATGCATATGGTTGGAGGTCTCATATTTTTCCTTCAGCTCATTCACAAAGCCGACAATGTCCGCTTGTAAAAGCAGTTCTTCATTCAAACTTACTTCGAAAACCGGGTCCTCCGTGTAAGCTAAATTATTTTTCAGGTTGAAGAAATAGGTTCCTCTTTGCCCTTCAACCTTAAGCTCCGTGCCGGACTTCACATCAGACATCAACTGTGTATTAAGGGCAAGGTCGTATTCACTTATATCCATTGCGGAAAAATCTGCGCCCAAACTGATACCAAAAAAGTCTCGCTCCCAATACTCCGCGTCAGTCACATGGGCCCAAGCTTTTTCAAAGCCGAAAATAGCTTCAAAATTGTCATAATCCACACCCTTGTCTTTGAGCCAGGCGGGGATTTTAGCATCATTTGCAAAAGTCAAATAGTCAACCGCCTCGGTTATGGCGACCATAACTTCATTGGAAGGTTCCTTTTGGGCGGGGACCAGTTTACCGTCTTGCAACATGTTTTCGGAAAGAAGCAAGCTTTCAAGCCTGGCTGTTTGTGACTTGACGGGGATAACATTGTAACCCACACCCGGCATGACCGCCACAAGAGCCAGTGCACAAGCAAGCGAAAAAATCACAAGATAGGCTCGATTTTTTAGCGTAAGCAGCAAAATCGCACCCAAGGCGGCCGTAAGCCAGACCAAGATAAACCAATATTCCGCCAACATTATACCGGAAGCCCCAATTTGCTTAACAAGAGCCCAAGCTTCAAAGGCAAGAATTATAAATGACGCAAGCGGATAAAAACGAAGGAAGAACTTTGCAAGCCCACCCTCATAAGAAGACACCAGCATGTGTAAAATAATGCCCCCTATGGTGTAGGCGGCGGCAATGCCGGAAAGGGCCACAAAGGTAACATCCATGCCAAAAAAAACCGTCTTGGCCGCCCAGGCTAAAAGCACCAGGGTAAGTGCCAACATAATGGGGACTAAAATGTTACCCAAAAGCACCTCTATAAAACGGGGCTGGTTTTCGGCCGACTCCCTGTTTGGGTCTTTGCTACCCTTTGAAAAGTCCGGAAAATAGCCCAGAAAAATCGTAAAGGCAACAAAGCCCGCCAAGGTCCCCAAGGTCATAAAGACTTTAGGGCTCATGCTACTGTAAATCAAAGCCTGAAAAGCAGCGACAACACCGCTGACACCGGCGAAAATAATCCAACCGTAAACAAGTGCCGTAAAAAGCCCCTTAAGGGTCATAAAAAAGGCTTTGGAAAAATCAAGACGCAAAAGGCCCTTGCCACTTTCATTTTCCCCGGTGGTGGGCAAGGCGGCGGCAACAATGAAGGCGACAAAACTAATGACGGTTAGCACAATCATCCTTGCCATTGCCAGGGGGGACACGATTAGGTGATTACCGCCGAAATGGGGCTCAATGCCCGCAAACTTATAAATAGCGCCGAAGGATACAAGGGCAGCAAGCGGGCCGACTAAATTTGCTGCAAGCAAGGCCTTGCCGGCTTTAAAGCGTGCCTTGGCAAGCGTCACGGCTGCTAAGCTTAAAATCGCACCGAAAACAAGGGCAAGGTAAAGGCAGTTAAACAGAAAATCGTGTTCAAAGCTTTCTTCATAACCCGTGTCAAGAAAAACTATGCGGGCAAGTGTAAGGCCGGTTACAGCCAGGGCGCAGGCAATTGAAGCGGGGTAGCGGCCAAAGGCCAAGCCCGCCCCCGTAAAAACTTTTTTGATATATCTGCTAAAGTTACCCATCTGATTTCCTCCTTTAAAAGCGGAGCTATTGTGGACTAATCGGGCGGAGTTTTAACTCCGTATTTATTCTATACCTATTTCAGCGGCATGTAAACCAATAATGTAAATATGTGCTAC
Source organism: Clostridiales bacterium (assembly GCA_012524025.1). GTDB lineage: Bacteria > Bacillota > Clostridia > Oscillospirales > Acutalibacteraceae > UBA1447. Next base: position 6,228 of record JAAYSC010000031.1, on the reverse strand, counting down.
TCAAGTATCACTGCGTAGCACATCCAAATACTCTTTGTAGGCAAAGCGGCGGTTGCGCTTTTGGTCGCCTATCTGTTTTAAAATTCCAAGTTCCGTCAGTTGTTTAAAGGCCTTGTCGGTCGTGGCAAAGGTAGAATTTAAGTTCTTGGCCATACCGCCAATATCCGTTATGGGCCTCTTTTCAAGCTCTAAAAACACCCTTTCAAGAAAGCCCTTACCGCTGTCATTTCCCCTGACAAGCTTCAAATTCCGCTCATGTATTGCCGCTAAAAGGTCAATGCTTTCGGTCGCATCTTGCGCCGATTCTTTTATGGCCAGCAAAAAAAACTTGACCCATTGCTCATAATTACCCTTGAGTCTTACCTCGTTTAGCCTGTCATAATATTCTATTCGGTTGCGCTTAAGGAAATAAGAGATATATAGCGTTGGCAGGGAAAGAAGCTCCACGCTTTTCAAGAAGAGGAAGACCAGCAGGCGTCCTATGCGCCCGTTGCCGTCTAAAAAGGGATGAATGCTTTCAAACTGATAGTGTATCAGGGCGATTTTTACCAGGGGATCGCATCCGCCCTCTTGGTTAATGTATTTTTCAAGCCTGTTCATAGCCTCTTCCATATCCTGCGGATTGGGCGGAATGTAGCTTGCGGTTTTGATGGTACTGCCCGCAGCTCCTATCCAATTTTGGCTCCGGCGAAATTCACCCGGAGTTTTTTCGCCCCCGCGTAGACCCTCCGTCAGGATGGCATGGGTTTCCAAGAGCAACCTATTGCAAAGCGGTAATTCTTCCATGCGCTGTAAAGCCCAATCACTTGCCTTGATGTAATTTACAACATCAGCAACATCTTGGTTGGTGTTGCGCTCAATATGGGGGTCTAAAATATCATCAAGGGTGGCCTGGGTTCCCTCAATTTGTGATGAAAGCAAAGCTTCCTTGCGGACATACATTCCCACGAAAAGCGGAAGGCTGGGGATATAAGTCCCGGCTGCCTGCAATTTTGCCAAGGCCGAGTGAGCCGCTGCCAACTCGCTTACAAGCTCATTGTCATATTCAAGCGACGGTTGTGGCGGCAAGTCTGCCGGAACAAAAGATTTGTAGGCAAAATCGCCCGAAAGGTTATTTTTGTAAGTTCCTGCTCTCATCATGGCTCGCTCCTTTGTGACGCTGTAACTATAATAATAAGCAGATTATAACTCTCTTATTATAGAAAATCAAGCATTTCTAAAATAAGAGTCAAAAAAACAGCCTCTTATTATAGTAAAAGGCTGTTTTCTGAAACAAGGCCCTTGAGTTTACCTCTTTATTTCCCCCTCACCTTATGCTACAATTTTGCCCAAGGAAAACTTTAAATTTCAGCCCCTAAAAGGAGGATGACCATGCAAAAAATTGAAAAAGTTCATGTAGTTTTTAAAACCCATCTGGATATAGGCTTTACCGACTTAGCCGCCAATGTGGTCCAACGCTATTTAGACACCTTCATCCCCAAAGCCATTGACCTGGCCGCCCGAATGCGCTCGGAAAGCCAAGACCGCTTTATTTGGACAGCCGGCTCCTGGCTCATCCATCATGCCTTAAATCACAGCAAACCGGCCGACAAGGCAAGGCTGGTCGCCGCCATTGAGCAGGGCGATATCCGCTGGCACGGCTACCCCTTCACCACCCATACCGAGCTCATGGCCCCTGACTTATTTGACTTCGGCCTCTCACTCTCCCAAGATTTAGACCGACGCTTCAAGCGGCAAACCATAGCGGCCAAGATGACGGATGTCCCCGGCCATACCCGTGCCCTGGTCACCCACTTTGCCCGCGCGGGTCTGCAATATTTACATATCGGCAGCAATCGCTCCATGAAGGGCCCCGCCTTGCCCGCACTTTCCCGCTGGAAGGGGAGGGAGGGCCATGAAATCATCATCCACTATTCCCACAGTTACGGGGATGACTCCGCCCCCTTGCCCGGCTTTCCGGAAATCATCGTTTTCGCCCACACGGGTGACAACTGCGGCCCGCCCTCTTTTGAAGAGCTTCAAGAAGAATTCGACCGCATCCGCCAAAAATACCCGGGTGCCCGGGTTCAGGCTTCCACTTTGGATGACTTCGCCCAAGCCTTGGCCCGGCACCGTGAGCTCCTGCCGGTTTTTGATGAAGAAATTGCGGACAATTGGATTTACGGCACCGGCAGCGACCCCTTAAAAGTCGCCCATTTTCGTGAGCTCCTCCGTCTGCGCAAGCTCTGGATGGAAGAAGGCAGCTTTGATGCCGACAGCCCGGGCTACCATAATTTTCATGAACAATTGCTCCTGGTAACCGAACATACCTGGGGCATGGACGAAAAACTTCACCTGCCCGATTTTCACAGCTACAGCAAGGCCGATTTTAATAAATCCCGTGAAAAAGACCTATTAGACGAGTCCCAAAACCCTGTCATGTACGAATATATTTCCAAAAATTCAGCCGACCATTTTAATTACTTGTTGGGTGAGGATGCCGCCAAAGAGGCCATGAGTGAACGCTCCTTCTCCCGTTTTGAAAGCTCCTGGCAGGAACAGCGGGATTATTTGACAAAAGCCATAAATGGTTTGGATAAAGACAAAAAAATCCAAGCCCTCAAGTCCTTGGAAAACTTAAAACCCTCGGTCAATGTCCCGCCGACAGCGGCCCAACTTTCCTGCGGTGAATACTACGACCTGGGCTCTTTCAGCGTGGCCTTCGGTGAAGACGGCTCCCTCATCCGTCTGTTAGATTCCAACAAAAAAGACTGGGCCGGCTCCCAAAACCGCATCGGCTCCTATTCCTACGATACCTTCGGTGAAGCTGACTACCAAAGCTGGTTTCGTACTTACACCAGCAATTGGAAGATAACCAGGGTCTGGGCACAACCGGACATGGGCAAACCGGGGATTGAAATGATGACACCACCGGCAGCCCGCAAGGAATTTAAGCCCCATCTGCTCTCTCTTCACCATATAGAAAAAGAAGAAGCAGATACCGTCTGGGCCGGTCTCTCCCTGCCCATGGAAGCTTATGATGATTTTGGCGGACCAAAGGATTTGGCTATCCGTTATGACTTTTATAAAGGCAAAACCGACCTGGACATCACCCTCTATTGCCTTAACCAAGACGCCTACCGCCCGCCGGAAGCTTCCTGGTTTTCCATAGCCCCCGCCGTTGGCAACCCCAACCGCTGGCTGATGGACAAGTTAGGGGAGCCTGTTTCACCCCTGCAAGTGGTTCAAAGGGGTAACCGCTATATGCACTCCATCAATTCCGCTCTCACTTATAGCAGCACGGACGGCCAAGTGACCATAGAAGCCTTGGATTCACCCCTTGTTTGCCCCGGCGCCAAGTGGACCTTGCGCTTTGATGACCAAGTCGCTCCCCTTGCCGGTGGATGGCATTTCAACCTCCATAATAATTTTTATGGCACAAACTTTAGAATGTGGTTTGAAGATGATATGCTGTTTAGGTATCGTTTGAAGTTTAAATCTAATATGTTGGTGGACTAACAACCCCCGCCCTTCGGGCACCCCCTTCAAGGAAGAGGGCAAGAATAACCCTGCGGTAGAGATTCACACCGCAGGGTTATTTTATGCAGTTTTAAGTCTATTAGAAAATTTTGGCCAAGCTTCGCACCAAATCAAATAAAGTCATTAAGACTTTAAGAATCCACTGCCAGTAAGTGAATTTAACCGTTACCGTGCAAGTGTCGCTGATATCAGACCCTTCAACGGTTGCGGTGATTATTGCCGTGCCCCTGCCGACTACCGTTAAATTGCCCCTTTGGTCAACAGTGACAACTTTTTCGTCACTCGATGTCCATATGATGTTTTTGTTGGTCGTGTCAGCCGGTTCAATCTCTGCGGTGAGGGTTACTAAGTCCCTGAAGTAGAGGGTAAGGGCCTTTTCGCTTAAGCTGATCTTTTCGGGGAGTACGGCGATAATCTCAAAGCTTACCGTCTTTTCTCCCTCAAAGTTACCGATACCCATAATCGTCACCGTAGCCGTGCCGACTTTAATATTATCGGCAAAGGCGACTGTGTAATCTTTACCTAACTCAAGGGTCGTTCCGTTGAACTTGACTTCCACGGCCGGTGTAAAAGCGCTGCCCGTGTAGGTTTGGTCGGGGATAGCCGTGACTGCAAAGCCGCTTGCGTTTGCGGCGTTAATTGTGAAGGTTTTTATTTTTTCTCCCTCAAAGTTACCCACACCTTTTACCGTCACCGCAGCCGTGCCGACATTAATATTATCGGTAAAGGCCAGGGTATAATCGCTTCCAAGGTTAAGTTTTTTACCGTTGAACACAACATCAACCGTTGGTGTCAATGCCTTGCCGGTGTAAGTTAGTTCGGCGGGTATAATCGTTAGGGTGAAATCTCTTGCACTCGCTGCTGTGATTTCAAAGTTTGCAGTCTTTGTTCCGGTAAAGTTACCTATACCCGTAATTGTCACCGTAGCCTCGCCAACATCAGTATTGTCAGCGTATGTCACTGTATAGTCTTTACCTAACTCAAGGGTCGTTCCGTTGAACTTGACTTCCACGGCCGGTGTTAAGGCGCTGCCCGTGTAGGTTTGGTTTGGAATGCCTGTCACCGCAAAGCCGCCCGCGTTAATCCTGTTTACTGTCACCGCGCAGGTGTCCGTGAAGCCGCCGTCGGCTGTCCTGACTGTGATGGTCGCTGTACCGGGGGCGACTGCTGTCACAATCCCGTTTTCGTCCACAGCAGCGACGGCTGTGTCGCTTGAGGTCCAAGTGAGCGATTTATCCGCGGCGTCAGAGGGCTGCACTTCCGCCGTCAATTGTGAGGTTTCCGAGACCGTAAGCGACAGACTTTTCGCTCCAAGCAAAACTCCCGTGACAGGAATTGTTGATAAGGACGACAGGCTTGAAAACTTGAAAGCCGGGCGGACACCGATGCTTGTGTTGTCCACAATGTCGCGGCTGCTGACGTGGCCGCTGCTGCCGACGTTGCTCACGCGATTCGAATAGCCGCCGGGCGAGCGAAGAAACCAATCGCTGTTTTTATCGTAGCCGCTTCCCGGGGAGCTGTAGACATATAGACCTTGACATTTTGCGTAGTCGCTGCCTTGCGCATATCTTGTGGCACTTGAAGCTGTGCTCGAGCTAAACCCGTAGGCGGTGTTTGTTGATTCGCTGTATGAGAGCAGAAACAGCTTGTCGTTTGTGGACGCGCTGTTATATGGCGAATAGCCCGGCCATGCGCTGTTGTCGAGCGCTGTCGTCTTGACATCTGACTGCTCTGTGCTTGTGAACGCGGTGTTATAAAAATCGTCGTTGAGCCATGTGCGCATGGAGCTTGTCGCGTAGTCGTTGGCGTAGGCTGTGCAGGCGGAGCTGTTATAATAAGGGGGACCATATATGGTGTTGCTGTACGCCTGACTGTCGATGATGTCCTCACACATTACAAGCCCCGACGACGGGTCAAGCACACGCCAGCGCAAAGGCTCGTACTTAAAGACATAAAAAGTGTCTGTGTAATAGCCGTTGTCGTCCTGATATGAGTTTGATGCCGAGGAGGGAATTATTGTCACTTGCGGTCTGTATGATGTGAAAAATACGGCGCGGTATTTGCTGCCGTTGTGTGTCGCATCGGAATATATCATATAATTGTCTTGTGTCATGGAACCGACACTGCCGGTGCCGCTGTAATAGCCGTAGGAATGCCACATCTGAAACTTACTGCTCAAAGTCGTCAAAAGAACCACGTCAGTCACAATCGTCTGCGGGTATGAGCCGAATGTGCCGATGTCCCCCACATGCCATGTTTGCGCGGCGCTCGCGCCGGGTGAAAGGGGACTTTTCAGCCACCTCGATAAATCAAGGCCAAGTTGAGCCGGAATGCCCATCGGCGCACTGCCGAATACCAAGAGAAGGGCAAGGGAAATTGCTGTCAGGCTTTTTAAAATCCTTTTCATAGCAGTTACCTCCAAATTATAATTCAAGCGCAACAATTTTATCATGAAAATAGATAAAAATCAATCATTTTATGAAAAGAAATTATTGGATTGAACTCCCGCCCTTCGGGCACCCCCTTCAAGGAAGAGGGCAAGGCGTGGAAACCTTCCGTTCACATCGTAGGGGCAAGCCCCCTGTCAAGAGCAACATGGTTTACACATAGTGAAAGAACATAGCTTACACATTTACAGTCTACGAATTTTGCGATTTATCAGCTTTCCGGTATGGATATCAAACTCAGCTACTCTGAAGTTACGATAAC
>JAAYSC010000030.1 GCA_012524025.1 Clostridiales bacterium | reverse complement strand
TAAAATCATCTTGCATACACCTCAGTTCGTGTTTTTTCGCAAATTCATTGTACTGATTCTATGTATGCAAGGGAAGTGGTTTGCGCCATTTCCCTTTATTTTTTGCCAACGATAATTTTACACTAAGCAAGGCAACGAAGCGAAATTTAAACCGATAAAAAAGAAAATTTAGGGGGAAGAAAACTGTTGACTTGAAATGTGATTGTGCTAAACTGTCATTAGCGTGACATATTAAGAAATATAAGGCTTTGGGAGGTAGGGATGGACAGAAAACTCAACATCGTTATCATGGGCGGGGGCGGTATATTGGACCAACATGCCCCGGGTTTTGAAAGGATGTCGGATTTTTGTGAGGTTAAGGCAGTGGCCGAGCCGGATGAAAGCCGGCATGAGCGCATCAGAAGTCTTTTGAAAAATCCGAAATTACCTATTTATGAAAACTATGAAAAACTCTACGAACTTGAAGATATTGACGCGGTGGATATTATTCTGCCCCACCATTTGCACATGGATGCTACAATAAAAGCCGCGCAAAAAGGCTGGCATGTTTTAACCGAAAAGGTCATGGCGCGAAACACATGGGAATGTGACCGAATGATAGAAGCTTGCAACGCGGCGGGTGTCCGTCTTGTTGTTTGCCATGACAGGCGCTATGCCGGCCACTGGGTTGCCTTAAAAAAGGTTATCGAAAGCGGTGTTTTGGGCAGAATACTTTTTTGGAAGTTGGAACACAACCAGGATGTTATCTTTCCGCCCAATGCCTGGGTCAGGCACAAAGACATGATAGGCGGCGGCGCCATTATGAGCTGCCTTACCCATCAAATTGATGCTTTAAGGTGGATGGGGGGCGAAATTGAGCAAGTTAATTGCATGACTGTGACCGAACCCGGCCGCATGGAAGGGGAGTGCATCGGCCTTATCGGGGCCCAAATGCAGTCAGGCTCTATAGCTCAATTGTCTATAAATTGGTACACTCAATCAAACGGCCCGCCCGGTTTTCCGCTTTGGTATGAATTTATTCATGTAACCGGTACGGAAGGTGAAGCCTATTTCATGGCCGGTTTTGAAAACGGTACCTTTGTGAAACCACGAACACCGAGGGAAAAGGATGAAACCTATTCGAACGATAATGTAAGCTTTACCTTCAAAGCAGGGGAGCAGGGTTTCTTCAAGGTTGACCATAAGCACATAGATTCCGGCCATGTTAAATGCATTGAAGAATTTGTCAAAGCCGCCCGCGGTGAAGAGGCACTTATCTTAACCCCGGGAAGTGATACGGTAAAAACCGTTGAAGTTGCCGAAGCCGCCTACATAGCGCAGGTGAAAAATTGTAATGTCAGCCTACCTTTAAAAGACAGGGTCAGGTGGGAAGACAGACCGTATTAAAATACAATAGAGAAGGAGCTTTGCCATGAGGGTCGGTGTAGATATTTTCACAATACGCGAACTAAACTTAAAACCTAAAAATGCGCTCGACTATGTTCAATCTTTAGGTTTTGAAGGGATTCAATTTGGCAATATACGCTCTTTAAGTCAAGAGCTTGACCATGGCGAGTTGAGGGATTTACGCTCTTATGCCGATGAAAGAAATCTTTATACCCAGTTATCCCTTACCTGTATAAATCCTTATATCTATGACCATGGCGGTTTTGATGAATTAAAGCTCAGCTTAGAAGAAGAAATTGAGGCAGCGGCCGCCGGCGGTTGGCAGGAGCTACACACCTATATAAACGGTGGTAACGAACGCTATGAACACGCCATCCCCTGGGATGAGCATGTGGATGCCGCCATCCGTCTCATCAATAGCTTAAGGCCCACTCTTGAACGCTATGGTTCTCGAATAAACATTGAAACTCACATAGAGACCACCTTTGATATTTTGCGAGTAATTGAGGCCACAGGTGAGCACCTGACAGGGGTTTGTTTGGACACGGCCAACACCCTGGTCAATGCCGAAGACCCTGTCTTGGCCGCCAAGCGGGTTGCACCCTACACCCACTTAACCCACATCAAAGACGCTATCGTAGCCTTTTGTGATGAAGGTATAGTCCGCCAAGGCAAGCCGCCCGGCCAAGGTAATGTGGACTTTGATAAGATCTTGCCTGTTTTGGGCGAATACAGCCCTCATCTACCCCTTTCCATTGAAGACCATAAGTGGCTCTTTACCGCCAATATTTATGATGAAGAATGGATAAGCAAAAACCCCGACCTCACGGCTTAT
>JAAYSC010000029.1 GCA_012524025.1 Clostridiales bacterium | reverse complement strand
TGAACCCGCAAGGGATACCCACACGCCCCTCAAACGTGCGCGTCTGCCGATTCCGCCACTCTCGCGCAGCAACGGTGATAATTATAACAAAGGCTGTTTTGGCTGTCAAGCACTTTGACCAAAGAATTGCTGTTTTCTTGCAAAATGATTTTAAGCCAAGTGAATCTTGCCGCACATTTTTGCCTTGGCTGTACTTTTACTTTTTACTTAATCAGCCGCAAAGAGCTTAACATCATCCCAAAGGTCGCTCAAGAGTTTTAGGGTTTCCGGCGGTAAGTTTTCAAAAATTTGCAGGTTCAATTTTTCCTTATCGGGGTAAATGTATTCATTGCCGTAAAAAGAATACTCGGGGTCTTCAACAACCGCCTTATGCGGGCTGGCATAGCAAATAAACTCGGCGTTTGCCAGGGCAATTTCAGGTTCCAACAAAAAGTTTATATAAAGTTCCGCTAAATCTTTATTGCGCGCATTATAGGGTATGCATGCCGCATCCACAAAAGTGTTGACACCTTCTTTTGGGAAAACCATACCTAAATCCGGATTATTTTCTTTCATGATTACATAGTCACCGGCAAAATAGACGGCCAGGGCTGCCTCACCCGATTCCATTTTGTTAAACACTTCGTCATTCACATAAGCTTGCACAAGCGGTTTTTGCTCCTTAAGCTTTTGGGCACAAGCTTGCCACTCTGCCTTGTCGGTGGTGTTGTAATCCACACCGAGATAGCTTTGTGCAATAGCAAAGGCGTCGCGTGGGTTGTTTATCATCAAAATTTTCTTCGCATAACGGGCATCCCACAAGGCACCCCAACTTGTAGGCTCTTCTTCAACCATTTTGGTGTTGTATATGAGCCCTACCTCGCCCGCTGCATAAGGTACCGAATATTCATCTTTGGGGTCATAGGGTAAGTTTTTGAACTCTTCCGGTATAAATTTGTAATTTGGCATATTTTCAAAGTCAATTTTTTGCAAGAGATCTTCCGCTATCATGCGTTCAATCATGTAGTCGGACGGGATAATTACATCATAGCTGACACCACCGCCCTTAATTTTGGCGTACATGGCTTCATTGTTGTCATAATAATCATAAACAACCTTGACGCCATAACGCTTCTCAAAGGCCCTGTTGACATTGAGGGAACCTTCACTGCCGTCCGATATATATTCGCCCCAATTGTAGACATAAACCACCTGCTTTTCTGTTTTTTGGCAACCGGCCAAAATCATAGAAGCTAAAAAAACAAACAGCAAGGATGAAATCAGTACTCTTTTCATATTATGTCCTCCTTTTAAATACGCTTTTTCTTCTTATCACTGCGTGCTTGGGCAAGATTGATTGCCAACAAAAGCACAAGTATACCGACAAAAATCAAGGTGGAAAGGGCGTACATATCCGGCTTCACTCGCTTTTTGGTCATTGAAAAAATCGTAATGGGCAAAGTTTGAAAGCCGGGGCCTGCGGTAAAGTAACTTATTATAAAATCATCCAGCGACAAAGTAAAGGCCATCAGCAAACCTGTAAAAATCCCGGGTGAGATAGCCGGCAAAACCGCTTTGAAAAATGCCGCTACGGGCGTGCAGCCCAAATCTTGAGCGGCTTGGGCTAAAAAAGGGTCTGTTTGCCTGAGCTTGGGCAAAACCGACAAGACAACATAGGGCAAGTTAAAGGTCACATGGGCTATCAGCAATGTTCCAAAGCCTAAAATTTCTTTTTTACCTACCAATTGGCCCACGAAAACAAAGAGCAGCATCATAGAAACTCCGGTAACAATTTCCGGGTTCATCATGGGGATATTGGTTACATTCATAACAGAATTTCTTACAATCCCCTTCTTCCACCTGTCTATCCCAACAGCGGCGGCCGTGCCGATTACGGTTGCAATCAAGGCCGAAGTTACTGCCAAAATCAAGGTGTTTGAAAGTGCTTGCATAACCGCCTGGTCATGAGCAAGTTTCCCATACCACTTGAGCGAAAAACCGGTAAAGAGCCCGGTGCTGTTAGAAGCGTTAAAAGAAAAGAAGATCATAACAGCAATTGGGGCATAGAGAAAAGCGAAAATCAAAAAGCTGTATAATTTTGAAATCGGTTTCACACCACAACCCCTCCCCCGCTATCACTGTATTTATTAAGGAAGGCCATGCTGATAAGTATTAGCACCATAAGCACCAGGGAAATGGCCGCCCCCAAGTTGTAGTTGTAGGCCTGCTGAAATTGCCTTTCAATGACATCGCCTATCAGGTCAAAGGACCCGCCGCCCAGTTTTTGAGATATGTAAAAAGTGCTGACCGAGGGCACAAAAACCATGGTTAGGCCCGAAGCTATACCGGGCATGCTCAGGGGGATAATAACCCTGCGCAAAACTTGATAACGGTTGCCGCCCAAGTCTTGAGCCGCTTCAATCACACTTTGGTCCAATTTAGACATTACCGAATAGAGGGGCAAAATCATATAGGGTAAAAAATTATAGGTCATCCCCAAAATAACGGCACCACGGGTGTTGAGCATCTGAAAGGGGCCAAGCCCTACCTTTGCCAGCATGGAGTTTATAAGCCCCGTGTCTTGTAAAATTGTCATCCATGAATAAGTGCGGATGAGAAAGTTCATCCACATGGGCAGCATGACAAGAGCCACCATGGTGCGTTGGGTGTTGGCAGAGGTTTTGCTGATAAAATATGACAGGGGGAAGGCCAAAAACAAGCAAATAAGGGTAGCAAGAAGCCCATGCCATATTGAACGGACAAAGGTTGGTGTGTATTTGCCTAAGGCTAAAATGTTTTCAAGAGTCCAGGCACCGTCGCTGCCGGTGAAAGAGTAGTAGGCAACAAAAAACATAGGTGCGATAACAAAGAGAATCGACCATAGCAGATAGGGCGATACAACCGCCTTATAACCCGGTGAAGTTTTCTTTATCATTCTTCCTCCTCATCCGGTTCGGAAAGTTCATAAAACTCTTCGCTGAAACAACTATAATCGCCGTAACGGCCCGAATATTCTGACTTCTTCATAATATGAATTGAGTCCGGATCGATATTGAGCCCGATTTCATCACCCACATCTTGAACTTGTGTTGATTGTATCATCCATTTAAAGCCTTTTAAGTCCACAATAATCTCGTAGTGGACCCCCAAGAAGACAACCGAGGTCACAGTCCCCTTGAGCATTCCTTCATCTTTTGAAACAACAACCACATCTTCGGGCCTGACAACCACATCCACTTTTTCATTTTTTTCAAACCCGGCATCAAGGCACTCAAACTTTTGACCTGAAAATTCCACCTTGTAGTCGCTGCGCATTATTCCGTCCAAGATATTACTTTCGCCTATAAAATCAGCAACGAAGGCATTTTCCGGTTCATTATATATATCAATCGGGCTGCCGATTTGTTGGATGATTCCGTTGTCCATAACAACAACCTTGTCCGACATGGAAAGTGCTTCTTCTTGGTCGTGCGTAACATACAAAAAGGTAATGCCCAAACGCTCTTGGATGCTCTTAAGCTCCACCTGCATATCCTTGCGCAGTTTTAGATCAAGCGCGCCTAAAGGTTCGTCCAAAAGCAAAACATGAGGATCATTGGCAAGAGCCCTTGCAATAGCCACCCTTTGCTGCTGCCCACCCGATAAGGATTCAACATGGCGCTTTTCAAAGCCTTTTAGGTTCACCAAGGTCAACATTTCTTGAACTTTATCTTCGATGGCTGCCTTGGACATTTTTTTAACCCGCATTCCAAAAGCAACATTGTCAAAAACATTCAGGTGGGGAAAAAGGGCATAGCGTTGGAAAATTGTGTTAACCTTTCTTTTGTGAGGGGGCAAGCCGTTGATTAGCTTGCCTTCAAAAATAACTTGGCCTTCATCGGGCTCTAAAAAGCCTGCTATAATCCGCAAGGTTGTGGTTTTTCCACAGCCCGACGGTCCTAAAAGGGTAACGAATTCCTTATCTTTGATAGAGAGGTTAAGATTTTTTAAGACCTGCTCTTCATCAAATTTTACCGATATATTTTTCAAGTCGATAATTATTTTATCTTTCAATAAAACCCCTCCCCATTGTAAACTTTTAGAATGCTAATAATTATTACAAATATAGAGGTAATGGGTGAAATTGTCAACCAAAAATTAGCAATACGCAGCAAAATGGTATTATATTTAAATTATTGTGTTTTTCCGGACTTCTCATAAAAACGGCAAAAGAAATGTCATTTTCAGGCTTGCAAAAATCCGAATGGTGTGATATTATCTCATGCGGTATCTGGTATGATATCCGGGTGTGGCGCAGCTGGTAGCGCGCTTGACTGGGGGTCAAGAGGCCGCAGGTTCAAGTCCTGTCACTCGGACCATAAAAAGCGACAAAGTTCTGTTGAGCTTTGTCGCTTTTTCAATTAAATAAATCCGGAAGTGAAATCATGACAAATCCGGAAGTAAATCTATGACAAAGTCGGAAGTGAAACCTTGACAAAGTCGGAAGTCACCGATATAATGTTGGCATAGACTTATAAAGGGGGCAAGATTGATGAGCGAAAAATATTTACCTCGCATTGCAGACGAAAAGCTGAAACTTGGCTTAGCGACATCCGGCGCTGTTTTAATTGTCGGACCCAAATGGTGCGGAAAAACACGAACCGCTGAAGAAATAGCAAACAGCGTTTTATATATGCAAGACCCTGACCACGCGGAAGCTTACAGGCTTCTTGCGGATACAAAGCCATCAAAGCTATTGGAAGGCGATACCCCCAGACTTATAGACGAATGGCAAACGGCACCGGTTTTATGGAACGCTGTGCGTTTTGCCGTTGATAAAAGGAGAGCCAGGGGACATTTCATCCTCACCGGTTCCGTCGTTCCCCCCGTAACGTCCGACATGCATACCGGCACGGGCCGAATAAGCAGAATGACCATGCGAACCATGTCCCTGTTTGAATCAAAAGAATCCACCGGCGGAATCTCCCTTGCGGATTTGTTTGATGGCAAAAAGGATCTTTTCGATGAAAACAAATTATCTATTGAACAAATCGCGTTTATTTTAACGCGTGGCGGCTGGCCGGAAGCTATAAAAGAAAAAAACGAAAAGTATGCGCTTCAAATGGTATACAACTATTTAGACGCCGTTGCCAATCAGGATATGTCGCGAATTGACGGCGTTGAGCGAAACCCTGACAGGGTTTATGCCTTACTTCGTTCAATCTCTCGTAATATTTCTACGCAAGCCAGCACCGCAACGCTACTCAATGACCTGATATCTAATGATGAAGGTCTATCAGACAAAACCATTAACGACTATATTACTGCACTGAAAAAATTATATGTCGTTGAAGATTTACCCGCTTGGAGCCCACACCTTCGTTCAAAAAGAGCCATCCGCACAACCTCAAAAAGGCATTTTGTTGATCCTTCTATTGCAACGGCCTCTTTGCGTGCCGACAGCGGAAAACTATTGAATGATTTTAAAACTTTTGGGTTTTTATTTGAATCCTTGTGTATCCGTGATTTAAGGATTTATGCGGATAGCCTTGACGGCTCCGTATACCATTACCGTGACCAAATGGACAATGAAGTAGATGCGATTATTCAACTAAAAGACGAGCGTTGGGCAGCCGTAGAAATCAAAATGGGCGCAGGTGAAATTGAAAAGGCTGCGGACAATTTGATAAAATTCAGAAATAACATTGATACTGAAAAAATGCCGCCACCCTCTTTTTTGATGGTGTTGACCGCAACGGAGCATGCTTTCCAGTTGAAAAATGGAGTATGGGTTGTACCGATTGGATGTTTGCGGAACTAATTCATAAAAAAAGAGTGTTATATACTGCCGTGACGGTAACACAGATGAAATGATTCGCCTTGTCGGTGAGCATGTCAGCAATCGCTTAATAGATATTGGAAAAATTGAGGCAATTGGGAGAAAAGCAAATGTTTTATAAAATGATTAATAAAGCAAGAGAACGATGGTTTTTGTCTGATGATTGTACTGTCAAAACTCTTATTGAATACATAGAGACAACCGGACAAATGCGCGATGCTCAGATAGATGCAATTCGCACATATCTATTTTTAAAAATTGGTTGCGAAAATCGTCCGCTATCTTTTCTGTTTACACACGGAGCTTTTAATAATCTCAATCTCAATGATATTGAAGTTTCCAACAGTACCAGAGAATATCTTGAAGAAAACCCGGCAGCAGCAGCTTTATACGAGTATGCTTGCCTGAAAAATGATTCTAATGAGCAAGTTTCAGAAAAGCTTGAGAAGCAGATTAAAAAAGAGCCCGGCGGTATTGATTACGATAAGTTTTTTAAGGATGCTTTCTATGGCGTATCGTACACTGATTATCTTTTTAGTTTACCTATGGGAGCCGGAAAAACATATTTGATGGCTGCTTTTATATATCTTGACTTATACTTTGCAACCAATGAACCACTAAATCCTGTATTCGCACACAACTTCATAATCTTCGCTCCTTCAGGGCTGAAGTCATCAGTTGTCCCAAGCTTGAAAACTATTCAAAGATTTAATCCTACTTGGATTATTCCTGAACCGACTGCCAGTGAACTTAAGCGCAAAATTTTATTTGAGGTGTTAGATTCTGGTAAAAGTGCAAGAAAGTCAAATAAAACAAAAAATCCGAATGTGCAAAAAATATCTAATCATCAGCCTTTGTCCGAACTTTTTGGGCTTGTAGCTGTTACCAACGCAGAAAAAGTTATCTTAGACAGAATAAAAGAAAAAAGCGGACAGGTTTCTTTTGAAGAAGAAAGCGACGACAATAGAGATAAGCAAGCAAATGAACTCCGCAATCTTATTGGCAAGTTGCCGTCTCTTTCTATATTTATTGATGAGGTGCATCATGCAGTCAGTGACGAAATCAAACTTCGTGCAGTAGTAAATAAATGGACACAAAATAATACTATAAACTCCGTCATAGGTTTTTCCGGAACTCCATATCTTGAGAAAGCTGAAAAGATAGCCGTAACTGAAAAGCTATCTGTAGCTACAGCTGAAATTACTAATGTTGTCTATTACTATCCTTTGATAGACGGTGTCGGTAATTTTCTTAAAAAACCTACTGTAAAAATATCCGATGTAGCCGACAGCGTAGCCATTATTGAAGCTGGTGTAAGAGAGTTTCTTGACAACTACAAAGATACCGTTTACCCCGGTGGGCTTACAGCAAAGCTTGGAATTTATTGTGGCTCTATTGAAAAGTGCGAAGAACTTGTTTATCCACTGGTTTCTCGTATTCTACCCGAATATGGACTGGCAAGCGATACTATTCTCAAGTTTCACAGAGGTAATAAACAGTATCCGCAACCGGCTGACAGCCAAATGCAATTTGACATTCTTGATAACTCAATATCTAAAATCCGAATCGTGCTTCTTGTGCAAATCGGCAAAGAGGGTTGGGACTGCCGCAGTTTGACCGGAATTATTCTTTCGCAAGAGGGCGATTGCCCGAAAAATATGGTTTTGCAAACCTCGTGTCGTTGCTTGCGTCAAGTTAGAAAAGGTATGCCAGAAACAGCGCTCATTTATCTTAATGAATCCAATGCAGAAAAGCTTAATTCTCAGCTTATGCAGCAACAGCATATTTCTTTAAAAGAGTTTTCCTCAGTGAATAATCGTAAAAAAACATTGAAGCGATATGACCGTACCGCTTATTTAAAGTTACCAAAAATAGATTATTATCAACTAAAAATAAACTACAACACAATTGTGATAGATAATTCTCTTGATACGGATTCTGCTATAAGAATATCCGCTGATGATGCAAAGATTGAAAATATAGTAAAAACAACCGATTTATCCATGAAAACAGAAAGCACCGAAATTACATCTGAAGAAAGAGGAACAATCCCTGCCACTTTCACGGCTTGGCTGTATGAGATAGCCAAAGGAAGCTTTGGATTCGTTACAATGGAACAGCTCAAAAGCAAATCGTTGGCTCTAAGTAAAATCTTTGAAGACATCACTTATGAATCAGGTAGTTCTCGTTTCTTCAGCTCTCAATATAATCGCAAGTTGGTTGAAAGCAATATCCGTAAAGCGTTTTATGAGAAGCGTGATTTTACAACTATTGAAGAATTGATTCCGGATGAGGCAAGCTTGCTAAACATATCTAATTTCATATCAGAGATTACTGCTGACAAGCCTCAGGACTATTATCCTGCACAAAATACCGTTGAAAACATCATCCTTGATGATAAAGGCAAGCTAAAGGCAGACCCAAAAATGCAGCAGACGATTGATTTTTTGGAGGAAACAGGACAGGAAGCAATTGCCGAAACGCTTAAAAGCCAGATTACATCACACCCACAGAAAAACCGTTCATTCCATTATCTGCCCTATCGTACAGATAGCAACTTCGAGCAAACTTTCTTAAAAGAAGTATTAACTCTCAAAGAAGTGGAATTTCTTGACTTAGAGGTCTATTACAACGGTGACCGTGCTATGACAGAATTTAAAGTTAAATGCTATAAGCACAGCGCAAACAAGTGGCAGTATATCGGAATGTATACACCTGATTTTTTGATTATCAAGCGCAAAAGCGGTAAAATTCACAAGGCGATTATAGTTGAAACAAAAGGTAAAATTTATGCCAATGACCCAACTTTTAAAGATAAGCGTAGTTTCATGGAAACAGAGTTCACAAAGCAGAACAATAATAAATACGGTTATGACCGATTTGATTACTTGTATTTAGAAGATACAATGTCGGAGAACGATAGAATTAAACTAACTCATAATAAAATGTGTGAGTTTTTTGAGGAGGTATAGTATGAATCTACCGACTATGCTACGAACAGCAGATGGATATTTTCTTGCAGGCAAGGCGATACTTGATACGCAAAAAAATGCTGTTGATTTTTTAAAATATTACATTTCCCCTTGTGCCGTAAACCTTGCATTTGCTTGCGAGATTTATTTGAAATACTTGTATTCAATAGAAAATCAAAAGGCTAAAGCCATAAAAACTCACGGCTTGCTTGATTTATTTAGTGAATTGGAAGCCACAACCCAAGGAAAAATCAAGGCAGATTATGAAAAGTGGACTTCATTGTTTTCTTTTGATGATTGTATAAAAGTACACAATAGAGCTTTTGAAGATTTTCGATATATGTATGAAGATGAAAAAAATGGTATTTCAATCGAACCACAGTCTTTGTACAACCTTGCGGTTGCAATAAAGAACACTTGTACAATGAAACAGGAGGAAATAGAGAATGCCGATTAAATACATACCATTTATACCGGAGCCGGTGGAGGGGCAAGCTGTGCTTCAGAATTTCAACAGAATTCTGAAATACAAGGGTGCTGACGAAACCTCTATGATCTTGGAGCGCGGTATGCCTTTGTATGAGATGGAAAAGCAAGAAACTGTGGGCGAAAATGCCGACGGCAACATGGTTATCCGTGGTGAATGTGTTTCTGCTTGTGCTTATTTAAAAGAACAAGGCATACAGGTTGACCTTGTATATATCGACCCGCCTTTTGCTTCAGGTGCGGACTATGCTAAAAAAGTCTATGTGCGCCGCAACCCAAAAGTTGCGGAAGCTATTGCAAAAGCTGAGGAAGAACTGGATATTGACGAACTGAAAGCCTTTGAAGAAAAGATGTATGGTGATGTTTGGGAAAAAGAAAAATATCTCAATTGGATGTGGGAAAACTTAATGGCAATTAAATCAGTTATGAGTGTAGCGGCATCTTTTTACCTGCATTTGGATTGGCATATTGCTCATTATGTAAAAATACTTTTAGATGAAATATTTGGAGAAGACAATTTTAGGAATGAAATTGTTTGGTGTTACACAGCTGTATCTAATACTGGTTTGGATTTTCCTAAGAAGCACGATACAATATTAAGATACTCCAACTCAAATCAATACATCTTTAATAAAAATGATATTAGGATACCGTATTCCGAGGGAAGTTTAGATAGAGCAAACCGAAATGTAATTGGTAGAGGAGGCATGGACTTTGATTCTATCATCTTGAACGAAGATGGAAAAGTCCCTGAAGATTGGTGGATAGATATTCAACGCGCTGCTCGCTATCCAGGAGAAAATGTTGACTACACCACTCAGAAATCAGAAAGGTTATTAGAGCGCATTATCAAAGCATCGTCAAACGAAAATATGGTTGTAGCTGACTTTTTTGGCGGTAGCGGCGTTACCGCAGCCGTTGCAAGTAAACTCGGCAGAAAATTTATTCACTGCGATATAGGGCTCAATTCCATCCAGACAACCCGTGACCGCCTTATCTCTGACGGCGCACAGTTTGACATTCTTGAAATAAAAGACGGTGTGCAGCTCTATCGCAACCCCGTTCAGACTATGGACAAAATTAAATCTTTGATTCCGGGGCTCAAAAACGAAGATTCGCTCGATTCATTTTGGGAAGGTGCTATTTCGGACAGTAAGCTCGGCACCATTCCTGTCTATGTTCCAAATTTGATGGATAGTAGCACCAAATTACTTGATAAGGTGCTAATCAATAGGATTATTCATCAGGCTATTCCTGACCTTGACAGTAATATCCAAAAAGTTATTGTTTACTATGTGGATATCACAAGTGAAGAAGAAATCCGTAAGTTTATTTCTGAAGACGATAGTACTACCATTGAAATTGAATTGCGTGATCTTAAAACTGTGCTTGATGATGTTGTCATTGAAGATTACGCAGAGTTCCACTGCGAAGAAAACCACGAAGATTTGTTCGGCGGCTATGCCGTAACAATCGATAAATTTGCAAGTGACAGAGTACAAGGCAAAATTTTAGAGTTTAACAACAAGAATGTTCTTAATTCCAAGAAAAACTTTAAGCCTATTATAATCAGTGAAGATGGACTTGAGATGATTGAATTTTTATCTGTTGACTGCACTTCCGTGAGTGGCGAGTGGAGTTCCGACAGCGAGGTGAAAATTGATAAAAACGGTTATGTTATTCAAAATGGTGAAAAGACAAAAGATTTTTGGGACTGTAGAATTAAATGCAAACAGAAGCCGCTTCGCCTAAAAATCCGCAATATTTGTGGGGACGAAACGGTGTGGGAAATTTAAATGAATTAGCAGAGTTATACGAAGAAAACGATAAAACCGGCTTGCAATATGTGTGGTCAAGCCGGTAGCAAAACGTAATATACTTTCCAATTAAAAAAGCGACATACTTATGCCGCTCTTTAAAAATATTATTTTGTAAGACTAAAACCCCTTTACAACTCATATACCTATACCGTTGATTCTATCGACGGTTTTTATTTTTCCTTAAACGGGTTCCTAAACAAAAACGGCAAAATAAGCGGACAAGTAGCTACAAGAAAGCGAAGCGGTATAAGACCGTCTGCGCTGAAGACATACTGGGCTTTGGACCAAAGCCCCCTGCCCATAAGGTCAAAATAGCTTATATTGTAACTTTCATATTTTTGAGTGTCCCGCTCATCAAGGGTGAAAACACTGACCCCGCGCAAACTGTTGCCATAAGAGCAAAAGGAGGCGCCGGGGCTTTGTATTATGTCAACCCCTCGTAAATTGCCCTTGAAGGCGTTTATGTGGTCATGCCCGAAAACAAGGGCCCTGACATCCCCTTGAAGAGCTATGGTTTCAAACTGACCAAAGTTTTTTTGTGTAACACAAGGGCCTTCACATAAGAATCCGCTTGCCTTCTCTTTGTTTAAAAGATAGTAACGGCCATTTTTTTCAACAGCCCCTTTTGTGCCTTTTTCAACTTCCGTTAATAATTCATAAATTTCCGGCACGGCCACATGCTGAAACATAAGCGAATTTACAAGTTGACCGCCGTTTTCTTCCTTTAAGCTATCGCTCGTTTTTTTATACCAATCCAGAGCCCTTTCGCTCACATATTCAAAATACTCCCCTGCCTCGTTCTTGCCGGCCGACTCCATCATCCAAATGTTGTAGGCAACCTTTTGGCCGTCGGAGCTCATTATGGGGATATTATAGGTGCTGCGACCCCTTTCAAGGTCGTTGTGGTTAAAACCCAGGCAGTTTGAATAGCGTTCATAAATTTCAACCTGTTGTTTTTTTGTAATACCGCATTGGTCATCATGGTTACCGAAGGTGACGGCAAAAGGAATATTTCTGCTCTGCAAGGGTTTAATTAAATAATCTATAACGCCTTCGATGATTTTATATTTTTCATCAAGGCTCTTGTTTTTCGCAATTTTACCCAGCATATTGTCCCCGGTCATGACCACTAAGTCGGGTTTTACCCTATCGTAGGCGGCATTTAACATCTTGACCAGAGCTCGCCTGGGCTTAATGTCGTCTTGAGGATCTGTCACCTGCATTATTACAAATTTTCCATTTTGATTAAAACGCATTGTATGGCCTACTTTCATTGAGCTTTAATTTTTTCTTGTTTTCCTCGCTTACCGTGGCTGTACTGAGAAATTATGACTGATGCAAATGTAAGAATACTGCCAAGCCACATAAGCGGCGTAAAGCTGTCTTTAAATATGATGACGGATAGGATAGCGCCTATGGCACTTTCAAGGCTCATAATAAGTGATATATGGGAAGGTGGGGTATGCTTTTGTGCCACTGTTTGAACTAAATAGGCGAAACTGGTGCTCAAAAGCCCCAGATATAAAACCGAAGCGATGGTGGCCCCCGAAAGTTTTTCGGGCAAGTCGTCAAAAACAAGTGCCCCAAGCGTTGCAATCAGAGCACAAACACCCATTTGGACTATTGTAAGAGCAATGGTATCGAAACGCGCCGAATAAATCCCTAAAAGCGAAATATGAAAGGCAAAAAGCAGTCCGCAAATTAGGGTAAGAAAGTCCCCATAGTTAATTTTTTCAAAACTGCCCTTGTAAATCAGCAAGAATATACCGGCAAAGCAAAGTAAGGCAGCAAAAACTTGATAAGAACGCGGTCGCTTCTTAATCAAAAGCCAGAAGGTAAAGGGCGTTAAAACAACATATGAGGCGGTTAACAGAGCGTTTTTGCTGGCCGTGGTGTGGGCAATGCCCACTGTTTGAAAAACAAAGGCCACATATATGAAAATACCGCAAATTATACCGGCTTTTAAAATTTCCTTGTTAATCAGCTTGATTTTTTTGTAAAAAATCAAGGACACGGACAGGGCCGCTATTTGGAAGCGAATTGCCATAAGCCAAAGGGGTGAAATTGTTTCAAGGGAGTTTTTTACGACAATAAAGCCACCGCCCCAAATAAAAGCAACCATTAAAAGAGCCAGTTGAGAAAGTAAGACCTTATTCTTATGCTTCATCAAAGACCTCTACTGTATTATTTTTATTTGCTATATATGCTTTTTCAAGCAATTCCGTTAAATCCCGAGCCGCATCCAAACCAAACTCAATGGGGCTGCCCTTTACACAAGCGTCTAAAAACATCACCATTGGGGATGGCAGGGCTTGGGGTAAATCTTTTATTTCGACATAACCGTCTTCTTCTGAATCGTCGGCAGCCATGAGTAGGGCCTGACCGTCACGATCGATAAGGGTCCCCTTTGTTCCGTAAACTTCAAATGAAGAGGGCGAGTGATAACTAACCAAGGCCGTTTCCACAAGTGCGATGCATTTGTTTTCAAACTCAATGAGGCTGGCCGCATTATCGTCGACTGCCCTGTCGGTAATGTGATTAAACACCGAAGCTATTCGCTTTGGTCTGCCGCACAAAAAGCTCACACCGTACATGGGGTGGCAACCAAGGTCCATCATAGCCCCGCCGCCCGCCATGCTTTCGTCATACCAATATTGGGGCAACCAGTTTGCGGTTGCGCCGTTGTGGGCATTTCTTATGCGTATCATGGTTATTTGGCCCAGGCGACCTTCATCAATCACCTTTTTTGCAAAAAGAGTCTCCGGCCTGCAACGCCAAGGCATGGAAATTAAAAACTTGACCTTATTTTCTTTCACTGCGGCGGCGATTTCGTCGCAATCAGCCACTGTTGTTGCAAGAGCTTTTTCTGTAAAAATATGTTTGCCCGCTTTGGCCGCTTTAATCAAAACTTCTTTGTGCATGGTTGTGGGGGCATTGCACACAACAGCTTCAATATCTTGGCGTGCCAAAAGTTTGTCAAGGTCGGCCTCAAAGTCGGTATTCAATTCTTTGGCCCAGAGGCTGCCTCTTTCAGGGTCTTCGTCCCATACACAGGTTATTTTTGCACCGTATTTTTCAACTTCTTTTGCATAGCCTTGGGCATGTACATGCCATTTGCTTAACATTGCAACCTTAATCATCTTTTAACTCCTTTAAAATTCAAATTCGTTATAGGCTACCCTTGCTTCTTTCAAACTTTTTGTATCTTCCAAACTTTTTTCTTGCTCGGCGGCAAATTCATCCGCAACTTTCAACAAGTAAGCGTAAAGAGGGGCGTAATGTTTAAAAGCTTTTTTCAGCTCTTTTAGAATTCTGTCATCTTCAAGTTTTGACAGATTTTTTTGATGTCGGATAAAATAAAAGCTTTTGGCATTATAATATTCTTTTATTTCATCGGCTACTTCGGTGGATTTTAAGCGTTTATAGGGGTCAAGGCTCAATTTCGCCCCTACTTTTTCAGCATGTTCAACCGCTTCCAGAAAAGCCTTGCCGTCTTTTAGAATATTCTTTCTGAATACATCCATTAAGGCAGGGGTTTGGTCATATAGGCCTATACCGTAAGAATAGCCTACAGAACTTATTTCAAGCCAGATGCAAGGATGTGTCCGCCACTGTGCCTTTGGCCTCATAAACCTTACCCATACATTTTCCCTGTATAGCCTTTTGTCTTTTGAATAGCGCGTGTCTCGCCTGATGCGTGAAACCATCCTTGTGGGCACCAGGTTTGCCATGGGGTCAATCTTGGACATTTCGGGGGCCATTATGGCGGCTATTTGACGCATGGGTTTGATAACCGATTCGTTTATTTGAGCCTTGTGTTCTTCATAATATTCTTTTGAATCATTAAAACGGTTTTGAGCTAAAAGCCAGAAAGCCTTTGGCTTTATTCCGTCATATTTTTGCATATCTTTCACCCGTCACTATTCCTTACGCTCATTAAAGAGGCATCCCTTTTTCAGCATGGATTGTGCTGCAAGCAAAACACCCATTTTAGCACTGTGGAAGTTGAGCCCGCCTTGCAGCCAAGCCGCATAAGGCTCCCTCAAGGGGCCGTCGGCCGAAAGCTCTATGGAGGCCCCCATGGTGAAGGCCCCTGCCGCCATGATAACCTTACTGTCATAACCAGGCATTTCCCAGGGTTCGGGCAGAACAAAAGAATCAACCGGAGCCCCGCTTTGCATACCCTGGCAAAAAGCAACCATGGTGTCCGGATCCCTTAAGAAGACGGATTGGATTATATCAAAGCGTCTCTCGGCGCTTGTCGGGGTCACATCAAAGCCTAACTCTTCAAACAGAGCTGCTGTGAAAATTGCTGTTTTTACGGCTTCGCCCGTAACATGGGGTGCATTGAAAAGGCCCATAAACAAAGACCTGTTTTGCCCAAGGCTGGCGCCTATTTCACGCCCCAGGCCCGGCGCAGTCATTCTGTAGGCACACATTTCAACCAAGTCGGCACGGCCGGTGATATAGCCGCCGTTTTTCGCAATTCCCCCGCCGGGATTTTTTATGAGAGAGCCTGCCAATAAGTCTGCACCGAAATCAGTCGGCTCTTGTTCTTGGACGAATTCCCCATAGCAATTATCAACCATGACCGGGACCTTGCTATATTTTTTAACCAGCCTAACTATCTTGCCGATTTCTTCGACACTGAGGCTGGGGCGCAAGCTGTAGCCCCGTGAGCGTTGGATATAGACCAAGTCAACCTTTGTGTTTTTTAAAGCTTCTTCTATTGCGAAAAAATCAACCCTACCGTCTTCGGTCAAGTCAATTTCCTTATAGGTCACGCCAAAGTCTTTAAGCGAACCTTGCCCTTGGCCTTGCAGTCCGATTATCGGGTGCAAGGTATCGTAAGGTGTGCCGGTTACGCAAAGCATGGTGTCGCCCGGGCGCAATACACCGAACAGGGCTACGCTGATGGTATGAGTTCCGCTGGCAAAACTGTGGCGCACCAGGGCATCTTCCGTTCCCATAGACATGGCAAAAACCCTGTCTAAAGTATCACGCCCCCTGTCACCGTAGCCATAACCTGTGGTTTCGACAAAATGGCTTTCGCTGACCCCGTTTTCTATGAAGGCCGCCAAAACTTTTTCTTGATTGTATTGAGTGGTTTCTTCAACAAGTTTAAAGGGTTCTTGGATTTTTTCCATTGCCTTGTCATGGTGGCGCATGATGGCGCTGTCAATATTAAAAAAACTTTTCTTCATACTCGGTCCATTCCTACAAGGGTCCAGTCTTCAATTTCTTTGAAGCCTAATTTTTCATAAAAGCCCACTATACCGCCTGCAATGCAAAGTAGATAGACGGTTTTACCTGCTTGTTTTTCCCTGCAGGCAACTGTTTTAACCAAGAGGGCGGCAAGCCCCTTGCCCCTATACTCGGGCAAGGTTGCAATGGCCCCCATTAAAACAGCCTTTGGGGTATCAAACAAAACCATGGCGGTGGCGGCTTTGGCACCCTCATACATATAGGCACAGGCTCTTGCTGTGTTTTTGTTCATGCGGTGCACGGTGTCGGCCAGCCAGATTTCTCTTTCCGGAAGGTTGGCGAAGTCGACTCTTTTAAGGATTTTATAAATGTCATCGGCCTCAAAGGGGCTGACCTTAACAACATTTTCATCCTTTTGAGTCTCCGGGCAAGACACAAACTCCAAAATATGCCCGTGGCTTTTTTGCTTAAAGCCTAATTTTTCCGTATAGACGGTCTTGGCCTGCAAAAGTTCAAAAGTAAGGGCCGTCAGGAAGGAAGAAAGCTCTGTAAAATCGGTTGATTCGGAACAGGTCAAGCTTATGACACCGTCAATTTTGCAAAGGGCTGCTGTGATTTCTTCGTCCATATACTGCAAATAGACTTCAACTATGTCATTTCCGTATCCGTAGGCACTTATGTAGCCGAAGATTCTGCAACCAAAAACATCCCTTTGGCAAAATTCTTCCAAACCCTTGGTCTCCGCTTCTATTTTTCTAATCATTGGCGTAATACTCCCCAAGTTTTACAATAAGCTTATAAACTTCTTCTAAATCATTTTTATCTATGGTGCTTGAAGCACTGTGAAGATACCTACAGGGCAGGGAAATCGCCAAGGTTTTTGCGCCCCCGCCGGCCGAATGAATGGCACCCGCATCATTACCGCCCGCCACTGCGGCCTTGGGCTGGATTTTGATACCGTGTTTTTCCGCAAGTTCAAAAGCCTTCTTATACATTTCCCTGTCGTATACGGTGGCTCGGTCCATGAAGGAAACCACTGCCCCCTTGCCCAAAGAGCAGACTTCTTTTTCGGCTTCTACGCCGGCTATATCGGCTGCCGTCGTTGCTTCAACCACAAGGGCATAATCGGGCTCAAGTGCCCAGGCCGCTGTTTTAGCACCCCTCAATCCTACTTCTTCTTGGACAGTAAAGGCAAAGGTTAGATCATATTGGCTTTCCTGCTCAATCATATGTAAGAGCAGGGCGCAGCCGGCCCTGTCATCAAGGGCACGAGCTTTCAAGAGTGAAGTTCCAAACTCTGTGGGTTGGCTTTCAAGTACCGCCAAATCCCCCAATGAAACATGTTTTAAGGCATCCTCCCTGCTTTTGGCACCGATATCTATATAAAGCTCACCGTCTTCGGGGAAGGTATGCTTTTCTTCTTCTTTTAAGAGATGTATGGGCTTGACACCGATGACACCCTTGACTGCCTTGTCACCTATTTCGACGCTTCTGCCCAGTAAAACGGCCGTATCAATCCCGCCGACCTTGATAAATTTCAAGAATCCTTCATCATTGATGAGGTTTATTATGAGGCCGATTTCGTCCATATGAGCCGCTAACATGACCTTGTTTTTCGCAGCTTTTTTGCCCTTTTTGTAAACAATTAAATTACCCAAGGCATCAACTTCATGATCGGCCTTGCCTTCTATCTTTTTAATAAGATAAGCTCTGACCTTTTCTTCCCCGCCGGAGACCGCAGGAATTTGACACAGGTCTTTAATTTTTTTAAGCATTTTCCTGCCCCCTTTCAAGGATATAGGCTGCCATAAGGCGGGCCGTACTCTCTATATCTTCCAAATCCGCCACCTCAACCGCTGTATGCATATTGCGCAAGGGAAGGGAAAGCAGGGCCATTTTAAGACCCTTGCCGCTATTTTGAATTGAATCGGCATTGGTTCCCGTCCTGCCTCCCATAACTTCAACTTGATAGGGAATGTTTTCTCTTTGGGCAAGGTTTATTAGGTCTTTTGACATCCCCCTGTCCAGAGTTGGGGCCACCCCCACCATGGTTCCGCCGCCTAAATCCGCACATTTTTCTTTTAAAAGACCGGGCGCACAGGCAAAGCTTACATCAACGGCAATTGCTTCATCAGCCTCGGCCTTGTAAGAAGCCACCTTGGCTCCGCTCCCACTCGTTTCTTCTTGTGTGGAAAACAAGACGGTAAGCCGGCAACCGTGCTCTTTGTCTTTCAATATTTCAAGACAGCGCAAAACAGAGGCAACCCCGGCCCTGTCATCAAGTGTGGGCGAAAACACCCTGCCACCCAAAAGCTCACCTTGGGGCCCTTTCAGGCTTATTCTGTCACCGGGTTTTACTATTTTTGACAGAGATTTTTTGTCCATCCCGACATCTATTGCCAGTTCATCCGCCGGCTTTGCCTTGCCGGCGCTTTCGGCCTTGGTCAAATGTGGCGGCATGGAGCACACCAAGCCATATAAAGTTTTTTCGCCCCACACAAGTACCTCATGCGCGGGTAGGACCCTAACATCTGCTCCGCCGCATCTGTCAAACCTGATGAAGCCTTTTTCATCAATAGCCGTAACAATCAGGCCGATTTGGTCCAAATGGGCATCCAGTAAAATATGAGGGCCCTTACCCCCAATTTTACCAACAACATTGCCCAGAACATCTTTTTCAACCTGCATGAATTTTTCAAGCTCACCCTTGGCAACCTCTGCCGCAGTCGTTTCTGCCCCGGGCATACCGTCTGCTTGGGCCAGTTTGAAAAGCGAGCTTTTTAATTGCTGATGCTTTTGCATAATTTCACTCTCTCTTGCTTATTATTTGATCTATAAAACTCTTGTGCCGCCCAAGGGCCTGACGATTAGAACATGGCAAGCCTTTTCACCGAAAGCACTGTTGAGGCGCCCGGTGTATTCATCCAGTAAGTCGGTCGGCACAAAAGCCTGAATGGTACCGGCAAAGCCACCGCCGTGGACTCGCCAAGCTCCCCTGCCTTTAAGAATTTCTTCGCTTAAACAAAGGGCCAAGGCCAAGGGTTCTTTCTTTGGCTCATGAGGCAAAAACACATTCTGGTTGTACATAAATGATGAATTTCCGCTGTCTATGACAGCCGCCTTAAAGCTCTCAAGGTCTTTATTTTCAAGGGCTGTCACCAGAACTTGCACCCTGTCGTTTTCATTAAAGAAGTGATAGGCCCGCAAAAGAGCCCTATCGCCCACCACTGCCCTCAAGGCGGCAATTTGGCCATCAACTTGCTCGCGACTTATTTCGCGCAAATTTTGCTTACCAAAAAATCTTGCAACAGCTTCCATCTCAAGCCTGACAGCCGCATATTCGTCATTCAGGCCTGAATGGTCACCCTTTGTGTCAACTATGCATAAGGCATAACCGCTGCCTTCAAAAGTAAAATCAAGTTTGTCGATTTTCGGTTGGGATGAATTTTTGAAATCAATAGTTACGAAGCCCCCGACCGAGCAGGCCATTTGATCCATCAAACCACAGGGTTTTCCGAAAAACTCATTTTCAGCATATTGTGAAATTTGTGCGATTTCAATGGCAGAGACCTTGCCGTCGTTATAGAGATAGTTAAGTATGACGGCAATCAAAACTTCGTAGGATGCGGAAGAAGACAGGCCGGAGCCGGACAAAACATCTGAATAAGTTGCAGCATCAAAACCCCCGACCTTGTAACCTCTTTCAACAAAGCCGGCACAGACACCCCTGATCAAGGCCGGTGTTGTATTTTTTTCTTCTTCAATCGGTGTAAGTGTCTCTAAATTCACTATATCGGTTTTTTCAAATTTGTCGGACTTCATCCGGATTATTTTTTCGTCATTGAAGGAAGCCACTGCTATGGCATCCAAGTTAATTGCGGCTGCCAAAACACGCCCATGATTGTGGTCTGTGTGGTTGCCGCCGACCTCGGTTCTGCCGGGTGCGCTGAAAACCTCAACATCCCTGTCTTCACCGTAAAGATTGGTAAAAATATTTGATAATTTTAAAATACGAGAACGCGCCTTTTCAACTTCTTTATCACTTACATAAACCCTTTTAAGCTCATCGGAATATTTACCCGCTGCCAATAAAGTCTTTAGTTTTTTTAAGTTTGTCATTTTATTAACTCCTCTGAAATTGTTTTAACAATCAAATATATAAAAAATCAATACTGCCGCATTCTAATAAATAATATGCCTTATAATTGTATAACATAATGATTGGGCGGTCAACTTGCAAAGCCTGTTTTTTCTCTTTTATCTTTGCCTTGGCTTGTGCTATAATTACTGATAGATTTGGCATTTTTTCAAGTATCTAAAAGGGGTTGTCCCCATCACCGGAGGTGTAAAATTTGTCACTTAAGCGTGCAGTGGTTTTAAGCGGCGGCGGCGCAAAGGGCGGCTACCAAATCGGTGCCTGGCAAGCCTTGCGTGAAATTGGGTATTCACCCGATATTGTTACAGGCACTTCTGTCGGTTCTTTTAACGGCGCACTGTTGGTTTCAAATAAGTTTGATGAGGCAATGGATCTTTGGCAAAACATTGGGATGGAGTGTATTTTCGCCCAGTTTGCCGAAGATTTTCAAGGCAAGAAGGACAAACAAGGCAACTATCTTATCAAGCTAACCAAGGAAGCCCTTTTAAAGGGCGGCGCCGACTTCGCCCCGCTTCACAAGCGGATTATAGATTTGGTTGACGAAGAAGTCATAAGACAGTCTGATATTGATTTTGGTATGGTCACCACAACCTTCCCCTACAAAAAACAAGTCAGAATTTTTGTTGACAAGATTCCTCAAGGCCAGGTTGTGGATTATATTTTTGCCAGTGCCGCAGCCTTCCCTTTGGTCCGCTCTTACAAAATAGAGGGTGTTAAGTTTGTTGACGGCGGCTATTCGGACAATTTGCCCGTCCAAATGGCCATAGACCGCGGGGCCCAAGAAATTGTTGCCATAAACATGGGGAAGATGTCACTGCAAAGGCTCAAAGAAAACACTGTCAAAATACGCTACATCAATAACAAAAAACCCCTTAACGATGTGTCCTTTGGTTGTGCCGCTATCTTTGACAGAGAGCTTTCTCGTAAAAACATACGCTTGG
The DNA here is from genome assembly GCA_012524025.1 of Clostridiales bacterium. Taxonomy (GTDB): domain Bacteria; phylum Bacillota; class Clostridia; order Oscillospirales; family Acutalibacteraceae; genus UBA1447. The sequence goes on along the minus strand of JAAYSC010000029.1, from coordinate 1,503 downwards.
GTTATCTTGACACCATGAAGGCTTTTAGTCTTTATGAGGGCCATTATTACACTTTTGAGAAAAATGAAAAATATCGTTTTCTTGAGTCTTCCGCTCTGTGTTCTTTAAATTTTGAAAAGGTATTCAGCGTTTTACCCAGTAACAATCGTTTTGAAAAAAGGGGTAGGGAAAATGTACTTGGTCTTTTTGCTCAATTTAACGCCAACCCCTTTGAATACAATACAAATGCCATGTACTGCGCCGAAATGGCTGCGGAAATTTTTCAAATAGATCCCCGTGAAATTTACACATTCCAAAATATCAGTGACATGCTTATCAAAGAAATTGAAACCTTGTTTGCAGAGGAATCCGCCGAAAAGATTGCCCGCCTGATAGAACAACTTGATGCCGGCTTGAGCTTTGAGCTCTTTAAAACCCTCATAAACAGTTGGGACAAAAAATTACTGCTTGGCTTTTGCACACGCTTGTTTTTGGAAGATGAGTTCACAGTAACGGACAAGCGCAGGCTAACGGTGGTTGCCGCACTCTTCCCGGATGTTTTCACTGCCGCCTTATTTTGCTGTGCCGCGATTTTAGACAGAAGATTAACCGCATCATTGATTTCAAGAAAGGAATGAGCCAAATGAAAATAGTAATACTTGACGCTTATACCACAAACCCGGGGGACTTGAGTTGGGATTGGCTTAATAAATACGGCCAATATGAGGCCTTCGATTTTACCAAGCCGGAAGAAATTATAGACCGTGCCTATGATTGCCAGGTTGTGTTTACCAACAAAACACCGCTGGTCAAGGCCACTTTATCAGCCTTGCCCAATCTAAAATATATAGGTTTGTTGAGCACCGGCTTTAATATTGTAGACATAGATCATGCAGCCAAATTAGGTATCCCCGTTGCCAACATCCCCTCTTACAGCAAGGCCGCCGTTGCACAACTTACTTTTGCCCATATATTGGAATTATGCAACGCCGTCGGCTTGCACGACCGAGCCGTCAAGGAAGGGAAGTGGAGTGCCAACCGTGATTTTTGTTTTTGGGAAACGCACCTTACAGAACTTTATGACAAGACCATAGGCCTTATTGGCTTTGGTAAAATCGGCCAAGCCGTGGCCAAAATAGCCCTTGCGATGGAAATGAAGGTCTTGGCCCACACACCTAACCCCAAAGGTTGGGAAGGGGTCGAAAACTTTAGGTTTGTAAGCCTTGACGAACTTTTAGATAAAAGCGATATAGTCAGCATGCACTGCCCCCTTAACCCTTCCACCGAGGAAATGGCGGACAAGTTTTTCTTTGATAAAATGAAAGATTCGGCTTTCTTTATCAATACTTCGCGCGGCGGTGTGGTTAGGGAAGCCGATTTGGCAGTAGCCTTAAACCAAGGCAAGATTGCCGGTGCCGGCTTGGATGTTTTGAGCCAAGAGCCACCTAAGCCCGACAATCCGCTTTTAACTTGTAAGAATTGTTATATTACACCTCACATTGCTTGGGCCGGTTTTGAAACACG
>JAAYSC010000091.1 GCA_012524025.1 Clostridiales bacterium | reverse complement strand
CCGCCTCCGGTCGCCCGGCTATGCAGGGCCATGTGGCCGTCAATCCAAAACAATTCCCTTACGGCACCAGGCTTTATATTGTCAGCCATGACGGCAAGTACCTTTACGGTTACTGCATTGCGGCAGATACCGGCGGTTTCGTCAAGTGGGCAAACGGGCCGACCGTTGACCTCTTCTTCAACACAAATGAAGCTTGCAGGCAGTTTGGCGTGCGTAATGTCAGAATTTATGTTTTAGACTGATTGGCAATAATTTAAATCAAAGATATCAAAAAGCCCCGAACTCAAACGAGTTCGGGGCTTTAAATTTTGTGCTTTGATTCTATTTTTCCCTGTCTTCAACAATTTTACCGTCATGGATTCTGATAATCCTTCTTGCTGTTTCCGCTATTTTATCGTCATGGGTTATAAGAATTATGGTGCGGCCTTCTTCGTGCAATTCATGCAATACATGCATTACCTCTTGGCCGGTGCTTGAATCCAGGTTACCGGTGGGCTCGTCTGCTAAAATCATGGGCGGCCTTGCGGCAACGGCCCTGGCTATGGCAACGCGTTGCTGCTGCCCGCCTGAAAGCTGGGTGGGTAAGTGATGCTTGCGGCTGGTTAGGTCAACCCTTTCCAAGGCAGAAAGGGAAAGTTTACGCCTTTCCTCGCCTCGTATGCCTCGGTAAATTAAAGGCAGCTCAACATTAGCTTGGGCGGTTAGACTGTTAATAAGGTTAAAACCTTGGAAAATAAAGCCGATTTGCTTGTTTCTTATGTCCGACAATTCATCGTCGCTAAAGCGCGAAACATCCTTGCCGTCTAGCAAATAGGTGCCCGAAGTGGGAAGGTCAAGCAGCCCTATCATGTTCATAAGGGTAGACTTGCCGGAACCGGATTGGCCGACAATGGCCACAAATTCGCCGCGGTCAATCGTCAAGGATACGCCGTCCAAAGCCCTGACTTCATTTTCGCCCGGGTTGTATATTTTGTACATGTCTCTGATATCAATGAGCAATGCCATAAAAACCTCCTAAAAAGAGCGTAGGTCAGCCGCCTACGGAACCGTCCCAAGTGTCAACACTTTTTGCCTTCATCTCTTCTTCGTCAAACCAACGGCTGGTAACCGTCTTGGTTTCGGTGAAAAACCTTAAGCCGTCTTTGCCAAGAGTATGCAAATCACCGAAAAATGAATTTTTGTGCCCGTTGAAGGGGAAGATACCCACCGGTACCGGTATACCGACATTAACGCCCACCATACCGGCCTGGGAATGCCTGGCAAACTCACGGGCATAATAACCGCTTTGGGTGAATATAACGGCACCGTTGCCAAACTCACTTTGGTTCATGAGCTCTAAACCTTCTTCAAAAGTTTTAACTCTTTTAATGCAAAGAACGGGGCCAAAAATTTCTTCCTGCCCTATGCTCATTTCGGCTGTAACATGGTCAAAAATCGTGGGGCCCACATAAAAGCCGTCTTCATGGCCGTCAACCTTGACACCGCGCCCGTCAAGCACCAACTTGGCACCTTGTTCCAAGCCTTTTTCAATCCATTTAAGGGTGTTTTCTTTTTGCCCGGCGTTTACAAGCGGCCCCAATTGGGATTCTTTTTCATAAGCCGGCCCAATTTTAAGTTCTTGGGCAAACTTTACCAGCATGGCAACCAATTTATCGGCTATGCCTTCCTGGGCAACAATGACGGGCAAGGCCATGCAGCGTTGACCGGCACAGCCAAAGGATGAATTGATAATCCCCCTGGCGCTGCGTTCAAGGGCGGCGTCATTGAGCACAAAACCATGATTTTTTGCTTCACAGAGGGCTTGCACTCTCTTACCGCTTGCAGCCGCATTCGAATAAATGTGTAAACCGACCGAGGTCGAGCCCACAAAACTGATACCCTTAACTGCCGGGTGCCGGAGTAAAATTTCGGCTTCGTTTCGAGAGCAGGTTAAAATATTCAATACACCGGCCGGTAAACCTGCCTCTTCCCAAAGTTCGGTCAGGCGAAGGGCGGTCATGGGGGTCATGGAAGCAGCCTTAAGGACCATGGTATTGCCCGTGGCTATACAAAGCGGGGCCATCCAGCCCATGGGTATCATACCGGGGAAGTTGAAGGGGACTATGCCGGCAAAAACGCCCACAGGCTCCCTGTAAAGCACCGTGTCATAACCCAAGGAAGTGTCCATAAGGCTTTCGCCCAACATAAGCGAAGGCGCACCGCAAGCAAATTCAACAGGTTCCTTAACCTTGAGGATATCCCCCCTGGCTTCGGACAAAACCTTGCCCTGCTCGCGAGCAACTAGTTCTGTCAGCTCATCCAAATGTTTTTCAACCAGGTCGCGAAACTTAAAAAGAACCTGGCTTCGCTTAAAGACCGGTGTGGCAGACCAAGCGGGGAAGGCCTTGTGGGCAGCTTCAATAGCAAATTCGACCTCATCTTTTGTGCAAGCGGGTGCATGGGCTATAACTTTGCCTGTGCTGGGGTTATATACATCCATATATTTGCTTGTTTTTGATTCATGCCAAGCGCCGTCGGCATAGAATTTCAATTGTTTAACTTCCGCCATTAATTTTACCTCCAAAAAATTATTTTACGCTATAATTACGCCATAAAAAACAAGTAAAGTCAAGTTTGCATTTGTAAACAAAAAAGTAAAATAAGCAAGAAGATCATAATCTTAGGGGACAAACAAGATATGTCTGCGTAAAGCAAAACAGCTTGACTTGCCTTGCAGACGAAATTCCTGCTTCAAGAAGAAATAATAAACAATATCTATTTAATTTAGCCCTTAAATAATTAACCCTGATAAAAGTACAAATTCTGACTTAATGTCAACTTATACTTGTTTTCTGGAGTCAATATCCCTATACCATATATATAGCAGACAATACGACAGGCAAAAACCGAGCTGGCAAACTCTTAAGCCCAAGCTGATAATTCTCTTTTAAAAACGGATATTAAAGCATCCCTATACACTTTAACTAAAACACATGCTTGTGTTTGTGTGCTATATACAAAAAGCACAAAGGGAATACGAATTTTATTGACAAAGCCTTGCAAGTGGAGTATATTTAAACTAACCATAAGGCTGGGATTGTGTGTACTTGTGCCTTGTTTGCTATTTTAATGGTCAAAAGGCAAGTATCAAGTATATAAATAAATTCCTGCCGGCGGGCGGTGATTTAAACCGCCGGGCAATATCATTTGTAGTGAAGGAGTGAGGCGGGGCAAGAACATTAGCGTAATAATCCGTGTAGGCCTGTGTGCGCCGGCCTGCGGGAAGTTCTGTAGGCGCACACAGTTGAAACCCGGCGTGGTTACGCCGACCGCAGCAAAAATTTACACATTTTTTTGGAGGTGTAAGACTTGAATAAAGCAAAGAAAGTACTTAGTTTTCTCTTAGCATTAGTAATGCTGTCATCTATCTTTGGCGTAGTGGCGAGCGCAAAAGCACCTTATTTAGACGGTGCAATTTTGACCTCCCAGTATGACGACCATGACAAGCCTTCATTTTCCACCAACCAATTGGCTTCGATGGTCTGTGATTTCTTAGATGACCTCTTAGAGGAACAAGATATCTACGAAGACCTTTCGGTCTTAGGTCAGATTGACCTTCGTTCCATTGACACCGCTCTTAGGGACATTTACTCCCTTATCGGTACCGCAACCGGTATCGGCATTGGCTTAGTCGGCGACCTTAAGAATCTTAAGCGCGATATGCTTAAGGATGTTCGCCGCACCAACACCCCTGCCGCTACGGCAGACCTCAATGTCCTGAACGCCCTTTTTGCCTTCTTGGGTAATAAGGACAATCGTGAGATTGTCGGCAAGTTGGTCAAGGGCAACCTTAACATGGGTATTATCGACAACTTCTTTACCCTGGACCTTGATGTAAACCAAATGCTCAAAGAGCTCCTTTTCGAAGAAGCTTATAAGGACACCCCGGTGCCCGAGCCGGTAAATGTTACCGTTGACCAAATGGTTGAAGATTTAATCACAGCCCTCTTGGTCGGTACAGAAGAAGAGCCCGGTTTTGCCCCCGGTCTTGACGGCTACATCAACATTGCCACCAGCACAAAACCCGCTTACGACTTTATTGAAGACCTTCTTCAAGTTGCTTACAATGTCATTTTGGTACCCCTGCTCAACGAAGACCTTAAAGAAATCATTCGTGAGCTTTGCGGTGTTGTGGATGGCGATGAATCCAACCTCAATGAGTTTGCTCAAATTCTCAATATCAACTATGTAGTGCCCGAGCATGTTTTCCCGGCGGGCTCTACCCTGATTGGCGAACTCAACAACATAGCATACGAAATCATCAGCGCCGTTACCATCGGCTACACTGCCTGGGAACCCGGCGGGGCCGAAAAAGTTCTTGGCAACTTAACCAATGCGGCCAAATATATCTTTGCCCTTGCAGGCGACGGTATTTTTGCCGACTACATCCCCACCAAGTCAGTCGATGAAATCTATGCCATGAACAGCCAGCAGCTCTTCTCCTACATCGTCCGTTCAGCTCTTAATCAAGAAATTGAATATATGTTGATACCCGAAGATGCTGACACGCTGACCAAAATTTTATGGTATGCGGTTAAAGATCTCAATGACCACAACATTCCCAATGTAAACTACTCTGCTGTTCCCAAGACCCTTGAAGGTGCTTTGGACATGTTGGGTGATTACATTGCTTATGAACTCAACAAGAAGATTGACATGAACCCAACCAAGGGCGGTGCACCCGGTGAAGGCCTCATAGCTTACGGCTTGGGCTTTGACGGCACCTTGCTTGCCATCACCGAATACGCCAGAGTAAACTATGGTGGTCTTTTGAACCTTAGCTTGAGCTCGACCGACCCCTGGGCAGTGCTTGACACTGTCGTCTTCAGCATAATCAACTCCAACTGGTTGCCCACAAGCATTGGCGGCAGTTCTAAAGAACTTATAGTCAACAGGTTGGTTCGCGATGCGCTTGAGCTTAATGTTGAAAACCTTTTCGCCCTGCTTGATCGCAACCCCGCTTCGGAACTTGCGACCAAGACGGTTAAAAAACTGCTTGTTGATACGGTCGCAAAACTGTTCAACCTCATCTTCCCCGGCGCTTTCTTGACAACCTACACATCACTTGAGCAAGTTCTCACCAATAATGAATTGGGTAGCATCGTTGAACGCCTGCTCGATCAACTCAATGTACGGAAAGCTCAACTCTTACCCGCCCTCTTACCCCTTTTGGGCGAGTTGATGGGCATAGCCGTTCCGCAAAAATTTAAGGCTCCTTCCCTGGGTCTTCCCACCCAAATCGGTTCGGGTTTGACCATTCAAATCAACAACGAATCCGAAGGTGTTAATACTGGGCACAGGGATAAAAACGGCGCCTTCAGTCAAGACGCTCTTTATAAGATAAGGATCGTCTCCCTCACCTCTGATGTTCCCGGCCTCAACATAACCAATCTGGCCGGTACAACCATCAACGGCGGTGAGCGTGTTAATGCCACCCTCAGCGGTAGCTTCGGTGCCGACCAAGTCCTGGCCTTGACCATGGAATATGATGTTTACACCGAAGAAGGTGGCAAACTGACTGACGAGCCTCTGACCTTGATGGCCTACAGTTACATTTCATCCGCCAAGGATGATACCGACAACTGGACGGAATATGATACGGAAGGCCACAACAACCATACCTCTTATTATAAGAGCTTCTATTTCAACCAAAATGCAGGGGCCGGCTCCATAAACGCCACCCGCGTTAGGTTTAAACGCCCCGAAACCTCCATTTCCGACAATGCAGATTCCACAATCAGCCGTAAGAAGGCCAATCTTCCGGCAGCACTCTCCAATGCCGGTATCACGGCGGCACCCTTCCCGAATTTTGGCACCAACAAAGACGGTGGCACTTGGGACAAGCAGATTCTCCAGGCCGACTCTGATACCTTCACCACCCCGGCCTTCGGCAAATACACGGCAGATTTCGAATACCACGCAACAACAACCAAATCCGGTCTCATCAACAAAAGGGAAGAAACTTGGAACCACAATAACAGAACTTTCTTCTTCTTCTATGACGACCATGGCCTACCCGGTCTCTTCAGAAGTGAACTCGGCAAACTCCGCAACCCGGCCGACTACGACTTCTTTGCCTGGGAAGACTATGTTGCAGCCATGAAGAATGCAGCCTCTGTCGTTTACAGGCCCAAGCTTGCATCAAACTTCCAAACTCATGTGATGCCCAGTTTCGAGCCGGCTGTTGATTATCTTGAAGAAGCCATTGAATACTTAGAATCCACTCAAGTCGGCGCCAGCGTTGACGCCCTGAAAACCGCTATGGACGCTGTAGTACCTGACAACGGCGACCTTGACGGCGACGACCCGGCCTATAAGTACTTCGGCGCACAAGACTACCATAACTACACCTATGACAACTTCAGGGATGAGTACAAACGCGCAGAAAAACTCTGGAAGTCACAACAAATTGATGATGAGGCGGAAGAGCCTCAAGAAATTCCGGCTCTCAACCCTGCGGATGTTGCTTACGCCTTGCACAGGTTAGAACTTTATTCGGGCAGGCTTGTTCGCACTGTACCCAACAAAACCAAACTTGCAGACAAGATTGCCATGGTAGGCAACCCTGTGAAAGAAAATTACACTCAAGCTTCATGGGATGCCTTCGAACGCTCCTACAACTTTGCAGTGGCAGTCAATGCCGAAAGCGCATCGGCACTTGACGGCAATGGCGACCATGTCCTTCGCCAAAGCAAGATTGACAGCGCCCGCTACAACCTGGTTAACGATTATAAGAAGCTGATTATTTCGGCCGACTATTCAGAGCTCTTGGCTCTTATCGCACAGGCAAGCGCGCTGGATGCTGCAAACTATACAGACGAATCTTGGGCAGACTTAGCCAATGCCTTGGCAGAGGCTCTTGGTGTTTCGCTCAACATGTCTGCACACCCTGCTAACCAAGCCATAATCGACGCAGCAGCAGCCCTTCTGGAAGAAGCAATTGCTCTGCTTGAACCTGCCGGCGAAATCCTTGAAGCCATCATCGGTGATGACGGTGCTCAATCGGTTGTTGACCTGGTTAACCAGTATGTTTACGGCCTGGGTGCCCTTATACCTGCCGAAGGCAATGTTGAAGCCGGTCAAGGTTACACAGCAAGCTTTATCGCCAATGACCTTGGTATGTTCGGCACCGGCTCTACCGTTGAACTCAACAAGGATGGTCACGAGCCCGTAGTCTTTACCGTAATCGTTTTCGGTGACCTAAACGGTGACGGCGTAATTGACGGAACGGATGCCGGTGTTGTAGAGGACGCTGAGAATTCCCTGGCTACATTAGGTGAAGATTGGCTGTCACTCGCGGCGGACGCTGATAATAACGGCAATATTGACGGCAATGACGCTTCAGCCATGATTGACCAAGAAAACAGTCTTTTCGAAATTGATCAAATAAGCCCAAGAGGTTAAAAATTTAAAAAGTGAAGTGGGGGGATTTCTCCCCACTTCACGGGAACTAAAAATGCAATCCAAACAAAATCCGGGAGGTTTCTGCCTTAATGAGTAGAGTTCACAAGATATTTCAATTCTTGCTTGCCATGATTCTTCTCCTCGCTTTCTCTTTGTCGGCTTATGCCACAGGGGTTCCGCAGGGCGATGAGTTTATGCATGTTGACCTTAAAACTGACTCCGACAGCACCTATCCCGGAGCTTTTGTCACCGTTACCCTTAAAATCACCAACAACTATAATGCTACTGCCTTGCGTTTCCCCATTCTCTTCTCCAAGGATGTTTTCGAAATTGAAGAGCCTATGCTAAACCTGCAAAAGCACGGTCAGCTTTCCCTTGTCACAGGTAATGTGAGCGCCAATGCATCCGGCAATTCTGCCTTTCTTCCAAGCGGATATTCTGAGGATGACTATGGTGTTTTACTTGTCCAGTGGATTGGGACTGCCAATGCCGGGCTTTTCGGTTGTTTTAACAGGCCGGAAGGCGATGACTCTGTCAGCTTCCGCCTCAAGGTTAAGCAATCAGCTGATGGAACAGGGGAACTGCTCATACCCGAAAACTCCAATCTTTTCTATTATCAAGCCATGAACGACCCGGCCGACGCAACGACTCTTTATAACATGACGGCTCAAACTTGTTCCTTGACCTTTTCGCCTGCATCTGTCGATATTTTGGAAGCTCTGCCCGATCTTGACGCATTTCCGGGTTCCACTACAGTCGTAGACAGGGAAAACGGCTTTATTTACGGTTTAGAGGTTGGGCTCTTATCACTTGAAAATTTCCTGATTCCGCTCGGTAACGCAGAGCTTTCTTATGAAAAATCCGGCGGCGCATATTTTGGAACGGGGTCAAAGGTAAATGTCAATTATGGCAACAATCTTGTTCGCACTTATACAGTTGTTATATTTGGTGATGTGGACGGTGACGGTGTTGTTGACGCAAACGATGCATCAACAATAGTTGACCTTGAAAACTCCTTGTTTAATTGGCAAGTCGGCACTGATGACTGCCTTTTCTTAGCGGCAGACCTCAATGGCGACGGTACTATTGACACGAACGATGCGGGAATAATTATCGATAGTGAAAATGGTGTCTGCCAAATCAACCAGGTTACCGGGCAAGCTATCTAAATTCTGCTTGCCGTGACATAAAACTAATCACTCTCTGCTTTAGAGTTAATTTAAGGAGGTATATTGATGAAAATTGCAAAAAAACTGCTTAGCTTTCTCATTGTGGCAGCCATGGCTCTTAACTTTTTAGTTATAGGCTCGGTAGCCGCTAAGCCCAATGACTACGAGGACTATGGCCTTAACGCTAAGGTCTGGTTTGAAGTGGGTTGGGAAGTCGGGGGTGTTTTCACTCCGCTTCAACCCGGTGAGGATATTCTCCAAAACCAGGATGTCACCGTCAGACTCTGGGCTGAGACTGACTTCTTAGCAGGTAATCAAGCCTATATGGTTATGTACGATCATACCATGTTTGGTTTACCCCCCGGCCCCGCTACGGCCGCCTATAACATTAAGGCGAACTCTGATCCCGGCAATATGGAATATGTTGAAACTCTTGAATATATCCGAGGTAACATAACCCTTTACCACCACATTTGGGACTTCAACGAAAACTTTATCGGAAATAGGTTTATAGATAGGGCCTGTGCTTCTAAAAATAATATAACGGGAAATATGGATTTTCCAAGAAAAGACTGGCCGGATACCTTTACTCAGGAAGAAAAGGATCTCTATACCGCTATCAAGTTCCAAATTGCTGCAAACTCAAACGCCGACAATGGCGGTTTCCCTGAATTTCATGAAGGGGACAATTGGTTTGCAAAATTCAAACTTAGAGCCAAACAAGATATCGTTGAAGGTATGGATGCCCACATCTGTACCGATATTCGTTGGTGGCGTACAACCGAAACACCCGGCAACCACGGGTATTTTTACAAAGTAGCTGCACCGGACCAGCTTTCTTCTTCCGGTATTTCTGTCGGCCTTGATTGGCAATACGACTTCTCCGGCGCTGATATCCACCTGCCAATTCCACCCCTTCCCACTAGCACCATCAGCTTTGATACAGACGGCGGAAACGAAATTGAAGCCCTTACCGGCGATGTGGGTGCAGAAGTTCCCGCAGTCGATGACCCGGTTAAAGAAGGTTATGACTTTGGCGGTTGGGATCCGGCTTTACCGGAAGTTTTCCCCGAAGATGACCTTGAAGTAACCGCTCTTTGGCAAATCAAAGAATACGACATTACTTTTGAACTCGACAACGGTAACCCCGATGTTGTAGTTAAAACAAACCACGGTGCCATGCCCGTAGCCCCGACACCAACTAAGGCTCACCATACCTTCTTAGGATGGGCCCCTGAACTCGTTGAGGCAACAGAAGATGCCACTTACACAGCCCAGTGGGATCCTGAACTCCTTGAAGTTTTCTTCTACGGCATGGGCGGTTCACCGGTCTTTACAATTGTTGACACCCCTTACGGTGAAATACCCGAAGCTCCCACAGTGACAAGGGATGGCTACGAATTCCTTGGTTGGTCTCTTGATTCTGTAGGCGAAGTTCTTGGTGAACTGCTTCCGGTAACCGAACCTGAGATGGAATACTATGCTCGTTGGGAAGAAGCAGTTGTTGTACCCGATGAAGTAACAGTTTCCTTCAATACCGCCGGCGGCTCAGCTATTGCTGATTTAGTCGGTGATGCAGGTAGCCCCTTCCCGGCAGTTGCAGATCCTGTTAAAGATGGCTACACCTTCAAGGGTTGGAGCCCCATGCTTCCCGCAGTCTTCCCGGCAGTTGATATGACTTATACTGCTCAATGGGAACTCAATAGCTATGAAATCACCTTTGTCTTTGACAACGGCGATGATGACTTAGTTCTTGATGTAGACCACGGCGATACACCTGCAGTTGACGACCCTGTCAGAGAAGGCTATACCTTCCTTGGTTGGGATCCCGAAATTGCTGAAGCAACCGAAGATGCTACCTATACAGCCCAGTGGGAACTCAACAGCTACGAAATCACCTTTGTCTTTGACAACGGCGATGATGATGAAGTTCTTGATGTAGACCACGGCGATACGCCTGCAATTGCTGACCCCGAAAAAGAAGGTTATACCTTCTTAGGTTGGGATCCCGAACTTGTGGAAGCAAGCGAAGACGCTACTTACACAGCTCTTTGGGAACTCAATAGCTACGAAATCACCTTTGTACTTGATAACGGTGAAGACGATGTTGTAGTTTCCACAGACCACGGCGCAGTGCCGGTAGCACCCACAGGCTTCACAAAAGAAGGCTACACCTTTGAAGGTTGGGACCCTGAACTTGTTGAAGCAAGCGAAGACGCTACCTACACAGCTCTTTGGGAAGAAGTTCCCGCAGACATGAGCACAATCACATTCGATAGTGCCGGCGGCTCTGCTGTTGCAGCCTTAACCGGTGAAGTTGATTCCGAAGTTCCGGAAGTTGAAGACCCTGTTAGGGAAGGCTACACCTTCTTAGGCTGGGCTCCTGCACTTCCCGAAGTTTTCCCCGAAGAAGATGTAACTCTTGTTGCCCAATGGAAGGCCAACCTTTACAACATTACCTTTGACCTTGATAACGGCACTGTGCCCACGGCCTCCCTTGTCGCTTATGGCGAAATGCCTGATGCGCCCACCGGCTTTAGCAAGCCCGGCTACGACTTTGTCGGCTGGGAGCCGGAAGTTGTTGCGGTAACGGGCGATGCAAACTACACTGCCCAATGGAAGATTAAGAAATATGAAATCACCTTTGTCTTTGACAACGGCGATGAAAATGTGATCATTGGTGTAGACCACGGTGAAATGCCTGCAATTGACGATCCTGTCAGAGAAGGCTATACCTTCTTAGGTTGGGATCCCGAACTTGCAGAAGCAAGCGAAGACGCTGTCTACACAGCTCTTTGGGAAATCAATAGCTATGACATCACCTTTAAATTAGAAAACGGTGAAGATGATGTAGTAGTTGCCACCAACCACGGTGCACTTCCCGAAGCCCCCGAAGGCTTTGAAAAAGAAGGCTACACCTTCTTAGGTTGGGAACCTGCTCTTGCAGTTGCAACCGAAGACGCAAGCTACACAGCTCAATGGAAACTCAAGGGCTATGAAATCACCTTTGTCTTTGACAACGGCGATGAAGACTTAGTTCTTGATGTTGACCACGGCGATACCCCCGAAATTGATGACCCTGTCAAAGAAGGCTATACCTTCCTTGGTTGGGATCCCGAACTTGTTGAAGCAACCGAAGATGCTGTCTATACCGCTCTTTGGGAACTCAATGTCTATGAGATCACCTTTGTTCTTGACAACGGTGAAGACGATCTTGTAGTTGAAACCGACCACGGCGCCCTTCCCGAAGCTCCCGCAGTCACCAAAGAAGGCCACGACTTTGTCGAATGGACTCCCGAACTTTCACCCGCTTACGGTGATGAAACTTACACGGCTGTTTGGGCAGCGAAGAGCTACACAATTACCTTTGTCCTCGGCAAAGACTTTGACGATGTAACCGTTGACTTTGAATATGGCGAAATGCCCGAAGCCCCCGATGTACCTCCAGTAGCCCGTTGGAATTTCACCGGATGGACTCCCGAACTCGAAACCGTTACCGGTCAAGCTACCTACACAGCTGTTTGGGAAGAAAAAGAAGGATTTGACGAATACACCATTATCTTTGACCCCAACGGTGGTGTAGGCGGCGGCGAACAAATCGTTGAAGAAGGCATAATGCCTGACATTCCCGGCGCCCCCGTACGCGAAGGCTATATCTTCATGGGCTGGGGCGATGTTGTGGAAGCTCTTGGCGACGCAACCTACAAGGCCAAATGGCTGGGTGACATTAACGGCGACGGTGAAATCAATACTGCAGACGCCCTTATGGCACTCAAACATGTAACCGGCGAAGCACCCTTGGCAGAAGACCAACTTGCTTTGGCCGATGTCAACGGCGACGGAAGAATCACCTCGCTCGACGCCCTGATTCTCCTCCAATTCATCTCCGGCAAACTTACAGAGTTACCATATTTAACTTTTGGTTAATTCTTAAACGGCTAAATGGGGTTTGCCTGTCAACTTGATATTATTTTGGCAGGCAAACCTCTTCAACTTATAACTTGGCTTTAGCAAATTTTTTAAGGAGGAAGAAGATGAAAACACACAATGTATTCAGGAAAGCTTTGAGCTTGATTCTCAGCCTTGCCTTTGTTTTCGGTATGGTGGTTTTGCCTAACCTTGTTAGTGCAGGTCCACCGCCCTATGATCCGGCAACAATAAGCCTTAGCCATGCTGAAGGGCAACCGGGGGAAGATGTAACTATCAATCTTGATTTTACTGCAAACTCCGGCAATGCAGCCTTTGAATGTCTCATAAAGTTTGATTCGACGAAACTTGCATATAAGAGTTATTCACTACCGCCGGTTTCGGTTCTTGATTTTAGAGACTTCTCAGCCGTAAACTACCATTATCCACCCATCGGTGATACACAAAGAATGTTCTTTAACTTTGTAAGTACCATAGGTGCTGAAGATGCAGGTACCTACCTGACTGTGACATTTACGATTCTTGAGGGTTGGAGCGGTACAATTCCGGTTGAATTAGAAGTGATGATGAGTTACTCAAGTACTTATGATGAGCTCGAATTCACATCAGTTGATGGAAGTGTTACAATACCGGAAATTCCCGAAGAATACGAAATCACCTTTGACGCCAACGGCGGCTTAGGCGGAACCACTCTTACGGTTGAAGAAGGCGAAACTCCCGTAGCGCCTGAAGTGACCAGAGAAGGTTACGATTTCCTTGGTTGGGAGCCGGAAGTTGCTCCCGCTACGGAAGATACGACATATGTAGCCCAATGGGCTATCAAGACCTATGAAATAGAATTTGATGCTAACGGCGGTACCGGCAGTGAAACAAAAACCGTTAACCACGGTGACACTCCCGTAGCCCCTGCGGTCAGCAGAAAAGGCTATAGTTTTGACCGCTGGGAACCGACTATAGTTGCGGCCACCGGTGATGCAACATACACGGCTCAGTGGACCAAAGATGCGGCTGCTCAAATCAGCCTTAGCAAAGAAACCGGTGAAAGAGATGATACCGTTACGGTTGAACTTTCAATCATAAACAGTGCCGGTTTATCGGCCGGTGACTTCCTCATTAGCTTTGATAACAGCAAGCTGGAATTTGTCGGTTATGAGCCCGGCGGTCTTTTGGCCGATGGCGGTATCCTTTCGGCTCATGCCGATGCCGGTGACCTCAATGTCAGCTTTGCAAAAGACGGCGGCTTGGCAGCCGGCAGCACAGTTTTAGCTGAACTTAAATTTAAAATTATCGGAATCTGGAACGAAGAAACACCGCTGGAGTTCGCAGAACAAGAGCTGTGGGACGACGATTTAGACGAGTTCGATAATTACACGACCGAAGACGGGTCCGTTACCTGCACAACTCCACTTCAAAGCACAATCACATTTGATACCGACGGTGGCAGCGTGGTTGACCCCATAACCGGTGACATCGGAAGTGAAGTTGAAGCTCCCGCGGACCCCCACAAAGAAGGCTATACTTTTGAGGGTTGGGATCCTGCACTTCCCGAAGTATTCCCGGCAGACGATATGACAGTTACAGCCGTATGGGAAGAAAAAGCTCCGGTATATATTGTCCTTTCGGACGAAACCGGCGAAATGGGCGACGAAGTAACGGTTGACATTACTGTTGATGAAGACTCCGGAATCTCGGCTGCAACCTTTGAAGTTTACTTCGACTCAAGCAAACTTGAGTATGTCGGTGGAGCTAAAGGCGACCTTACCGCCGCCGCACTCTTCTCGGCAAATGAATCAGGCGACGGTGAGATAAGAGTTGCTTTCGCAACCGGCGAAAGTATTGCTGCCCAAGGCATCTTGGCCTCACTTACCTTTAAGATAATCGGTAAGTGGACAGGTTCAACCCCGGTTGAACTTGAAGTTGAAGATCTTTATGATTCTCACCTTGATGCACTTGAGTCAGAAGTCGAGGCAGGCTCTGTAACCTGCACAACACCCATAACCTATGAAATCACCTTTGTCCTTGACAACGGTGAAGATGATGAAGTTCTTACGGTTGTAGAAGGCGAAATGCCCGAAATCGACGACCCTGTCAAAGAAGGTTACACCTTCCAGGGTTGGGAACCCGACCTTGCGGTAGCAACAGAAGATGCAAGCTATACAGCCCAATGGGAACTCAATGTCTATAACATTACCTTTGTTCTTGACAACGGTGAAGATGATGTAGTGGTTGCTACTAACCACGGCGCTATGCCCGAAGTTCCCGCAGACCCCGAAAAAGAAGGCTACACCTTCCTTGGTTGGGCTCCGGAAGTAGTTGAAGCAACCGAAGACGCTACATATACGGCTCAATGGGAACTCAATGTCTATGACATCACCTTTGATTTTGACAACGGTGAAGATGATGTAGTGGTTGCTACTAACCACGGTGCCATGCCCGAAGTTCCCGCAGACCCCGAAAAAGAAGGCTATACCTTCCTTGGTTGGGCTCCGGAAGTAGTGGAAGCAACCGAAGACGCAACCTATACAGCTCAATGGAAACTCAATGTCTATGACATTACCTTTGTATTTGACAACGGTGAAGACGATTTAGTAGTTGAGACAGACCACGGTGCCATGCCCGAAGCTCCCGCAGACCCCGAAAAAGAAGGCTACACCTTCCTTGGTTGGGATCCTGAACTTGCAGAAGCAACCGAGGACGCGACCTACACAGCCAAGTGGAAGGTCAAGACTTATACAATCACCTTTGTGGCCAATGGCGGCGATTTAGTCAGCGGTGACTTGGTACAGACTGTAAACCACAATGACACACCTGAAGCCCCCGTCTTAAACAGAGACGGCTATGAATTTGCCGGTTGGGAACCCGAGCTCACAAACGCAACCGAAGATGTAACCTACTATGCCCAATGGAAGGCAATCCCTGAAGTTTACAGCACCATTACATTTGACACTGATGGTGGAAATGCGATTGATCCGATTGGTGGTGTAGTCGGCACAACAGTTCCCGCAGTTGAAATTCCTGTTAAAGAAGGCTTCGAATTTGTCGGTTGGGAACCTGCACTTCCCGAAGTATTCCCGGAAGACGATGTAACGCTTGTAGCCCAGTGGAAGCCGCTTGTTATCGAACCCACTTACTACACCATTACCTTTATCGCCTCCGGCGGTACTCCTTCAATGACAGAAGTTATCGTTGAAGAAGGTCAAGTGCCGGTGGCCCCAGAAGTAACCAGGGAAGGCTATGTCCTGCTTGGATGGGCTCCTGTTGGAACTACAGAACCCATTGAATTACCTCCCGCCACCGCAGATGCTCAATATAGAGCCATTTGGGGAACAGCCAGCTACGAAATCACCTTTGTTCTTGATAACGGTGAAGACGATGTGGTTATTAATGTAGACCACGGTGACACACCCGCAATCGATGCCCCTGTTAGGGAAGGTTATATTTTCCAAGGTTGGGAACCTGCTATCGCAGTAGCAACAAAGGACGCAACCTATACGGCTCAGTGGGAAATCAATGTCTATGACATTACCTTTGTTCTTGACAACGGTGAAGATGATGTAGTCGTTGAGACAGACCACGGTGCCATGCCCGAAGCTCCCACAGACCCGGAAAAAGAAGGTTACACCTTCCTTGGTTGGGAACCTACTCTTGTGGAAGCCACAGGCGAAGCAACCTATACGGCACAATGGGAACTCAATGTTTATGACATTACCTTTGTTCTTGACAACGGTGAGGACGATGTAGTAGTTAAGACCAACCACGGT
>JAAYSC010000028.1 GCA_012524025.1 Clostridiales bacterium | reverse complement strand
TCATCTTGCATACACCTCAGTTCGTGTTTTTTCGCAAATTCATTGTACTGATTCTTTGTATGCAAGGGAAGTGGTTCGCGCCATTTCCCTTTATTTTTTGCCAATGATAATTTTACACTAAGAAAAATTAAAGAGGAAAGTTTGTCTCTTTTAAAAGGAAGAGGCGGAAGTTTTGCTCTTTTGTCCTTGCTTCGGCTTGATTTAATGTATGTAACAGTATAAAATATTTATTTGAATGCGAGCGGCAAAATAAGGCACGATTCGGTTTATGTCAGCTTCTTTAACAAAAGGCATTTTAAGTGAGGTTTTAATGGATTTTTTGAATAACGGCGGTATCCTGATCTACTTTTTTATATTTTTCGGTAAGATAGCGGAAGTTGCTGTGGCGACAATCCGCATAGTGCTTATCAACAGGGGCGAGCGCACAAAGGGTGCGACAATAGCTATTTTGGAAATTTTGCTGTGGCTTGCCGTGACGGGCACCGTCTTAACCGGTTTTCAGGACGACTGGATTAAGGTCGTAGTCTTTGCCATAGCTTTTGCCTGCGGCAACTACCTGGGCTCTTGGATGGAGGATAAATTAGCCTTTGGCCTGTGTTCGGTTCAAGTTATAGTGCCCGAAGGTGAAGCCAGCAAAAAAATAGCTCAAGACTTACGCGCCAACAACTTTGCGGTTACGGAAATCAGCGGTAAGGGCATGGAAGGCGAGCGCGAGCTTATGCTCATGCATATTAAACGCAAACGCATACCCGAGGCCGTTAAGGTTGTAAAAAAATCCCATGAAAAGGCAGTAATAGTTGTAAATGACACAAAAGTGGTGTACGGAGGCTTTATAACAAAATAAACAAAGGGTAAAAACAAGAACAACAATTTTAAATTATGAGGTGTTTGCATTGGGAGTTTACGATTTTAAAGAAAAAAATTCGGCAAGAACCAAACCTTCCACCGACGGGCTTGAAAAAAACAAGCTAAAGTTTAAAAAAGCGGCAATGAAAAGCTTGGCATTGTTTTTGTTGTTTGCCTTGCTTTGTACAACAGCCTTATCCGCCCCCTCTCTGTCCGGGCAAGAAGCCGTGGACTATCCTTATATACTTGTCCATGGTATAGGGGGATGGGGGCGCGACGAAGGCATAAACAATACCCTGCCTTATTGGGGCGCCACAACGGGCAACTTGGCTGAATTTTTAAACGAAGAGGGTTACAGTGTTTTTGAGGCTTCGGTCGGCCCCTTGTCAAGCGCTTGGGACAGAGCTTGTGAGCTTTATGCCCAATTAACGGGGACCAGGGTTGACTACGGTCAGGCCCATTCAAAGGCCAACAACCACGCCCGCTACGGTAGAACTTATGACAGCCCCATGTTTGAAGGTTGGGGTGAAAAATCGGCGGGCGGTCAAATTAAAAAAATAAATTTAGTCGGCCACAGTTTCGGCGGGCTTACAATTCGTCTGTTTGTGTCCCTACTTGAAAATGGGGCTCCCGAAGAAGTTGCGGCCACGGGTGAAGATACATCCCCGCTTTTTCTCGGCGGCCAAGGTGACCTGGTGCATTCGGTCACAACAATTTGCTCGCCCAACAACGGTGCCACCCTGGTGACGGCTTTTGAAAACTTCAATATATTGAGCCCCTTTATTGACTTGTGTGTAGCCTACACAATCTTGGCCGGCAATTCACCTCTCTCCGGTTATGTGGATTTTCACTTGGAACAGTTTGGAATAACCAAGGTGCCGGGGGAAGAACGAAGCATCTCGGAAATTATAGGCGATTTAATGCTCTTTGAGGGTACGGGGACGGACAATGCCGCTTATGACATCTTCCCGGATGAAGCAAGAAATATTAACCAACGAATAAGTTTTGTGGACGGAGTATATTACACCAGCTACTCTTTTTGCACCACGGTGGAAAACCCTTATGACTTAACTCACTTCCCCAAAAGTTCAACCCTGTCCGTGCTGAAAATCTCCGCCTTTCTTATAGGCAGGTATACCGACAGAAGATTGGAAGACAACTCTTTTGATTCAAGATGGTTTGCCAATGACGGCTTGGTCAGTGTTTATTCGGCCCGAAACCCCAAAGACGAGCCTTGGCAAGACTTTGATGGGGAAAAATTGGTAGCCGGCAAGTGGAATGTTATGCCTACAATATCGGGTGACCACGGCACCGCGATAGGGCTTTTTGCCGACGCAGACCAAACAAGGCAGTTTTACCTTGATATGTTTGAATTGATAGAAAACACAAAATAAGCCCCAAAGCCTATTAAGTGATGTTTGCATAAGTATTACAAAAACAGAAATTGTAAGAAGTACATCAAAAACGAGGTTGACGAAGGGGATGAAATTGTGCTCTAATGCATAAAGCTCAAATATAGGAGGATAAACATGGAAATCAGAAAAATCAAGCCCGAAGAGCATATGGAAATCTTGCAGTTGAGGTCAATTTCCTACAATTCCAAAAAAGATTTCAGTGACCCCGAAAAGGTCAAGCAAGACTATGAAGCGGTTAGAGCATTGTTTGATGAAAATGGCAAGGCTTGTGCCACAACAAGAATTGAGCCCTTTACGGTACGCTTTAACGGGCACGATGTTAAAATGGGCGGCATAGGTGCGGTTGCCACCCTACCGCAAGAACGCAATAAGGGCCATGTTAGGCGGCTTTTTAAGTATGCTTTTGATGAAATGAGGCAGGAAGGCCAAATTTTCTCTTATCTGTTCCCTTTTTCTTTTCCCTATTACAGAATGTTCGGCTATGAGTGCAATTATGACAGGCAGAAGGTAAGCATTCCTCTGGATGCCTTAAAGCCGCTCAAGGCCCCGGGTCATGCCGAACTTTTTGAATACGATAAGCACTTGGATACTCTCATTGATATTTATGAAAGTTATATTCAAGACAAAAATTTAGCGGTCGTTCGCAAAAAAGAAGATTATAAACCCCTTTTTGACCACGACACCTATGCCGAACTTTTCAGCACCTATATTTGGTATGACTCAAAAGGCCAAGCGACGGCTTACATAGCTTATGACAGCGCGCCCCAAGGGCCAAACGAAATGAAGGTTCTTGAATTTGCCTTTAAAAATTATGAAGGAGCCAAGGCTTTGCTGGGTTTTCTTTCGGTCTTTCATCCTGTTTTCAAAACCCTCAAGGGCGACTTCCCCTTGGATATTGACTTTTCACTCATAGTGCCGGAAATTGATAGGGTGGAAAGAAAGGTCAGCCCTTACGGAATGAATAAGATTGTCGATGTTGAAAAAGTTTTAAAACTTTTAAGTTTTAGGGCAGGTTTTAGCTTTGTTATCAAGGTTGAGGACGACAGCTTGGATTGGAATAATGACAGCTTTAAGGTCAGCTTCGGCGCCGGCAAAACCCTGGTGGAACGCACAGAAGAAGAGGCGGATTTAAGCTGTGATGTCAGGGCCTTAACCCGTTTTCTTATCGGCTATACTTCTTTGGAAAAAGAGTATGAATACGGTAATCTTGAAATCAGAGACAAGAAAGAGGATCTGTTTGAGCTTTTCCCCAATAAAAAACTCTTTATGACCGAAGGCTATTAAAATACGGGGGTAGATTAAAATTTTCAAGGGTTATCTCATATGTAGCGATATTGACGGTACCCTGACCGATTCTACCGGTAAGGTTTCACCGGCCAACCTGGAAGCCATATTTAACTTCCAAGCTCGCGGGGGGCTTTTCACGCTTGCGACAGGCCGGATGCCCCATTACATAGGCAACTTTCCCTTCACACCCAATGCACCGATTATTTGTGTCAACGGTACCGTGATTTATGACCATAAGGAAGACAAGCTTTTAAGAGAATTCCCTATAGAGTCTCACTATGGCGATGTCATAGACTATTTTGACCAAAACCATGCCCATGAAATTAAAAATTACGAGGCCTATGGCATGGATGATTATCAGCTTATCAATGATTGCAAGGTCGGTGAAATTAAGAATAAATTTGAAAACACCAAGGTCTACAAACTCCTTTTTAGGTTTCACAAAAGTGAGGATGCCGCAAGAGCCATGGCAGAGGCTATAAGTCTTTTTGGCGAGCGTTTTCACTTTAACAGGAGCTGGCCCTACGGGCTTGAAATGCACTGCATAAACAGCGGTAAGGGCAATGGCTTGCTCTTGCTTAAGAGTGAGTTGTGCCGGGGCATTCACACGACCATAGCGGTCGGTGACTATGAAAATGATATTACCATGTTGCAAGATGCGGATATAAGCTATGCAACGGACAATGCCCCCAATCATGTAAAAGCACATGCGAAAAAATCGGCACCCTCACACAAGGATCATGCCTTGGCCTTTGTTATAGACGAGTTGGCTGAAAAAGTCAGTAAATAAAGGCCTTCAACAAACCCAAGGGTTTGATTATTGTTTATTTGCCGCGGCTTGGGCGGTGAAAATAAAAGAAAGTGAAAGAGAGGCTTATCAATGGCTAAAAAAAGGGATTATCAAGGTGTCGCGTCGGAGATTTATGAATCTCTGCACCGTTTGGCGATTCGTCAAAAAAAGGAGGACAACCCCCAACTTACCGCAAGGTTGGAAGCCTTGCCCGCAAGCGCCTTAAGTCAAGCACAAGAAGGGCGCTTACCTGAATTCCTCAATGCTAAAGATATTACCTGTGTTTTTGAAGGCGAAAAAAGTGTGCTTTGGCTGGGTACGGCCAATGGCATGTGGCGCATAAATGAAGATGAGGCCGAAGAACTAAACCGCGTGCAACACTTCAGAGCCACTGCTTATATGTTGGACAACCAAGTCAAAGCTATAGACGGTGACGGTGACAATGGGGTTTATGTACTGACCGAAACCGGGGTTTCGCACATTGCTATGAAATATATGTCCGCAAAAGAAAAGGCTATCTTCCTTTCTGAAGTCAATATGAAACATGTTCAACGCCGCGGCATGCTCAGCGGTGCTAATTGGGATGAGAAAAACGAACGCTGGAAGGGCAGGGAGTCGGACAACGACGGGCTTTGGACCTCACTGGTTGCCATGGGTGACATCTGCCGTTATGGCGTTTTAAAAGAAGACCCCACAGCCACAAAGGAAGAAATTGCAAGAGCCAAAGAAGTTGCCACACGCTGGACCGAAGCGGTTTTACTGCTTGCCTACATACCCGGCTGGAAGGGGCATGTAACATCCTTCTTGCGCTACAACGAACCCGGCACAAACATTGCAAGTGATGAATACCTGCTTCAAGGGCGTGAATACAAGATAAACCTTCCCGAAAAAGGGCCAACGGATTATATAGTAAGCGAAATCGGCCCCGCCAACCCGGAAGATTGGGCAAGCGAAGGTATGCCCGAAATTGTTTTCAAAAATGTAGAAGGCTACATAGCCCGCTCCTACCATGTAAATGACCCGGAAAATGATGAAGTCCCCCTGGCGGACGGAGTATTCTTCCGCAAAATGTATGATCCGGAAGGCAAGCTTGTTTCCGTCCGACTGCCCTCGGATACCTTTAAGGGCGATGACATGCCGGCCTTGCTCACGGTTGACAGTTCCATGGAAATTCCGGAGCGTTTGAAAAAATTATACACTTCCGAAGTTAACCCCAAAACAGGTAAAAACTGGGGCGACGATGAAATAATTTATAAAAGCGACACATCAAACGACGAACTGGTGGGCCATTATGCGGTATGGCACCTGGCTTATGATATCTTGGGGCCGGACGACCCGGAACTGGCAGAAATCATTAAAACAGCCGTGGCAAGGCATGCGGCCCACATAGCCCGCCACGATTATTGCCATGTTGACGCAGGCGGCCAGCCGACTTCCTGGGCCCGTATGAGCCGTGAGTATTACCTGGACAGGGATTATTACGGTTTCGGTGACGCCCCCCTGGGCCTTGCAATCTTATTGCAATTGTTCAAGGTGGCACACCATATAACCGGTGACCGACAATGGGAAGATGAATATAAGAAGTTAGCCTTTGATGAGCCCTACCGTTATGCCGACATTGTAAGCGAACATTTCAAACGCTATGAAATTATGGCCAAGGACCTTCTAAATGATGATTGCAGCGAAGATGAAATTTTCAACAAGGTCACAAAAGAAATGAACTATTCGGATGTCCGCATGGCTGCCGTTGCTTTTTACACCCTGATGCAGCTTGAAGAAGACCCGGTTTTGGTGGAAAAATTCCGTGCCGGCGTTGACTCCTGGTGGGAGCTTGAAAAATATTCGCGTGATATAGAATGGATGCTGATTTACCAGCTGGCCCATAATGAAGAAGAGCAATTTGACGGCTTCGGGCGCTCCTGCATTGATATGCTCAAATGGCAAATCAGCCGCTACCCCGTAAGTTCTCGCGAGCTTTTCATAGACAACTCCGACCGTGCAGACGCCAGAGTGGAAGAAAGAATTTTATACTATAAGGACAACCACCTGCCTTATGCCCTTGCCATGGACGAGCGCGGCAGTGTGGGTTCCAGCTTTTTCAATGCGGCCCAAGGCAACCGTGACAGACGCCATCTGCATGAGTCTTACAACCTGATCATGCCCTACTGGCTTGCCAGATACAATAAGGTCATTGACGAAAAAGGTAAAGACAGCGGTATGGCTTTTGACCAACTCTTTGAAATACTTGACCAAAAGTAAGTGTAAAAACCCGCATGGGATTTTCCCATGCGGGCAATCTTATTATGAAAGGCGGTTTTGGTGTGGTTAGAATAACAGTGTGGAATGAAAGTGAGCACAAGGGCAAGGCCTATCCGGATGGGATGAGCCGGGCTATAAAAGAAGGCCTGGATTTAAATGACGGCTTTGAAGTGGTTTGTGCTTACCTGGACGAAGACCAACAAGGTTTGCCGGACGCCTTGCTAAATGAAACGGATGTTCTGATTTGGTGGGGTCACAGCAAACATGAAAAAGTCCGAGACGATCTGGTGGAAAAAATTATTAAAAGAGTAAATGAGGGTATGGGGATCATATTTTTACACTCTGCCCATTTTTCCAAGGCTTTCAGAAAGCTTATGGGCACCCATTGCTCCCTTCGCTGGCGTGAAAAGGAAGGCGAGGCCGAAAGAATCTGGACCGTTGACCCCTATCACCCCATAGCTCGAGGTGTTGAACAAGGTTTCAGATTAGACGGCGATGAAATGTACGGGGAACACTTCGACATACCCACGCCTGACGCCCTGGTATTCATCGGTTGGTTTTCCGGCGGGAATGTCTTTAGGAGCGGTTGCACCTTCACAAGAGGGCAGGGCCGCATCTTCTACTTCCAACCGGGCCACGAAACCTTTCCCATCTTTTATGATGAAAACATCAGGCAGATTATGGAAAACGCCTGTCTGTGGGCAGCAAAAAAAGATGAGGGAACAACCGATTTTGAGGCCAATCCGAAGTGTATTCACGAAAGGGTACCTTTGGAGGAAATTTGTCCAAAAACAAAGAAAAAATTTTTTGGTATATGAAAACATTAAGGCAAGCCCTTGGAGGCTTGCCTGTTCTTTAAGGTCTCCCATTAACTCAAAAATTTAGAAGGGTCGGATAAGAGTCGGAGATCGGAGAGGCGTTTAATTCATTTAAAAAGAGAAGCCTTGTTTTCCTTGTTGCCCTACTGCTTATATGGGTAAGTGTTTTTGCTACCCTCAAGTTAGCGGAAAATAAAGGCTTGAGGGAGTTTTTTGGGTGAAAGAAGTAAAATTCAAAAGCTATGACGGCAAAGAGCTGGTCTGCTATTTATGGGATGCGGTTGAAGAGCCAAAAGCTGTGGTACAATTGGTTCATGGCCTGACCTCACACGCAAGACGGTTTGATGATTTTGCTAAAATTCTAAACCAAAACAACTTTTTAGTTTTTGCCGATGACCATAGGATGAACGGAAAAACTGCCGGGCTTGAAAATTTGGGCAAGGCCGGCTACAACAATTTTTATGAAAATGTTGAAGATGAACTTGCCATCAGCCGTATGCTCAAGGAAAAGTACGATTTACCCCTTTTTCTCTTCGGTCACAGCTACGGTTCTTTTTTAGCCCAAAGATATATCCAGATGGAAGAAGGGCTTGTGAAGGGTGTTATTCTAAGTGCCTCGTCATATATGGGTGGCAGTAAAATGTTTTGGGGTAAGGTGCTGACCTTTTTTCAGCGTGTGCTTTTTAATGTGCATTCACCGAGCCATATGTTCTTCAAAATGACTTTCAGCTCAAATGACAAGTTTTTCGAGGCAGACAAGATAAAAAATGCCTGGCTTAACCGTGATTTGGAAAAAGTGAAAATTTACAACGAAGATCCCTATTGTAATTTTGTTATGTCTCATGGGTTTTTTTATGCCATGATGCGGGGGCTCTATGATGCTTACAGGCCGGGAAATCTTGAGAAGATAAGAAAAGATTTGCCTATAATTGTAATGAGTGGCGACAAGGATCCCTTGGGTGGCATGGGTGAGAAGGTGACAAGACTTTACCATATGTATAAGGGCATGGGGCTTGATGTATCGATTAAGCTTTATGAAAATGTTCGCCATGAGCTCACCGCTGATTTTGAAAGCGAAAAAATAATAGGGGATATGATTGAGTTTTTTGATTCCAATCTTTGACTCGAGGGATTGCCTATGGAAAAAGAAATCAAACTTGACTATGGCAAAAAAGACTTGTAATCAGGCTGGACGATGCTGATATTATTGAGCCCCTTAAGCAAGCAGCCTTACAAAACCCTGTGCAAGTTATCAAGCGAAAACTTATAAAACCCGATTTTGGAGTCGGCTTAAAAGAACTCTTAAAAAACAAAAAAACCTTGTTATAGCCCACACCGATATTACGCGCGCAACACCCAATAAGCTTATTTTGCCGCCACTGATAAAGGCCTTGGTAAAAGAGTACCCTATTGCACGGGTTAGAAGGAGAACAGTATGAGTAAAAAAATAATTATTGCAGGTGCCGGCCACGGTGGACTAAATGCAGCCGCATATTTGGCGCAAGCCGGCTATGAGGTGGATGTTTACGAGAAAAATGCCAGGGATGAAATGGGCTATGACTGGTCGGATACCATTGGGCGTGACACTTTTGAACATATGGGGGTAGACGATTACGACAAGACGGATATTTCGCCCCGACTCGATTCAACCTTTTACGCCCCAAACTTAAAAACGCCCGTTTCTGTTGACCTTGAACCGTCAAGCGCAGCTTTGGAAATTGAGCGTGTGACACTTTACAATTACCTTGTAGATAACGCCTTGAGTAAGGGGGCCAAGATAAATTGGTCTAAAGAAGTTGAGGGTCCTGTCACGCAGGGGGGAAAAGTTAAGGGCCTGTTTGTTGACGGTGAAGAAGTTTTGGCAGATCTGGTTATAGACAGTGCCGGTTTGCGCTCAAGGGTTTTAGAGGGCCTGCCGGCAGAGTATGGGTTGGATGACGAGTTTCTTGCAGACGATATATTTCACACTTACAGGGGTTACTTTAATCTCCTGGAAGGCCAAGAAGCGCCTAACATGTATCGCTTTAATACATACTTTCGTTTTGATAACCTAAAGGGTATTGCCTGGTTTAAAATATCGGAAGGCATGGCGGATATGTTGGTCGGAAGTGTGCAAGCACTTGATATGGGCCGCGTTGAAGAGGTATTAGAAAAAATCAGAAAAGCCCAACCCGCAGCCGGTAAGACGCTTTTGCGTGGCGGGCAGATTTTGGATATTCCCATCAAAGCCACTCATACACTTTTGGTCGGCGACAATTATGCGGCTGTGGGTGACTGTGTGGCCATGACCATACCCATGAATGGGTCCGGCATTACAAATTCCATAATTGCGGGGAAAATGTTGGCTCAAACCATAATTGAAATTGACAAAGCGGGCAAACCTTATACAAAACAAAACCTCTGGCCCTATCAGGTCAGGTATTTCAAGGCCGTTGGTGCCGGAATGTTGGGTAATTATATTTTGAAAAATTATTTGCTTAATGTTTCGCCCAAGGTTATGAACTTCTTTTTTGACAACGAAGTTTTAACGGCCCAAGAGCTGGGTAACAGCACTAACTTGAGTTCGGGCAAAAAGGCGGCCTTGAAAAAATTGAAAAAGGGTTACAAGCGCATTTTCAGCCTCTTGAAGCTTAAAAAGGCCGTTGAAGCCTCTACAGAGGCGGAAAAAGTCGCTGCGGGGATTCCCGAAATTTTTGATGATGAGAAGGTTGAGCTGTGGCGCACAAAAGTTAAGGCTTTGATGAAATAAATTAATGAAATAAAAAGGAAGAAGAAATGGAAAAAAAGAAACAGTTAAAAATTTTGAGCAAGGCGGCTGTGATTAGTTTACTGGTCACAGTTGTATTTGTTACCTGGTTTGGCGCCCTGAAAGTGCCTTATGAAGATGACCCTACATCCTTTTATCCGCCTTTTGTAAGAACGGCCAGTGTTATAGCCATGCATTATAAGGCCCTCTATTTGCTATGGGTGGGGCTTGTTATAGTATCTTTACTTTTGAATATTCGATATATGTATTTGAAATATAATTTTAAAAGCAAGCTTGGCACCGCTTCTTTATATTTCAGCTTTTTTTGCTTGTTGATGACGGTAATCGTTCCCCATGCGGAGGGCGGTATAGAAAAGCTTATTCATTGGACCGGGGCCCTGGCCTTTGGTGTTTTTTGTGCAGCGTCTATAATTATTTTTCTCTTCCTAAAAGGGCGGGAAAATAAAAAATTCATATATACCATGCTTTTCTTCATCGGAGTGCTTGCACTTATGCTGATTTTATTGGCCTTGTTCCAAGAAAACGGTGCAATTGAAACCCTGCCCATATGGGCTACTTTCCTTATATTATTTCTGATAAACAATACAAGGCTCTATGAAAAAAATAAGTCAAAAAAGCAATAAAAGACAGCTCAAATCAGTGGAGTGAGATCACTTTTTGTGCTACAATTGTTTTGTTATCCCTATTAAAAATGTGAGGTGTTTTTATGAAAAAAGCTCTTATCGCATTAGCTTGCCTTCTCTTGGCCTTTGCGGTGCTTGTCGGCGGATATGTATCCTATGTTTATATATCCTATGAGCGCCTTGACGATAGGTTGGTTTTGGATATTGACAAGGGGGCCGACGATTATTTAAAAATCGGCCAAACCTATACTGCGGCTACCTATAATATAGGCTTTGGCGCCTATGGGCCCGACTTTACTTTTTTTATGGACGGGGGCAAAGAATCGCGGGCGCGCAGCTACGAGTCTTGTAAGGCAAATGTTTTGGGGGCAGCCCAAACGCTAAAGGATTTGGACGCCGATATAATTTTGTTCCAAGAAGTTGATATTAAAGCAACCAGAAGCCACCACATAAACCAATACGAACTCTTGCGTGAAAATTTTCCCCATATGGACGCGGTCAAGGCCATAAATTATGATTCGGCCTACTTGTTTTACCCCTTAACAAAACCGCACGGTAAATCATTATCGAGTCTTGTCACCATGTCACGCTTCAATATTTTTGACAGTCTTCGCCGCAGTTTACCCATATCAACCGACTTTTCAAAGTTTTTTGATTTGGACCGTTGCTACAGTGTAAGCCGGCTTGATACGGAATCGGGCAGAAACCTATATCTTTACAATGTTCACATGTCGGCTTATTCGGGTGATGAAAAAATCAGGCAGGCACAGGTTGATATGCTCTTTGATGATATCACCGAAAGGGTCAGGCAGGGTGACTATGTGATTTGCGGCGGGGATTTCAATCATGATTTGCCGGGTGATTCCGTGCAAATCTTAAACGGTGACAGCAAACATGAATACACTTGGGCCCAATCTTTTCCCGTTAAGAAAATCCCGGGCGTAATTGAACTTTGTGATAATTATGAGGGGGGGGGAATTGGTGCCCACCGCCCGCAATAATGACATGCCTTATGAAGAAGGCAAAACCTTTGTTATTGTCATAGACGGTTTTTTCGTCTCGCCCGATGTTGAAGTTCTCAAGGTTGAAAACCATGATACGGGCTTTCTCTACAGCGACCACAACCCGGTAACAATTGAATTCAGATTAAAATAAAGCATCTTTAAGAACATGGAAAGGGGCCCTTCTTGTGTTTAAGAAAAACACCATTTACACCATAGCCGTGTCCCACCTGGATACTTCCTGGTTGTGGGACTTGGAAACGACTGTCAGGGAATACATACCGGCCACACTGCGTGACAACTTCAAGCTTTTTGAAGCCTATCCGGGCTACACTTTTGGCTTTGAAGGAACATATCGCTATGAGCTTATGGAAGAATATTACCCGGAAGAGTTTGAAAAAATGAAGGAATATATTGCCGCCGGCCGCTGGGTTCCGGTTGGCAGTGCCTATGAAAACGGGGATGTCAACACACCTTCGCCCGAAGCCCTATTCAGAAACTTTTTGTACGGTAACAGCTATTACCGTGAAAAATTCGGCAAACCCTCTAATGACATTTTCTTACCCGATTGCTTTGGCTTTGGTTGGGCCTTGCCTTCCATAGCTCGCCATGCCAACCTCAAGGGCTTTTCAACCGGTAAATTGGCCTGGGGCAGTGCCTATGGCGCCCCCTTTGATGTGGGCAAATGGCATGGGGTTGACGGCAAGTCGATTTATGCCAACATCCGCCCCGGTTCATACGCAAGGGGCCTGGGCAAGGTACGCGGCCATAAAGATATTGAGCCCAAGCTCTATGATGACGAAAAAACAGCCCAAATCGACGGTCAAGAAGTTAGTTTGCCCTTTACCGTGGCTTTTTACGGCACGGGGGACAGGGGCGGCGCGCCCGGCGAATCTTCGGTCAAGACGGTTATGAAAGAGATTTCTAAAAACTCCTCGAAGGCCATTGATGTCAAATCAGTCAGTTCGAAAGAGTTTTTTGATCTTTTGGATCAAGGCTTGACCGAACAACAAAAAGAAGCCCTGCCGACCTGGAGCAATGAGCTGCCCCTGACGGACCACGGCGTGGGCAGTTATACATCAAGAACTGTCGGCCACAGGTGGAACAGGCGGGCCGAACTGCTGGCAGACGCTGCCGAAAGAACAGCCGTTGCCGCAGACTGGTTGGGCCAAAATGACTATCCTCACGAAAACCTTAACACCGCCTGGAAGCGAGTTATTGCCCACCAATTCCATGATGATATTACGGGTACCTCCTTCCAAGTTTGTTATAAGCGCAATTGGAATGACTATATGCTTTCCCAAAACCAATTTGCCGAAGAGTACAGAGCAAGCGGTGCCGGCATAGTCAGCCAAATGGACGCTTCTTTTGTAAAAGGTATAGCTGTAGCGGTAAGCAACCCCCTGCAAGCCGATGGGGACAGGCAAGAAACCGTTGTGGCCAAAGTAAAATTGCCCAAGGGGGCAAGATATATCAAAGTTTTGGACGACAAGGGCAAAGAAGTGGCGTCGCAAATTGTAAAAAGAGAAAAATCTTTCACTCATGTTGCTTTTGCGGCAAGCGTGCCTTCGGTCGGCATAGCGCTTTACGACATACAAGAAAGCGACAAGCCTTATTTGGACGCTTCGGCCCTGCGTGTTTCCACCACCGGCATAGAAAACAGCAAACTGCGAGTTATGTTCAACCAAAACGGTGACATTTGTGAAGTGTTCGACAAAAGCTTGGGTAAAAATATTTTGGCCAATGATATCAGTTTAGATGTTTTTGACTATAAAGGTTCTAAATCTTGGCCCGCTTGGGAGTTGACCTATAAAGAACTTTCGGTACCGCCGCGTGAAGGCGCATCCAAGGCAAAGCTTAAGGTGATAGAGCACGGCCCTGCCCGTGCCGCTGTGGAAATATCAAGAAAAACCGGCAAATCAACCTTCAAACAAATAGTTTCTCTGGACAAAGACGGCGAAACGGTGAGGGTCTACAACGAAGTTGACTGGCGGGACACAGCAAGCTTGCTCAAGGTCGGTTTCCCCTTAGCCTCCTCCAACCCGACTGCTACATATGACTTGGGGTTAGGCGTGATTGAGCGCGGAAATAACAGCCCCAAACTTTATGAAGTGCCCGCACAAATGTGGGCGGATATTACACAGCCCGACAAGAGCTTCGGTGTGGCTGTCTTCAGCGACTCACGCTCGGGGTGGGACAAGCCCAACGACAACACTCTGCGTTTGACCGCTGTGCACACTCCCTTATATTCCTACCGTTGGGAATGTTCGCAGCATTTGATGGATTTGGGTCTTAACAGATTTTCTTTCGGTATATACAGCCATGAAGGTGACTACACAAACGGTGTGCAAAATGCCGCAAACTGCTTCAACCAACCAATGGCAACCTTTGTGACCCGGGCACATAAGGGCAAACTGGGCAAACGCTTTTCTTTTGCCGGCATAAGTGACCAATCTGTAATAATCAGGGCTATCAAAAAAGCACATGACGGGTCGGATCAAGTTATTGTTCGCTTTAATGAAGGGGCGGGTCAGGGCAAAAAATCCCTTCGTTTCAGCATAGGTCAAGGCATCGAGAGTGCCCGCGAAGTTTATGCATCGGAAGAGGATTTAGGCCCGGCTTCGGTTGAGGGCGGCGACTTGGTTTTTGATATAGGGGCCTTTGAACCCAAAAGCTTTGCTTTGAAATTGCAAAAGACAAAGACAAAAGAAAAGCCCGCAGCCCAAACTCCGCTGGCCTTGGAACATAATGTCAGGGCTATAACATCACAAGGGCAGGGGGCAAAGTCGGAATTACCGGGTGCCTTGTCTCTTCCGCGTGAAATTATTCCAAAAGTGATAAAGAGCGGCGGAATTAATTTTGAAATATCGCAGTCCGAGTCGGCCAATGCTCTTTTATGCAGGGGGCAAAAAATAAATCTACCCCAAAACACAAAAAAACTTCACTTGCTTGCAGCCTCTTTGGATGCCGACAGGCGTGTTTGCATCAAGGTCGGTCAAGAAGATGTTTGCATACGCCCGCAAGACTGGCAAGAAGCACCGGCCGCTTGGGATTTAATAGGTCTTGGTGAGTTGGCTTATGTTAAAAAGAGTGTTTTGGGCTGGAATTCAACCCATGCTCACTCGCCCAAAGGCGATGAAATCGCAAAGCAACTTTACTTCTTTAAACATTCGATTGATATAGCTCAAGGGGTCGATCATATCATCTTGCCCAAGGTGGAAGAAATTTTGATTTTGGCTATGACGGCAAGCGAAGACGAAAGTAACTTTGAACACGGTGACTTCTTGTTTGACACCGTCAACAGGCGCTCTTTTGACTATAAAATTTCAGCGGAAGAATATATTAAAGCCAGGCCTTCGGTTGCAGAAGCCTTTTTACGAAAAAAGATTGACGGTGAAAAGGCACTGACGGTAGACTCCAAGATGGTGACCGGCACCATTCAGCTGGCTGATGTTTTTGCCGTTGTGCGCTCTCGCTTGAGCAGAGACAATTAGAGTTTTAAACAGGAGGCAGGCAATGAACCATCTCAACTACAATGAGCAGGGCGGGTTTAGGATTTGTCAACTTACAGACCTACACTTGTCAAGCAAGCCCGAAAGAGAAGAAAATAACAAAAAAACATTAGAGCTCATAAAATCGGTTATCCAAAGCCAAAAGCCGGACTTATTGGCGCTGACAGGTGACATAAGCCATGGGGAAAACAACGGTAAGCTTTTAGAAGATATTGCAACTGTTTGCCAACACTACAAGATACCTTGGGCAGCAACCCTGGGCAACCATGACGGCAATGAAGAAGGCGATGCCTTAAACAGGGAAGAGTTGGCCGATTTGTTGGAGACCCTGCCCATGAGCCTTTTTAAGAAAGGCCCCCAAGATATTATGGGTTACGGCAATTACTTCATAAGCGTCGGTGACGAAAACTCACCCGACTGGGCCTTGGTTTTTATAGACTCAAACAACAGAAGGGATGTCCCTTCCAAAGACGGCGGTATGGAATCGGCCTATGACTATATCCACAGGAATCAGATAGACTGGTACCTGAAAGAGTCTGAAGCCTTGGAAAAACGCTTTGGCAAAAAACTGTCCGAACTGGCTTTTTTCCATATCCCTCTTTGGGAATACCTTGAAGCCTGGGGCTATAACCGCTGTGTGGGCCAACGCAATGAATATATCTGCTGCCCAAAAACAAACACGGGCATGTTTGCAGCCATGGTGGACAGGGGCGGCATGAAGGGAACTTTCGTGGGCCACGACCACATAAACGATTTTGACGGCAAATTGTTTGGGATCCGCCTATGTTACGGGCGGGGTTCGGGCCACAATGCTTACGGCATGTATGGCTATCCCCTGGGTGCCCGGATTATTGACATAGACTCGGACAGTAGTGATTTTTCAAGCTATATTTATCTTGAAGACGGCTCTTGCCACAAACAAACCGTGGTCCACAAACCGGAACACCATTTTTAGGCTAAAAAATTAAGAGAACGATAACGAAAGTTCCGTCAAAAACTCGCATTGAATCTAAAGATTTGGTGCGGTTTTTTGACGGAACTTGTAAATATAGCTTTGCCCCGTTTATACCATAATTATATTATTCAATCACTTTCGAACATAAATTCTGTGTTTTCACTTTGGAAGTATATCTTTCAGATAAGACTTTACTGTGCGATATATTTCCTCAAAGGGTGGCTTGCTCACATCACCCTCAAATCGGAATTTTTCATAGGAGTGCCTTAATTATCATAATATTCGATTGCTTCATTTGCCAGCTTTTCAAATCTTTCCTGATACTCAGGTACAACAGAAAGGCCTTTAAGGCTTTCGCCATTACGGTAATAATAACGGCTGATTGCCTCTGTAATCCCCTGCATATCCAAGATTGCCTCATTTGCAATGGCGTCAGCTATCGTTCTGTTAAAATCGGTAAATCGCAGCCCGTTCTTTTCCTTTACGCTGTAAGGACTTACATGATTGCCAAGCACAACTACACCGTTAAAACGGGAAACAGAATCATCACCGTAAACCCATACGATATACTCGTCGCTTCGCCCCCCGAAGTTACCCTGGCACATCAGGGCGTTGTCTAAGGCGAAAACAATAGGTTCACCGATACAATCACGAACCGCCTTTAGCCAAGCAATGGCGCCAACATAATCTCTCCTCTTTGGAAGGTTTCTTTTTTTCGCATTATGCCTTGGCAATACGGCTGTCTTTCGGTTGACGAGGTCTGCTTGCGCGCGGACCTTTAATAAATTCATAATGTATTCAGGCGGCTTGCGCACACCGGCTTCCCAATTCTGAACTGTGCGAAACGGGATGCTATACCTCCTTGCGAACTCGCTTTGTGTATCGCCCAGCCGTGTTCTCATCTCACGAATATTCATACCTATCACCTCACCAATATAATACACCCAATGGGTGCATTAGTCAAGAGTGTTCTCGGAAATTTAAATAATATAAATTTCTCTCGCTAACCGATGAATACGCTTTTCCAGCGTATGAGCTATTTTTAGCATATAGCTTCGTATTCTTCCAACAAAAAATACTGCGCCGACATCATAAGGGTGGAGCAGTATTTTTATGGCTGTTTTATATTTGTGGATTTATTTTTGTGGGTGTGGTATGCTCAAAACATATTATTTTTACACATAGGAAGGAAATGAAAAAATTGTTTTCATATGAATTTCGTCTCGAAACAGGGGACAGGAACAAAGGGACGGTTTATTTGCCTAATGAAGAATCCCTCAACCTGCCTGTTATTATTTATTGTCATGGCTGGGCCCAAAATAGACGGCTATGGCCTCCTATTAAAAAATTATGCGACAAAGCGATGGCGGCAAATATTGCCTTTGTTACTTTCGATTTTTATGGTTGCGGTGAAACCGGCGGGGATTATAGTTTAATGACCTATAGCCGATGGAAGAACAATCTTTCAGATATTGTTTCATGGTGCGGTAAACAACCCTTTGCAAACGCAGATAAAATCGGCTCTTATGCTTTTAGTTCCGGATCGACTGCTGCCTTAAGATTAGCGGCGGAGAATGAATGCCTTAAGTTTCTTGTATCTGTTGGCACTTGTATCAGCTCACATGTATTTATGGAAACCGGCGGGCCTGCCAAGATATTGGCAGACAACCTTGACGAGTTAATGTCCGGCGGTGTTAAAGAAATATCCGGCATTTCTTTTGGCCTGGATTTTTATCTTGATACGGTAAGCAAAGCGCCAATTAATTTTATGGGGGAAATAAATTGTCCCGTCTTATTTTTGCAAGGCTTAGCCGATAATCCACATCGTTGTGCCGATGCAAGGATGGCATATCAACTTATGAAAAACCAAAGGTTGTCTACGAAACTTTTGGAATTTCCAAACGGTAACCATGCGCTTGAAAATGTTATCGATAAAGCCTTAGACTCTATGTTTGACTGGCTTGGAACAATCGTATAAGGGTGTATAATTAACTATAAAATGCTGCTCCCACAGTTTATTTGAGGGAGCAGCATTTTATCTGAATACTTTATTGTTTTATGCTATACTGACTCTGCCAAGGGTGCTAAAACAGTAAGCCCATGGCTATATCGCCAAAGCCTTTTTCAATTATTTTAAAGCCATATTTGTTATAGAAAGAGAGGCCGACCTCATTGTCACCCCCAACGGTAAACATAAGGCCCTTTATATCTTTTGCTTTTAAGTGCTCTATCAATTTGTCTGTAAGCCGGCTGCCCAGGCCGCGGCGTTGGTAGGCTTCGTCAATATCAAGGTGCAGGTGGGCAGGGTAAGTGCCTTGGTGTTTGGCATGGAGCCTGTAGGCCGATGCGGATGTTTTCCACTTTAAACCGCCCAAAGCTTTAACGCGAGGCAGATAAATTTCTTCAAAACGCTTTTGAAATACCCCATAATCTTCAGCACATATGATATAGCCCACAGCCTCATCGGCTTCGTTGACGGCAACAAAACAGTTTTGCGGCTCCTGCTCAATGTAATAGTCACAGTAGGTGCTTAATATGTAGCTTTTTTGCTTTTCACTTTTGGGGTCATCAGCGTTTTTAAGGCAAATGCGGCGAACATTGTCAAAGTCCTTGCTTTGATAGGGTCTGATTTTTTCCATACTTCTTTTCTCCTCCTAAAGGCTTATTTTATAAGGTAGGCACTTGTAAAGCTTATGGTGTTTTTGCCATAGTTATAGGGTAGGCCGGATTTTTCGCAAACGCTGCTGACCACAAGGCCATAAGCTTCCATGGATATAACCGCTAAATCGGGGTGGAGGCAAGGCGAATTCGGGTAGGTGCATATGGGGCAAATCGAACATGCTCCCGCCCCCATGGGCAAGATATCGGGGTATAGCTTCTTGAGCTTTGCGGTGAAGATGTGAAAGGTTTTTTGATGCTTTTGGCTTGTCGCCTCGATTGAATCCCAGTCAAAGTCGTCTTCGGTGTGCCCTATTGTTTGCACAAGCAAGCCCTTCTTGTAAGTAGCGGCCTTTGCGGCAATTTCTTCCAAACTGCCGCAGGCAGGCGGGCAAGTCCAGTTTTTTGCATAACTGTGGCAGAGGTCGGCCGCACACATATCACGCACTTGTGGTAAAAACTCAAGAGCATCCATCTTGAGCTCACCGGCCTTTGAAAAACCTGCTCTTAGTGCCATATTAATAAGATTATCAATCTTTGACATCTTGCAATTCCACCTGTGTTTTTTAAATTATAAAATAATTCATAACTTCTTTCAAGTTAAAGAAGAAGGAGAAAATAAGCCTATGATTTATGAGGATTTATCAAGAAGAAATCTTCCAAATGTGCTCGGAAGTTCCGCCAATATTGAAAATTGGCCCCAAAGGCGCAAAGAGATCTTGGAGCTTTTGGCAAGGGAGGTTTATGGTGTTTCCCCTCCGGCGCCGGATAAAACTGTCTCCAATATTGTTTTTGAGGACGAAAATGCGTGGGGAGGAAAGGCGACACACAGGGAAGTAGCCCTAACCTTCCCAACGGATAGGGGTGATTTTTCTTTCGACTGTGATATGGTTATACCGAAAAGTGAGAAAAAACTCCCCCTTTTTGTTCACATATCGTTTGAAAAATACCCCTCTGGCAAGCATTGCCCGATTGAAGAAATAATTGATTCCGGGTTTGCCTTGGCAAGTTTTTGCTATAAAGATATAACAGGGGACAATAAAGATTTTTCTTCGGGTCTGGCGGGTATGTTTGAAAGAGATGAAAGCCCTTGGCAGTGGGGTAAAATCTCCCTCTGGGTTTATGCGGCAAGCCGTGTGATGGACTATGTTTGCGGCTTGAGTGAAATTGACAAAAAGGCAATAACAGTTGTGGGGCATTCGCGTTTAGGCAAAACAGCCCTCTGGTGTGCCGCACAAGATGAGCGGTTTGCAGCGGTTGTTTCAAATAATTCCGGCTGTAGCGGGGCCGCCTTAAGCAGGGGCAAAAAAGGGGAAAGCGTTAAAGATATTACCGGGCGTTTCCCTTTTTGGTTTTGTGAAAATTATAAAAAATATGCCTCTGCCGAGAGCACCATGCCCTTTGACCAACATTTTCTTTTGGCTCTGATAGGGCCGCGGCCCTTGTATGTGGCAAGCGCTCAATTTGACAAATGGGCAGACCCCTACAGTGAGTTTTTGTCTTGCCTGGCAGTTAGTGAAGTTTATGACTTATTGGGGTTTAAGGGTTTAAAACATGAAAATCGTTTTTTAAATCCCGGCGAATGTTTACATGAAGGTAATATAGCCTACCACTTAAGGCCGGGTTGCCATTATTTAAGCCGCTACGACTGGCAGAGGTTTACTAAATACTTTAGCAAGAAACTAATATAAGTTCTTGATAAATATGAAAAAAAGAAGGAGCGGTTTTTTGCTCCTTCTTTTTGGTTTTAGACGCTTTGAACCTTTAGAATATTGGTGCTGCCGCTGACACCCAAGGGGATGCCACCCGTTATCACCACAAGGTCCCCGGACTTTAGCGCACCGACTTCCAAAGACCTTTGGGCAACATGGTCAAAGAGTTCGTCGGATGATGTTTTGACTTCGGCCATAACCGGTATAACGCCCCAAGACAAGGCAAGCTGCCGCCAGACCGTGGTATCTATAGCGGCTGCTATAATGGGGCAGTCCGGCCTGAATTTTGAAACCATGCGAGCCGTGTGTCCGGATTTGGTTACCGTAATAATCGCTTCCATATTCAAA
This sequence comes from Clostridiales bacterium, assembly GCA_012524025.1. Taxonomy (GTDB): domain Bacteria; phylum Bacillota; class Clostridia; order Oscillospirales; family Acutalibacteraceae; genus UBA1447. The sequence goes on along the minus strand of JAAYSC010000028.1, from coordinate 55,383 downwards.
TCATGGGCCGTTGTGCAAGTGGCATGGCTGATGGCATCGGTAATATTGCGCATGGGAAAGCGATTTTCATCAAATTGTTTGCGGTAATCTATTTCTCGTTCGGTTTTAATTGCGATTTTTTTCATGGTTACCAGGCTTTCAACCGGGTATTTGCCAACGGCTGTTTCACCCGAAAGCATGATGGCACTGGTGCCGTCATAAACCGCGCTTGCAACATCGGTGGCCTCGGCCCTGGTGGGTCGGGGGTTTCTGATCATTGAATCTAACATTTGTGTGGCAACGATTACTCGCTTGCCGGCCGAATAGCCCTTCCTGACCAAAAGTTTTTGAATTGAAGGGATGTTTTCAAAGGGGATTTCCACCCCCATATCGCCCCGAGCAATCATTATACCGTCACTGGCCTGAATTATTTCGTCGGCATTGTCCACACCTTCTTGGTTTTCAATTTTGGCTATGATCCCTATTTTTTGCCCTTGATTGGCGGCTAAAAATTCTCGAACTTCAAGCACATCTTCTTTGGTTCTGACAAAAGAAGCGGCTATGTAATCCATATTATGTTCAATGCCAAATAAAATGTCATCCTTATCCTGCTGACTCATGTAAGGCAGGCTGATTTTAGTGCCCGGGATATTAATGCTTTTGTTATTTGACAAATCGCCGCCGGTTATGACACGGCAAATAAGTTTGTCACCTTCAATTTCTTCAACCTTAAGTTCAATCAGGCCGTCGTCAATCAAAATCCTTGCACCCGGGTCCAAATCATGGGCCAAATCGGGGTAGGTGACGGAAACACCGCTGCTGTCACCCTTGACATCTTGAGTGTGAAGGATAAAATCTTGCCCTTCGACCAGGCAAGCGCTGTTGCCTTCGAATTGTTTAATACGAATTTCTGGCCCCTTGGTATCTAAAATGCTGGCTATGGGGTAGGGGAATTCACTGCGGATGCGCTTGAAAGCATTTAAACGCCCCAATTGTTCTGCATGATCACCGTGCGAAAAGTTGAAGCGCGCAACATTCATGCCTTCTTTTATGAGCTCACGCAAAATTCTGTCATCATCAGTGGCGGGGCCCAAAGTGCAAATGATTTTAGTTTTAAGCAGCATGTTTTTCTCCTTCATTGTCCTATAAAGACAATTAATATTTTAATTGATTTGCCCGGGGATTAACATTAGAGTGCTGAAAAGATTTTGCCGCCTCGTGTTAATATCATAATATATAAAATGAGGTCAAGCGCCGATACAGCAATAAGCGTAATAAGATTCAAAATTTCCGGTTTTGCCGAGATTAAGGCAAAGGTGAGTATGAGCGGTAAGCCCACGGCAAACAGGCCGCCAAAGGTAGTGATCAAAACGGCGGCACTTTGTTTTATTACGCTAACTTCCGTTTTCCAGTCAAAATTAGGGAAGTGTAGGTTGGCCGCAAGCCCTAAAAGGGCAGCAAACAAGGCATAAGCCAAGGGAATTAAAAACATGAAAACGCTTTGTGTGGCATTAAAGTCAAAAGAGTAAGACAAAATAGAAGCACAGATAAGCGAAATGGGAACCGAAAGAGTAAGGTTTAGGGCTATTTTGCTGTTTAGGATAAGCCCGGAGCCCAGAGGCATACTTTTAAGAATCCATAAACTTTTGCCCTCAAGTGAAATAGATGCTGCGGTTGTGGATGATATGGCAACAAAGAACGAAACAAGAAGGGGGCCGCTTTTTTCAAAAAGACCGCTAAAGCCCGGCATGTTTAACATGAGTTCCAGTCTATGAGGGTCGGTAAAAAGAAGGCTAATGCACATAATAGCAAACATTATCAGGCCAACCGAAGTGTTCATGACATAAGGTGATGATGAAAAATAACGCTTAAATTCCCGCTTATAAAGGGCCATGAAGGGTGATGCCGAGCTTATCGAGCCTTCCTTATATTCTTTTTTGTTTTTATTTTGCATGGCCAAATCGTTTATAGGCCTGAAAAATTTAGATAACAAGAGGGCAAAGCCGAAGAAAAGACCCAAGGATATGCCGATAAATAAAAATAAGGCTAAAATATTTTTGTCACAAAGTGCCTTAACATAAAGGTCGGCCGGCGGATAGAAGCGGTTGACAAAGCCCATAACCTCACCGCCGATATCGGCTATGGAGTCGATTAGCCTTTGGGTGTTGGATGAAAACAGCATTATAAGAATGAAAAGTGCGGTTGTTAAAATGATATTAATAAAGTTACTTTTCTTAAAGGCAGAGCTTATTAAGTGAACAAGGGTTCCCAAAACAGCGGCCAGGCTTACCGGAATCAAGGGTAAAACAAAAAGTGTGAGAATAAAAACAAGGTAATAATAAGGCCCCGGCATTGCACGCAAGGCATAGGCTATTGAGGCGGGAACAATAAGAATAAGTGAAACTAAAAGATTGGACCTATAAAGCATTATTAGGCGGCTAAGGGCTATGGTATTGGGTTTGATGGGCAAGGACATAAGAAAGTCGTAGTCCTTAAAAGCGAAGAGACTGCCCTTAACCCTATAGAGGGTTGTAAAAAGCATTAGGAGGCTTGCGCTCATAAGTGTTAAACCGGGTAAAAGCCGTAAGGCATCTATTTTAGCAAAGGCATCGGCTGCAAGAGAAGAATACATATAAGAAGAAAAAGCGAGAGAAAATATAGCCAAAAAAACAAGAAGGGCTAAAAGCCATTTTTTCAACTTGCTTTTATTGTTCTGATTAGCAGCGGGGAAAAATGATTGCAAGAGCTGTTTGTGCTGAATATTAAGCAATAACTTAAGCTTATACATGGTCGGTCAACTCCAAAAAAGTCTCTTCCAGGCCGGCGGTACCCTTGAGTTCTTTAGTGTTACCGCAAGCAATAAGCTTGCCTTCTCTTATAATGGCAATTCTGTCGCAGAGTTTTTCCACCACATCAAGCACATGGCTTGAAAAAAAGATAGCTCCGCCCTTGTCACACAAGTCACGCATAAGGCCTTTTAAATTGTGGGCAGACTTTGGGTCAAGGCCGACAAAAGGTTCGTCAAGCACCAAGAGTTTAGGGCTGTGAATAAAGGCGGCTATAAGGGCCAATTTTTGTTTCATACCGTGGGAGTAAGATGAAATAGGGTTGGCAAGGTCGGCCTTCAAGTCGAGCAAATCGGCGTACTTTACCAATAAGGGCTCACGCTCATCTTTTTTAACCCCGAAGATATCGGCCACAAAATTAATGTAAGCGAGGCCCGTCAGGTATTCATATAAATCCGGATTGTCGGGTATATAGGCAGTGATTTGCTTGCATTGTAAGGGCTGCGTTTTTACAGACAGGCCGTCTATAAATATTTGACCGGCATCAAATTCGAGTATGCCAACAATAGATTTAATTGTGGTCGTTTTACCGGCTCCGTTGGGGCCGATAAAGCCAAAAATTTCACCGGCATTTACCGTAAGGCTTAAATCGTCCACGGCCTTTTTGCCGTTCTTATAGGTTTTTGAAAGATTTTCGATTTTTAGCATGTTGGCCCCTTTCAAATTTCACTCTTAACTATATCTCATAATATGGGCCAAGGGGGCTTTTGTCAAGAAAAGAAGAGTGATAAATCCTTGAAAACCCACTCTTGAAAGCGGAAGGCAAAGTTTGGTTTTTGGTTTGTATAAGAAGCGGTCGAGTGTTATAATCGGTTTGTTATATTCATAAGTTAAGCAGTTTATAGCCATCCGACCGGACAAGGTGTTTTATGTTAAAGAAAAAACTGATAAGCGAATACAAACATTTTCGCGACGAGGCCGGTATTTTAGACTATCTTTTCTGGTGGTTTGCGCGTGCCCTCTTGTTTGTCGCCTTGGTTAAAACTTTAAAAAGCGGTAACAATGATTTTTTAGCCATGAAAATAAGAACAAATTTTCTCTTGCTTTTTGTTTTGCCCCTCTTGCATCTTTTACCGCGCAAAATATTTTTAGCTCGAATAAGTTACAGGGTGCAAAGCTTTGTTTCTATGATGCTTATAATGACCTCTTATTTCGGCCAGTATAAAGGCCTCTACAGCAAGAGCGAATGGTTTGATCTTTACCTGCACTTTTTCGGCTGTATGATCGGTGTTTATTTGGCCTACGAGCTCTTCATGTCGCTGAAAAAAGATTCAGGTCCGCTTGACCCCTTGACCGGAGCCGTGTGCGGCTTTGGGCTTTCTTTTTTCTTTGCCGTCGCCTGGGAAATTTTTGAATTTGTCAGCGACTGCATCTACCCCATGAGCAATGCCCAAAACTGGTCTTGCCATAACAGCCAAGGCCTAATAAAAATTTTGGAAGTTTTTGGCCCCCTTAATCCTGAACGCCTAGCCCTGATTGACACCATGACCGACCTTATAGCGGGAAGCCTCGGTTCAATAGTAGGTGGAATAATCTTGTATGTTTACCTAAATTTAAAAACAAGAAGAAGCGACGGATGATTTTACCGTCGCTTTTTAAGCTCAAGAAGAGGATATCAGGCCTTTTTTCTATCCTTGAAACGCTCTGCAAGCTTTTCATAAATGGGCCAGACCAACTTTTCAACAATCAAATAAGCTAAAAGACCATAAATTACGCCTACCACGAAACCTGCCAAGACATCTGTACAATAATGGACATGAACATAAATCCTTGAAACCGCAATTAAGAAGGCCAGGACCAAGGCCGGCAAGCAAATTCGTTTTTTGCGGCTAAAGAAGAGGGCGGTTGCGGCGGCAAAAGATGAGGAAGTGTGGCCGGAAGGGAAGGAAACGCTGGTTGGTTTGGTGACAAAATTGGGGTATTCATAAAAGGCCTTCCAAAAATCCAAATCCAAGTCAAAGGGGCGGGGCCTGTTAAACAAGGGTTTTAAGATAAAGTCGTTAATTACAAGCGAGCACATGAGTCCCCCGATAACCATGACCCCGTATTTTCTGTATTTTTTAAAAAACAGTAAAACGAGACCTATGACAATCCAAATAAAACCCTTGTCACCCAATTGCGTAATAAAGGTCATGATTGTGTCAGCCAAGGGGCTCCAAAGATAGTTTTCAAAAAACAAAAATACAGCCTTGTCAAACTCTAAAATTGCTTGCATTTTGCACCTCCGTATAAAATTATTATTTTAACATTTCGTGATAGAGGCCCAGCCAGTAGGGCAGGGTGTATGTGGTGGAAGCCTCTAAGAACCGCGGATTATGGTGGCTGTCAAGCCAAAAAGAGCTTGAGTTGTACTTATGAAGCGCGCGTTCATCGGGCGCAGCCACCGCCCAGTCAAGCCGTGAAGCTAAAAACAGAAATTTAACTATATCCACTGCTGTGGCTTCGGCCGTCAATTCGGGGAGCGCAAGCCCCTTTGTCGGTTTATAGGACAGCGTTGCATTTACATCAATGACAAAAGAAGAAAAGTCAAGTGCGGCGATATCGTCGCGTTTTCTGTTTGATGCAAGGTAACGGACAGTATCGACGGGATGCCGGCTTAAGCTCCATGCCGCTGTTTTAAGAATATCGTTACCGTAAGCGTCTTTGACGGTTTTGTTGGGATAAGCAAGCTGGTATATATAATACCAAAGCGGGTTTTCACTGTATTTCATCGATACCCACCAATCGTCAAGTGCCCAACGGTAATATGACAATAAATTATCATCGCATTCAAGTTGGAAGAGCACATAAAACGCAAGCATGGCCATTTCTTCGTCCGAATAATTAACAACAATTCGCTTGAAAGCTTCCATAATCTTTCCGGCACCTATAAGGTTTATGACCGGCGCGAGATATGGGGACACCTCCTTCCCGATAGTGTAGGCAACCGCCGCATGCATACGCTCGGAATACTGTGCCGCCACCTCTGCATATCTATAGGCGGGGTCAAGGGCTAACATACGGTACTCATTTTCCCATTTTTGAAATCCCGTTATGTAGGCTGCAACCTTAAAAACATTAAGCACAACGAGTGCGTGCAGGGGTGCCAAGGCAATAGCGGAACTTGTGGAAAAAGAGGTTCGGCTAAAGTCAGACCAAGTTGTCGGTTGGCCGCTTCCGTCAACAAGCATATGCCCGTTATCGGCAAGATGCCCCGCTAAATTATCTGCTGCCTTTACAAGCAATTCTTTAAGCTCGGGGTCCTCGGGCGCCAAAATATCATAAATCAGTTTAAATATAAACATGTGCCCGACAATTTCATCTGCGCTTGTGTCGCCCTTGTAAATAATATCGTCGACAGTATAGTCGGAGCCGATAAGACTCTTCCACAAACGCTCCGGTATTTCACCCGACGCATCGGTAACAAAGCCGCGTAAATTCTCATTGTTAAGCAAATAACCCGAAGAGCCCTCTCTTTTTTCGGATACACCCATTGCGGTCTTGTCGTCCTTGACCTTCCAATAAATATTGCCGTCTACACGGTGACCTCCATCTTCTAAAAAATAGGTTCTTGCCACAAAGCCCTTGAGGCGTCGTGTTTGCTTTGCGTATTCCACGCCTTCATTTTCCGCCTTGGCGGGGTTTGACCAAACACTCGGATTAAGCGCATTGTAGTAACCTTCGTTCATAAGGCTTTTGTCCGAACCCGTGAGCGAGTATTTTAGGTAACCCGAATTGAAAAGAGCCGCGGGATTTTTCGAGGGGATACAAATTGCGCCCTTGCCGTCCTTTTCAAGTGCTTGGGCTGAAAGCCAACGGTCGTCTTGCTCCCCGGGGAAGCTGCCGTTGTGGTATCTTCTGATATAGGCCTCGGTCGTACCTTCTCTCATAGAAATATAGTGGAGCATCAATATAGCCTCGGCAGACCGCGTTGCCACTTGACGCGCCTGATCTATTTGAGCCGCGGAGGCACTCGGGTCGTCGCGCAAAACGGCATACCGCATAAGCTCCCCCGCCGCATACATGGCCGTCCACAGCCCGTCGTTATCGTCGTCTCGCGTACGCCACTCGTTATTAGTATAAGAGGCACTCGCAACCATCCCGTGCCGTTCTACAAATTCTTGAGTCACGGCACTCATAGACACCGCCTTATCCCGTCCGCTCATATTTACCATAGATATATGGGTAAAGCCGTTTGCCATAACCGACCAGATACCTTCCCCACCGTCGGGAAAAATCGCCAGCACTTTGCCGTCTGTGGTATCGGCGGAATAAAAATAACGGTCCCCCATAAAGCGCTGTTGGCGGTCCCGCGGCGTAAGGGCCTTCTCATCTGTGCGCAGCACACCGTAATCGGTTATCTCCCACACGGCACCGTCCGCGGTAAGGGCGCGTTGATGATTGGTATAATCGGAAACGGCGGTCACAAAGGCCGGGACCTGGGCACTGCCCTTGGGATATCGCGTCACGATTTTTTGAAGATTGTCTATTTGGGACACAGCCTTGCCGCCGAAGTTTTGAATCTTTACCGTGTTTTGGTTTTGGATTTTTGTAGGCTCCTCGGGGACTGTAAGTGTCACCGTATCGGACAAATGGCCCGAAACAGCCTTAATAGTCGCTTGACCGACACCCACAGCGGTTACTCTGCCCTGTGCGTCAACCACCGCAACATGGCCGGGGGATGCGCTCCATATAATCTCACCCGTATCTTCCCTGTCCTTAAAGATACAGTCAAGTGCCCGCCCCTCTCCTACAGAAAGCTCAAAGTCCTTCGGAACAAGAATACGGAGTTTTTCGGCCGGCAAGCCCGCTGACGAGAAAAGCGAAACAAACATCATACTAACGGAAAGCAAGAATGAGATAAACCGCTTAATCATAAGAGCTCCTCTGTAACAATATTGTATTATTTACCAAATACCGATAAATTAATACAATAATATCATGTGCCTATATCTATTTCAATGGAAAACAGTGCTTTTCTTAAGAGGATTTATTAACTTATTTGGCCCAAGAGTCTCCTTTTGCGTTGACAGTTATCCGCTTAGATAATATAATGCTAACGGAAGAATGAACGCGGAGCATTGGCCGATATTTGCGGGTGGTGTTACGCGTTGTTTTTAAATAGTCGGCTGTCGAAAAACTTTTAGGGAGTGTAGATGTGCGAAAAATCGGTTTTGACAATGAAGCTTATATCAAAAAGCAGTCGCGGGAAATTAAAAAAAGGATTGCCGACTTTGGGGGCAAGCTCTACCTTGAGTACGGCGGGAAGATTTTTGACGATTATCACGCCTCGCGCGTCTTGCCCGGTTTTGCACCCGACAGTAAAATTCAAATGCTTAAAAACATAGCAACCGATGTTGAAATTATAGTGGTCATAAATGCCTGTGATATTGAAAGCAATAAAATCCGCGGTGATCTGGGTATTTCATATGACAGCGATGTTTTGCGTTTGGTTGACGCCATGCGTGAAAATGATATTTATGTGGGCAGCATTGTCGTAGCCCAATACAGCGGCCAGGCGGCCGTTACGCTTTTCAAGCAGAAGCTTGAAAGTTCGGGCCTAAAAGTTTACATACATCATCTGATAGAAGGTTACCCCCTGGATGTGCGACATGTCGTCAGCGAAAGCGGCTTTGGAAGCAATGATTATATTGAAACCACCAGACCCCTGGTGGTTGTGACCGCACCCGGCCCCGGCAGCGGCAAAATGGCAACCTGTTTGTCACAGCTTTACCATGACTATAAGCGAGGGATCAGTGCCGGTTATGCAAAATTTGAAACATTCCCGGTTTGGAATCTACCCTTGAAACATCCGCTCAACTTGGCCTATGAGGCGGCAACGGCAGACTTGCAAGATGTTAACATGATAGATCCCTATCATCTTGAAGCTTACGGTGTAACATCCGTAAGCTATAACCGTGATGTTGAAGTTTTCCCCGTTTTAAACACCATATTTGAACACATTGAAGGCGAAAGCCCCTACAAGTCCCCGACGGATATGGGTGTTAACATGACGGGTTACTGCATTACTGACGATGAAGTGGTAAGGGCTGCTTCAAAAGATGAAATTATTCGCCGCTATTTTAACAGCATGTGTGACAGGCGAAACGGGCGTTGTAACGACGCAGTTGTGGAAAAAATTGAACTCCTAATGAAACAGGCCGAAGTTTCCGTGGAAGACCGTGAAGTGGTAAAATACGCTCTTGATCGCAGTGCCCAAACAGAAGACCAACCGGCCATGGCCATAAAACTGCATGATGGCAGGGTTGTCACGGGCAAAACTTCCGCCCTTTTGGGTGCTTCGGCCGCAGCCTTGCTAAATGCGGTCAAGGCCATAAGCGGCATTGATAAGAAAAAGTATCTTATAGACCCTTCCGTAATCGAACCCATACAAAAATTAAAGGTCGGGGTTTTGGGTAACAGAAACCCCAGGTTGCATTCCGATGAAGTGCTGATAGCACTTTCCATCAGTGCCGCAACCAATGCCGCAGCCATGCAGGGCATGCAGCATCTCAAGGACTTACGAGGCTGTGAGGCTCATTCGACGGTTATTTTGACCCAGTCGGATCAAGAAACTTACAGAAAACTCGGCATAAATTTAACTTCGGAACCCAAGTACCAAACAAAGAAACTTTATCATCGTTGAAGCGAGGGTTGTTTTATGCTTAAAAAAGGCGGGCTCATTCTTTTTCAAGGCGACAGCATAACAGATGCGGGTCGCAAAAGAAGAAAAAGCGAAGACCTGGGCAAGGGTTATTCCCTGATGATTAAAAAAATACTGGATAAAAAAAGACCGGAAGCAAACTACCGTTACCTAAACCGCGGTATAAGCGGCGACAGGGCAAGGGATTTATTGGACCGATGGGACAAAGACTGTATTGCCCTGCAACCCGATACCGTCAGTATTTTAATTGGGGTTAATGACACTTGGCGGCGCTATACCGGCAATGACCCCATATCACACGAGTTGTTTGAAAACCAGGTAGAAACTCTCATTGAAAGCACTTTGGAGCAAACGAGGGCGAATTTAATTTTATTAAATCCCTTTTTACTGGATATCAATGAGCAAGTTTCGTCTATGCGTGAAGATCTTATACACAAACAAGAAAGCATAAGGCAACTTGCAAAAAAATACAATCAAACCTTTATCGATTTTGATGCGGCTTTTAAAACAGCAAGCTCAAATCAAGGCCCCGATTTTTATGCTGCGGACGGAGTCCATCCCACAAAGGCCGGCTATGAGCTCATGGCTGACTTATGGGTTGAAAAAGTTCTTAATTAACCAAGTGGTGCAATAAGGGAGCGTGAATATGGATTTTAAAGAAAGCGGTTTTATGTATCTCTTGGGTGGGCTGGTAGTTTTATTTGTAACCGGTCAGTCTTTCTTTTTCTTGATCAGAGCATGGAAACAGGGCCTAAAGCTCGGCTTACCAAAACAGAAATTAAAGGGCACATTGGCTTCAAGTGTCCTTTTTACATTAGCGCCTGCTTTGGCTATTTTGGCAACCGTCATAACCTTGGCCGGCGCCCTGGGCTTGGTTGTGCCCTGGATAAGGCTGACGGTCATAGGCAACATAAGCTATGAAGTTACCGCAGCCCAAAGCATCTTGGAAGCTTTTGGGGTGCCCGGTGGCCTGGCAGTTGAAATTACAGACAAGGAAGTCTTTGCCGCCGCGGTTTGGGTTATGACTATAGGCAGTGTTTTACCCCTGATTTTGATGCCCTTGTTCTTGAAAAAGATTCAGGCAAAAATCGGTAAAGCCCTCAACTCAAATGCAAAATGGTCAGACCTCATGTCGGCAGCGGCCTTTATAGGGCTTATAGCAGCCTTTATTGCCAGGGCCGTCGCAGGGGCCGGCGATGAGAATATAGTCGGTGACGGTGCGGGGGTTCTTTCCATAATAGCGCTTTTGAGCTCTATTGCCTTTATGTTGAGCTTTGAACTGATTTGCCGCAAGTTTGACTTAAAATGGCTGGAACCTTTTGCCATGCCCTTGAGCATGCTTTTGGCAATGCTGCTGGCCGCCTTGGCTTCACAAACCTTACCCGAAAGTTTCGTGACCATAGAATGGCGCGGTTAAACCGTTTAAAAATCGGGGGTTTTTCTTATGAAAAATGAAAGAACATATTATGACAAGGTGCACAGATGGGGGAAGATTTCTTCCATATCGGCACTTGCAATGATGCTGTCCGTTCCCATTGCTATCTGCCTTTATTTTGATATATGGCCTTCGGCTGCCGGGGTCTTTAAGGGTCTTTTGAAGATTGTACCCTTGTTTTGGACGGTTGCCATAATTGAGGTAATAACCTATGCACCCTTGCTGGGGGCGGGCGGGACCTACTTGAGCTTTGTGACCGGTAATATCAGTAACTTGAAGTTACCTTGCGGTTTAAACGCTATGGAAAATGCAGGAGTCAGGGCTAACTCTGAGGAAGGCGAGGTTATATCCACAATAGCCATAGCCGCTTCGGCTATTACAACCACGCTTGTGATTGCGCTGGGTGTTGTGGTTTTTTCACCCTTGCTGCCCTATCTGACGGCGGAAGAATCCTTTTTCGCTCCGGCCTTCAAACAAATCTTGCCTGCTCTTTTCGGCGCCTTGGCAGCGGGATATTTTGGTAAATATTTCAAGATATCTATACTCCCCATAGCGGTCGGCATTGTAGTTTTAATTTTTGCACCCAAATTGCCGGTCGGGACTTTGATTCCGATTACGGTAATATTTTCTCTTTTGGGTGCCCACATAATGTATAAGAAAAAGCTTGTTTAATAAATCGGAGGAGTGTGTCAAGTGAGAATAGCTGCTTTTATAATGAGTTTACCCTTAAGTGAAAGATTGCTTTTTTCGATGGAAGCTTTGTTCAGGTTGGCTCTGGCAGGGCTTTTCGGCGGAATAGTAGGCTTTGAGCGCGAACATTCACACCGTCCGGCCGGCTTTAGAACCCATATTTTAGTAGCGGTGGGCTCTGCTCTGATTATGTTGACATCAAGCTTTATGTTTAATGAGTTTCACGGTAAAACGAATATTGACCCTGCAAGGCTGGGTGCTCAAGTTATCAGCGGTATCGGATTCTTGGGGGCCGGCACCATATTGCGTGAAGGCTTCAGCGTAAAAGGTTTGACCACGGCCGCCAGCTTATGGACGGTTTCTTGTATAGGCCTGGCTACCGGGATAGGATATTATGAAGGGGCGGCCATAGCCACGGTATTTTTGATTGTTACATTGCATATACTCAGAAGTGCTGCCTTCAAAGGCAGTAGGGAGGCCGTTGTGAGCGTGTCGGTCACCGATTATGCGGCAGCCACAAGGAGCATTACAAACCTGGCAAGAGAAAATATGGGTGCGGTAAAGTCTATTCAAATTGTGGTCCAAGAAAGCGATGAGAGTGTGATTCACAAGAAAAAAGAAATGCTCGTTTTAAAGGTTAGGTTAGCTGCGCAAAATCTTAAAAAACTGGAAAAAATTAAGTCTGCCTTGATTGAGCTTGAAGAAGTATTGGATACACACGAAGAAGATTGAGCTTATGGTTTGATATAAAAAAAGAAGGAAGAGAAAATGAAAAACCACCATTTTTTTGCCATGATGTCGCGCATGAAATATATTAACCGCTGGTCGCTCATGAGAAACGCACATAGGGAAAACTTAAGCGAACACAGTTTGGAAACGGCTGCAATTTCTCACGCCTTGGCAGTTTTACACAACCGCAGGTATGGCGGCAATGTCAATGTGGAAAGGGCGGCCTTGCTTGGCCTCTACCATGACTTGCCCGAAAGTTTAACGGGTGACCTGCCCACACCGGTCAAATACCACAACAGTCGCTTGCGCGATGCTTATCAGGCGGTTGAAGAAAGCGCCGGCCAAACCCTTTTAGAAATGTTGCCCGAAGATTTGAGACCCGACTATGAGGCGATTTTCAAGCACAAAGATGAGGATACCCTGCTTTGGCGTTTTGTTAAGGCGGCAGACAAAATTTCGGCTCTGGCCAAATGTATTGATGAAAAAAAAGCAGGCAATACGGAATTTGATGTAGCTGCTTTGTCTATAAGAGAAACCATAAAAAATATGAATTTGCCGGAAGCGGAATGCTTTATAGAAGAATTCTTGCCCAGTTTTTCTCTCACGCTCGACGAATTGAAAAATACCTAAGCTTGCGGAAACACCGGAGGCTTGATGAAAACACCGACCCTCTTGTTCGGTTGACATAAGAGGTCGCTGTGCTATACTTTAAGCGTAAAATGTCAGCTTGTCTTTTGACCTTGTAAGGGGGGGCTTTAATTGTCCAAATTAGGTAAAGAGGATATTTTAAGAATTGCGGATGAACAAAACATTCAGTTCTTAAGGCTTCAGTTTTCGGATGTACGGGGCAACTTGAAAAGCTTTGAAGTGCCCCGCAGCCGCTTTGAAATGGCCTTGGAGCAAACGGCCTTTGACGGCTCAACGGTTGAAGGCTTTACCAGGGTTGAAGAATCCGATATGTTCTTGAGCCCCGACTATGATTCCTTTGCGGTTTTTCCTTGGTATTCACCCCTGGGCGAGGGCAAGGTGGCAAGGGTCTTATGCGATGTTTATGATACGGACGAAATGGCTTTCATAGGTGACCCGCGCTATATCTTGAAAAGAGCTCTGCGCAAGGCCGAAAACATGGGTTATGACTTCAAGGTTTGTTTGGAATGTGAGTTTTTCTTGTTTGATGAAAACGGTGACGGGCAACCTTCCACCGTTACCGGGGACACGGGCGGATATTTTGATATGGGGCCCGTTGACAGGGGTGAAGAGTGCCGCCGTGAAATTTGCAGCATACTTGAAGAAATGAACATAAAAGTCAGTGCCTCCCACCATGCCTCCGCACCGGCACAACATCAAATAAACCTTGTGGCAGACGATGCCCTGCGAATGGCGGACAATTTTCTGACTCTGAAATATGTGGTCAAAAGCATAGCTCAACAGCACGGGCTTGTAGCAACTTTTATGCCTAAACCCGTTTACGGAATTAACGGTTCGGGCTTACACATAAACATGTCCTTATTCAGGGGCATAAAAAATATTTTTTCCGACGAGTCCGACAAGGAATTTTTGAGCCAAACAGCCTATCGTTTTATTGCCGGCCTTATGAAACATGCCAAGGATATGACCCTGGTATTAAACCCCTTGGTAAACTCATACAGGCGCTTGGTGCCCGGCTTTGAAGCCCCGGTGCATATAGCCTGGTCGGGTAAAAACCGCAGCGCCCTGGTGCGCATTCCGGCCTCACGCGGGCCTGACGACACCCGGGTGGAATTGCGCAGCCCCGACGGTGCTTGTAACCCCTACCTGGGTTTGGCAGTCTGCCTTTTGGCCGGCTTGGACGGAATTGAAAACGAGCTTGAGCCGCCCCAAGTCACAAATGTTAATGTCTTTAAGATGGGGCGCAGGCAAAGTGACAGGGTGGACATTGAAACCTTGCCCACCACCATGGGGGATGCGATTGAGCTTTATGAAAACAGTCGCTTCTTGAAGCAATGCCTGGGCGAACATGTCTTTAATCAGTACATGTATTCAAAGAAAAGGGAAATCAACGCCTATCGCTCCGGTATCTCAAGTTGGGAAATTGATAATTACCTTTTAAAATGCTAAAGTAAAGGGCGTATTATATAAGTAAAAAATGCCGCTCAAGCGGCATTTTTATAGAATGGGGTGTAAATCTTACCACCCTGTGCAAACCGAAAGGAGAAAATAAATGAACTATACCCAAGAAGTGGAAAAAATGTGCCTTGTCGCAAAAGGTCCGCACAACGGCCCCTCACCCATACCGGAAGAAGGCAAGTGGGTCAAGGCCTATCAAATCGGTGACATTTCAGGCCTGTCGCACGGCGTGGGCTGGTGTGCCCCACAACAAGGTGCTTGCAAACTGACGCTCAATGTCAAAGAAGGTATTGTTGAAGAGGCCTTGGTTGAAACCTTGGGCTGCACCGGCATGACTCACTCGGCTGCTATGGCATCCGAAATCTTACCGGGCAAAACCCTGCTTGAATGCCTTAACACAGACCTTGTTTGCGATGCTATAAATGTTGCCATGCGTGAGATTTTCTTGCAATTTGTTTATGGTCGCACACAATCGGCTTTTTCGGAAGACGGTTTGTCCATAGGGGCGGGGCTGGAAGACTTGGGCAAGGGCTTGCGCAGCCAGATAGGGACCATGTACAGCACCAACCTTAAAGGCGCACGCTATATGGAAATGGCCGAAGGCTATGTTACCCGCATGGCTTTGGATGCAAATGACCAAGTTATAGGTTACGAGTTTGTAAACCTTGGCAGAATGATGGAAGACATCCGTCGGGGCAGTGCGGCCCAAGACGCTCTCGAACAAAACACAGGCAGTTACGGTCGCTTTGATGATGCGGTCAAATATATTGATCCGCGTGAAGAATAGGGCAGGAGGATAAAACAGATGGCAGAAAAAATTACATTTGAAGGCATGGAAAGGCGCAAGGAAAAAATTGAGAAATGCCTCGCCGATTATGGCTTTGAAAATCTTGCCCAAACGAGGGAACTTTGCCTTGACAAGGGTATAGATGTTGAAAAAATAGTTAAGGGTGTGCAACCCATAGCTTTTGAAAATGCGGTTTGGGCCTATACATTAGGCGCTGCGATTGCTTTGAAAAAAGACGCAAAAATCGCTTCGGATGCTGCAAGTGCAATCGGGATAGGCTTGCAAGCATTTTGCATTCCGGGTTCCGTTGCCGAACAGCGCGATGTCGGCTTAGGTCACGGCAACTTGGGTGCCATGCTCTTGCGCGAAGAAACAAAGTGTTTTTGCTTTTTAGCCGGGCACGAATCTTTTGCAGCTGCAGAAGGTGCCATAGGTATAGCCAGAACGGCCAACCAAATCCGCAAAGAACCCTTGAGGGTTATGTTAAACGGCCTTGGTAAAGATGCGGCTATGATTATTGCCCGCATAAATGGCTTTACTCATGTTCAAACCGCATACGATTTCCATACAGGCCAGCTGGAAGTTGTTGAGACAACCCCTTATTCCGAAGGTGAGCGTGCCGCTGTTCGCTGCTTCGGGGCGGACGATGTGTCGGAAGGGGTGGCAATAATGCAGCATGAGGGTGTTGATGTTTCCATTACGGGCAACTCCACAAACCCAACCCGTTTCCAACATCTTGTCGCCGGTACTTATAAAAAATGGGCTACGGAACACGACAAGGCCTATTTCTCGGTTGCTTCGGGCGGCGGTACGGGCAGAACTCTTCATCCCGACAATATGGCGGCAGGCCCGGCTTCTTACGGCTTGACCGATTCCATGGGCAGAATGCACTCTGATGCACAGTTTGCAGGTTCATCCTCGGTGCCGGCCCATGTTGAAATGATGGGTCTCATCGGAATGGGTAACAACCCCATGGTGGGTGCTACGGTTGCTTGCGCGGTGGCGATTGAACAGGCGAGCAAATAATAAATCATAAAGCAAGGTGCTCTTGGAATTTTCAAGGGCGCCTTTTTTAAAGCTCTTTAAGATTCTCTTTTGCGCGTTTGACAAAAAAAGAAAGCTCGGGTATTATGGAGTTCAACTCCATAATTTACGAAAGGCGGGGTGAAAATGTATTATCATAGGCACATAGAGCCGGTTGTGGAGCGGATAGCTAAGCGCAAACCGGTGCTTGTCTTAACCGGTGCTCGTCAAGTCGGAAAATCAACCATGCTCAAAGAAGTATATAAAAATATAAATTATATAACTTTAAACAGCCCTCTTGTCAGAGAAAGTGCAAAGGAAAATCCTTCAATATTTTTTGAAATGAATAAACCACCCCTTATAGTGGATGAAATTCAAAAAGCTGCCGAGCTTTTTGATTACATCAAGGATATTGTGGACGAAGAAAAAAGCAAGGGGCAGTTTTATCTAACCGGATCCCAAAGTCTCAATTTGATGAAAAATGTAAGTGAAAGTTTGGCAGGCCGTGCCGGCATAATTCAACTTTTGGGGCTATCAATGCGGGAAATAAGCCATAACACTTACCGTGAACCGTTTATTCCAACCACAAAACACATGGAAAAAATGGAAGCTTCCGGTGCCGTGTACGATTATGATGAATTGGTAAGATCAATTCACAAGGGGTTTTTTCCGGAACTTTATGAAACACAAAGCACTTTGCATGATTGGGCGGATTTTTACAGCTCCTACTTTCAGACTTATATAGAAAAAGATATAAAGGATGTTTTAAATATTCGTGACGAATCGGCTTTTATTAAATTTGTAAAAGCCACCGCTTCCCTTAGCGGCGAAATGTTGAATCTGAAGACTCTGGCCGATACATGCGGTAAGGATATAAAGACTGTTCAATCATGGCTATCTGTTCTTGAATCAAGCGGTTTAATTTACCTCTTGGAACCCTATCACAATAATTTTAAGAAAAGATTGATTAAAACGCCTAAGTTATATTTTTTAGACACCGGCCTTGCTTGTTGGCTTTTAGGTTGGTTGACGCCGGAACAACTCGTAAACGGCGCCATGTGGGGTCACATATTTGAAAGCTTTGTTTTTGCGGAGATCTTGAAAAGCTATTATAATGACGGAATTGTAAGGCCGCCCCTATATTATTATCGTGATCATGATAATAATGAAATCGATCTATTGGTTGAGCTTGGGGATACACTCTATCCAGTTGAAATCAAAACTACGGGAAATCCTAAAAAATCTATGGTCAATGCTTTCAGACTTTTAGAAAATATACATGGTAAAAAAACGGGAACGGGTGCTTTGCTCTGTATGGCTAAAGAGCGCCTACCCCTAATGGATAATGTTTGGATTCTTCCGGCAAACCTAATCTGAAGCGAAATGAGGTGGGATAAATGTCAAAGCCAAATATAATCTTTTTCTTTAGCGACCAACAAAGGTGGGACACCTTGGGCTGTTACGGGCAAAAACTCCCGGTAACACCCAACTTGGACCGTTATGCCAAGCAAGGCACGCGTTTTGAAAACGCCTTTACCTGCCAACCGGTTTGCGGGCCGGCAAGGGCTTGCTTGCAAACAGGGCTTTATGCAACACAAAACGGTTGCTATCGAAACGGTATAGCCCTTAAAACCGACGCGAAGACCATAGCCAAAAGCTTCAACGCCAAGGGCTACCAAACAGCCTATATAGGCAAATGGCATTTGGCATCAAATGTGGGGCGCTCAAGGGAAAAAATCGGAGGGCGCTTCAACTATTCGACAAAGCCCATACCCGAAAGGCTGCGTGGGGGTTATAAGGACTATTGGCTGGCTTCCGATGTTTTGGAATTTACATCTCGCAGCTATAAGGGCCATATGTTTGACGGTGACATGCAGAAAGTTCCCTTAAAGGGCTACAGGGCAGATGGCATGACCGACTTGGCTTTGGACTTTATAAAGAAAACGGATAAGACAAAACCATTTTTCTTGTTTTTGTCCTATATTGAGCCCCATCACCAAAATGACCGTTTCCGTTATGAGGGTCCCAAGGGTTCAAAAGAAAAGTTTAAGGACTTTGAGGTGCCGGGTGACTTGGTGGGCAAAAGAGGGGACTGGAAAAGAAGCTACCCCGACTACTTGGGTTGTTGCAACAGCTTAGACTATAATTTTGGCAGAATTATGAGCCGGCTTGAAGCGAGTGGAATGGATAAGAACACCATAGTAATTTACACCAGCGACCACGGGTCACACTTTAAAACCAGGAACAGTGAGTACAAACGATCCTGCCATGATGCCAGTATCAGGATACCTATGTTGGCCTTCGGACCCGGCTTTGAGGGCGGGCAAGTTATAAAAGAAATGGTCAGCTTGATAGATATTCCGCCTACCTTTTTATCCTGCGCCGGCATAGAACCGGAAGAAAAGATGAGCGGAAAGCCCCTGCAGAAACTGTTGAATGAAAAAGGGCGAAAAGAACATGAAAATGAAATTTTTGCCCAAATCAGTGAAAGTGAAGTTGGCAGACTCTTGAGGACACCCGAGTGGAAATATTCAATAACAGCCGTGGGCAAAGACGGTTGGCTTGATATGGGTGGCGAAATCTACCGTGAAAGCCACCTGTATGATCTTAAAAACGATCCCCATGAGCTTAACAATTTGGTCCACTCACCCCATCATAAAGAAATAAGGGCGGATTTGGCAAAACGGTTGAAAAGAAGAATGGAAAAAGTTGGGGAAGGATCGGTTCGGATAGAGCCGGCATAAAAAGTAAAAAGGCGTGACCGTCGGTCACGCCTTTTTAAAATTTAAAGTGATTATTCTACCCTTTTGCCGTCCTTGAGTTTGATTTTGCCAATGAAGGGTACTTTTAACAAGCCGGTGAAGGTGTCCTCTTCAAATGTGAGTGAAACACTGATATCTTTGCCCGGTAAAAGGTCGGTTCTGGCGACTGCTGTTAGGGTGTTATCGTCCTCGACAACATCGCTGACTGTTATCTCGGGTACATCCATATCGGGGAGAGTCAGTTCAAAGCCATATTGGCCATTGTCATCAAATAGTCTTATGTAGGCGTCCCCTCTGAAAAACATAGTGTCCACATGGCAAACCCACTTACCTAATCCAATCATAGCAAAAAACTCCTTTACCAAAATATTGTTGTCTTACAACACAGATATAATAGCATATAAATCGGCTTTTGTCTTGCAAAAAAACTAAAATTAGCTATAATTTTAGTAGAAGTGTCGAGTAATGCTCATAAAACTCAAGCTTGGTTCTTATATAGAAATTATTCCCATGGCAATTGTGCAAAAAATCTTATTTTTACTCAAAAAGCTTGAAAGCGGAGTGTGTTTAGTTGGAAAAGCAAAAACAAAGAAAATTTTGGGAATGGCAAAAGGTCTTCTTGTATGTTTACGATGCCTTGGCCGTTAATTTTTCTTTTATCGCTGTGCGTTATGCTTTGAGCTCTTCGACCAGCCCCATAGATTTTTTGAGAAGCTTCGAAGTGTTTTTGAAATGGCCGCTGAGGTTCTTATTTGTAACAGCAGCCTATATCTTGATATTTAAAGTTCTACAACTATACGACAGTGTTTGGAAGTATGCAGGGGCACACGAGCTTTTTCAAGTGGTTATCGCAGTTTTAGTCGGCGGCGTTTTAAGCACCGGAATAGACAGAATAGGCTATGCTCTCAAACTCTTTGAAATCGCCAACTTCAGCAGCCGCACTTATATCGGAATTACCATCACACTTATTATCCTTGTGGGTGGCATGCGGCTACTCTTAAGAAGCTTTTTGCGGCTGGAAATAAAAGATGCCGATTTCACAAAAAAAGCGTCGGAAAAAAGAGTAATGCTTGTCGGCGCCGGGTCTATGGGCATAATCATGGCCGATGATCTTCAATCACACGGTTACAGGAAGGGCAGGCCCGTGGTTTTTGTTGATGACAATATTAACAAACAAGGCAAAAGGGTGCGGGGTATCCCTATCAGGGGCGGCAGTGAAAACATACCTGAAATTGCTAAACAATACAAGGTTGATGAAATAATTTTATGCATGCCGGCCGTTCGGGCCGAAAGGCAGATTGAAATCCTAAAAATAGCAATGAAAACCGGTTGCAGCTTGAAAAAGTCCCCTTCCTTGCTTGAGATGTCTGACCAAGAAAGCGCCCTTAAAAAGGTCAGGGATGTTGAAGTAACCGACTTGCTGCCAAGGCCCGAAGTTAAGCTGGATTCTAAAATTTGTGAATATTTGACGGATAAAGTTATTTTAGTTACGGGTGGCGGCGGTTCCATAGGCAGTGAACTTTGCAGGCAAGTAGCCCGCTATTCGCCGCAAAAGATCATAATATTTGACAACTATGAAAATAATGCCTATACCTTAAAAAACCAACTTGACGATGAATATAAGGGCGATCCGGCGACCTTTATCAGAATAGGCTCCGTGCAAGATGAAAAAAGATTGCAAGAAGTTTTTGAAGAATTTAAACCCAATGTGGTTTTTCACGCTGCGGCCCATAAGCATGTGCCTCTGATGGAAGAGTGCCCAAACGAGGCGGTTAAAAACAATATATTCGGAACTTGGAATACGGCAAAAAAAGCCATGGATTATGGGGTTGAGCGCTTCATAATACTTTCAACGGATAAGGCTGTAAATCCCACCAATGTTATGGGGGCCTCCAAACGCGTGACCGAAAAGATAATACAATATATGAATAAAATTACCACCGGCACCAAATTTGCTGCCGTGCGCTTCGGCAATGTTTTGGGTTCTCACGGCAGTGTAATCCCCATCTTCGAAACACAAATTAAGCGCGGCGGCCCCGTGACGGTTACGGACCCGGCCATTACCAGGTATTTTATGACCATACCCGAAGCAGCTCAACTTGTGGTTCAGGCAGGCGGGCTGGCAGAGGGTGGCGAAGTTTTTGTTTTGGACATGGGCGAACCCGTTAAAATTTTGAGCTTGGCCGAAAATGTTATCAGATTATCCGGCCTGACCCCCTATGTTGACATTGACATAGAATTCAGCGGCCTTAGGCCGGGCGAAAAACTTTATGAAGAGTTATCTTTGGACGAAGAGATGAAAAACAGGCGAATGACGGCCAACAACAAAATCTTCGTAACATCACCGATTGACTTCGATGAAGATGAACTTCTTGCCACATTGGAAGAGTTGCGCCGAGCCGCACCGGAAGATGTCAGGCGCTTGCTAAAGGTGATAGTACCAAACTATGTTGAAAACAAGCGGGAAGAAAATTGCGCCGACTAAATAATAAAATCAACTGAAAAAGGGTTGCTTTTAGTGTACAAAAGAATAAAATCGACTATGGACTTTTCCTTTGCTCTCATCCTATGCGTTTTTTTAGTCGGCCCCATGCTTCTTATCGGCCTTGCCGTGTTTTTGGAAGGCAGGCCGATTATTTTCAAGCAAAAACGCAGTGGAAAAGATGGGAGAGATTTTGTAATTTATAAATTCAGGACAATGATTAACAAGGCTACGGCTGACGAAAATGAAGCCTATGTAAGTAATTTGGGTAAGTTTTTGCGAAGGTTCGGCTTGGACGAATTGCCGCAAATTTTTAATGTCCTAAAAGGGGATATGAGTTTCATAGGCCCCAGGCCTTTGCTACCCCAATATTTGCCTCTTTACACGAAAGAAGAAAAGAATAGGTTTGAAGTTCGCCCCGGTTTGAGCGGTTTGGCACAGGTTAGTGGGGGCAATAGTTTAACTTGGCGGCAAAGGCTTGAAAAAGATATCCAATATGTTGATAATATAAGCCTTGGGCTTGATCTGAAAATATTTTTTAAAACCTTGCTTTTGCCAATCAAGCGCCTGAAAAGCAGTGAAAAAGAATTTTTACCCTCCGCACCTTTTGAGGGAAATGATTAAAATGATAAAATGAGGTCTTTTTTTGAAAAAAATCTTATTTGTAGCGACAGTTAAAGAACATTTTCTTTATTTTTACCTGTCACATTTTAAAATGCTGAAAAAAGAAGGCTATGAGGTTGAATGTGCCTGCAAAGGGGCAAGCTCCCTACCCCATACCGATAATTTCTTTAATATTGATATTGAACGCTCACCTTTTAAGGTGAGTAATTTTCGTGCTTTTTGGCAGGTCAGAGAACTCATAAAAAATGGCAAATATGATCTGATTCACTGCGCAACACCGGTCGGCGGGGCATTAACACGCCTTGCAGTGGCAAGTTTGGCCAAAGACAGAAAATGCAAGCTGATTTACATGGCTCACGGCTTTCATTTTTATAAGGGAGGACCTCACTTTACAAACGGCCTCTATTTTTTTCTTGAATTATTTTTATCAAAATATACGGATTATTTGATAACGATAAATGAAGAAGATTATAAAAAAGCCAAGAATAGTTTTAAAAAATCAAAGATAATAAGAGTATCGGGTGTTGGCTACAAGAGCGAAAAGTTTAAAAACCATTCGCTTGAAGAAAAACGAAAAGCGAGAGAAAACTTGGGTTTTAGAGAAGAATGGTTTTTATTGGTCTGCACCGCCGAGTTAAATAAAAACAAAAACCAAAAGCTCTTGATAGACTGTGTAAAGCTTTTAGAAGATGAAAAAAATGAAGTTCGTCTTTTGCTGGTGGGGCCTGACCGTATAAAGGGAAAGCTACAAAAGTATGTTGAGAAGCTGGGCTTGAAAAACAAGGTTTTATTTTTGGGACAGCGTGGCGATGTGGCTGAAATTTTACCGGCATGTGACCTGGCCTTGGCTTCCAGTTATCGTGAAGGCCTGCCGGTAAATATTATGGAAGCCTTGGCCTGCGGCTTGCCGGTCATTGCAAGCGACAATAGAGGCCATAGGGAGCTTATTAAAGACGGACACAACGGCTTTTTGATAGAAGATGAAAACAGCCTTCTTTTTGCCGACAAAATTCGTCAACTGAAAGCCGATAAAAAACTCTACCGCAAAATGTCCGCAAGTGCCGTTCAAGGAGTGAAATTATATGCGGACAAGGTAGTTTTAGAAGATTTGAGGGCAATTTATGCATCAATGTGAAAGAGTTTTACATGTGCTTTATTCCATGAATTGTGCGGGTGCAGAAAACTTTCTTATGAACATGTATAGGAACATTGACCGTGAAGGCCTACAATTTGATTTTCTCTTAAATTTCCAAGGCCAATCCTTTTTCGAAAAAGAAATCAGGCAACTGGGTGGGCGTATATACAAGATGCAGTCTGTCAGACAGTTGGGCCCCATAAGATACAAGAAAGCTTTGGAAAGCTTTTTTAGAACAAACAAAGAGCACAGGCTTATCCATTCCCACTTGGAATCTACCAGCGGTTTAATCTTAAAAGCTGCAAAAAACGCCGGCAAACCGCTCAGAATTGCCCATGCCCATAACACAAGCCATACCGGAAACGGAATCAGTGACTGGCCGGAAAATGCCTTTAAAAACTATTGTAAGTCTAAAATCTCAGCTTCCGCCACGGCCTACTTCGCCTGCTCAAAAAAAGCTGCCGATTTCTTATTTGAAGAAAAAGCCGCCCACAGTCAAATAATAAAAAATGCCATTGATGGGGAAAAACACAAGTTCTCTCAAACCTTGCGAAAAAAAACAAGAAGCGACTTCGGACTTGAGTCCAATACCAAAGTTTTAGGTCATGTAGGTCGGTTTTATGACCAGAAAAATCACGGATTTTTGCTTAAAGTTTTTAAATCATATCTTGAGCTTGAGCCGGACAGCTTGCTGTGGTTGGTGGGGGAAGGGGAACTTTTAGAAAAAACAAAACTAAAGGCTGAAAAATTGGGCTTGGCCGATAAAGTTTTATTTATGGGGCTGCGAAAGGATGTCGCATCTTTAATGCAGGCAATGGATGTTTTCCTCTTGCCTTCAAAATTTGAGGGTCTGGCCCTGGTTTTAATAGAAGCTCAAGCCGCAGGCTTACCTTGCCTGGCATCAAACACAATCACGAGTGAGGCGGATTTGGGTCAAGGTTATATAGAGTTTTTGCCCATAGGAAAAGGTCGGGAAAAACTTTGGGCTGAAAAAATTTTTCAAAGTGATTTTTCACAAGAGCGAAAAGGAGCCGATTTAACAGCCTGCGGCTATGATGCCTTTGAAAATGCCAAAAAGCTGGAGGACTTGTACCATGGAATGCTTAATGACCTTGGGTGAAGTTCCCCTTCATCTTTACCAAATAACAGCGGGTTTTAAAAAACTGGATGATATGGGCCTTATAAGTCTCAAAATAAACCGCCAAAAAAGAAGGGACAAAAACCCTTTGCCCTATAACATGTTGGAAGTCCGCTACAAGGGCAAATGTCTGGTTTTTGATATGAACGACGGGTATGATAACCTGCTCAAACCGGGGCAAGACTATGTGGAATTTTACAACGATCTTTTAAACAGGTGTGACTTTCTGTTTAAGCGCAGTTTTAAGCCGAAAATGAATTCAAAACTCCAAGGGTATGAGAAAATAAAGAAAACGGCTCCAAATTTTTTTGTAAGCCTTGCAGGTAATCCGGCCCACGCCCTTGCTCCTTGCGACCCTTTGCCCGAGAAGTTTAAGAAGGTTTATCGGGCCTTGCCTACTGACAAGCATAGCAACGCTTGTGTGGATGAAAGCATTTTTTCTTCATATCCTAAGATCTCACCTTCGCCCAAAATTCTTTTCATAAGCAGGCTTTGGGACCCGGAAGGTGAATATAAAGGTCAGCTCACAGAAGAAAAAAGCCTTGAGCGCCATCACTTGAACTCCCGGCGAATAGCCTGCTTGATACAAGCTCAAAAAGAGTTCGGACCTCTTTTTATAGGCGGCTTGGTTCCAAACGACTATGCCATAAAAAATTATCCTCAACTTGTGATTGAAGGGAAAAACCTGACCTATAAGAAGAATTATCTTAATCTACTGAAAAAATCCGATATAGCCCTTACAAGTATGGGTTTGCATAAATCAACCGGTTGGAAATTTGCCGAATATATAGCCGCTTCAAAGGCTATTGTTTGCCAACCCTTGTATTATCAATCCGCCGGTGATCTGGCGGAAGGGAAAAACTACCTAGCCTTTTCGGATGAATTTGATATGTGTGAAAAAATTCATCAACTGATGGATTCACAAAAGCGCTTTCAAATGATGAGGGCGAACAAGAGTTATTATGAGAAATATATGCGATGCGACGTCAATATTTTACGGGCCCTAAGTGAAGTTTGAGGTGATTGTTTTGCAGCAGCTGACTGTTTTTACCCCAACTTATAACAGAGCATATAGGCTTGGCCGTTGTTATGAGTCCCTTACAAGGCAAAGCAATAAGAATTTTATTTGGTTGATTATAGATGACGGTTCGACAGATGAAACATATGAACTTGTAAGCGGGTGGATTCGGGAAGAGAAAACTTTTGAAATCAGATACCTTTACCAAGAAAACAAGGGTATGCACAGTGCACATAATTTGGCTTATGAAAACATATCCACCCCCCTTAATGTTTGCATAGATTCCGATGATTATATGCCAGACAGAGCGGTGGAAAAGATTTTAAAGTTTTGGGAAGAGGCAGAAAAAGATGAGTCGGTTGCAGGCTTTTTGGGTTTGGATGCCTTTGAAGACGGAGAAATAGTGGGAACATGCTTCCCGCCAGAGCTTGAGAGAGCCACTTCATATGACTATTACTACGGACACAAAATAAAAGGTGATAAAAAATATATTATCAGGACAGACCTTGCCAAGCTTTATCCCTATCCCATTTTTGAAGGCGAAAAATATGTAAACCTGGCGACCAAATACAGCTTGTTGGATTTGGATTATAAATTCTTAAATCTTAATGAGGTGCTCTGTATTATTGAATATTTACAAGACGGTTCCAGCAAAAATATGTTTAGGCAGTATATTCACAATCCAAAAGGTTTTGCCTACAGCCGCAAACTTTCTATGAGTTTGCCACACTGCGGCCTTCGCTTTAAGTTTCGTCAGGCTGTGCACTATGTTTCATCTTCAATAATTTCAAGGGACTCTCGATTTTATAAAGATTGCCCCTCTAAACTCTTGCTTTTGGCGGCTGCCCTACCGGGCCTGCTTTGGTTTCTCTACATTAAATACAGGTACCGGAAGGATTATTAAACGATGCTAATCTTAATATTTTTAAGCGCCTTTTCATATTTCTTGGCTCTGTTTTCTAAAAAGCTTGCCTACAGTCATAAGATTTACAATGCCACGGGCCAAAGCCTGCCCCACCCTATAAGCTTTGCCTTACCCCTTGTTTTGTTCACGGTTTTTTCCGGTTTGAGAAGTGGGGTGGGTGATACATTCTTTACCATGCACGCTTTTTCGCTCTTACCTGAAAACATGGAGCGTCCCTATATTTTTGAAAAAGAATTCCTATACTCTCTTTTGGTCTGGTTTTTAAGGCGAAGCACCGAAAATCCACAATTCTTAATTTTTATAGGTGCTCTTTTCTTTTGCCCGGCAGCCCTGTATTTTCTTTATAAAAACTCGCTTTACTATGAATTGGCACTCTTCCTTTTTGTAGCAACGGGCTATTATACTTTTTCATTTAACGGTATGCGCCAATACATGGCTGCGGGTATTCTTATCTTGGGCAGCAAGTACCTGTTTTCAGAAGAAAAAACGGACCTTATAAAGTTCGCACTTATCGTTTTACTCGCTTTTTCTTTTCATAGTTCGGCTCTGATAATGCTGCCGCTTTATTTTCTTGTCAGGCAAAAAAGCTTTTCGCTCTGGATTTTTATCCTCATTTTTTCCGCTTTTTTGGGCCTGGCTCTATTTGATTTGCTCCTACCTCGGTTTTTAGAAATCCTATCTTTTACGGACTTTAGCGTCTATGAGGAAAGTGGATGGTTTACTTCCGGGCAAGAAGGCGGGGCCAGCCTTGTCAGGTTTTTTACAGCTTTAATACCGCCGATACTTGCTTATCAGGCGCGGGCAAGGTTAAAAAAGTTTGGTTTAAGGGCAGATGTTTTAATCAACATGAGCTTTGTCAATCTTGCCTTCTATATTTTGGCACTCTACAACTGGATTTTTGCAAGATTTGCAATTTATACGGAAATTTACAATATTGTTTTGATTACTTGGCTTGTGGGTTTGGCTTTTAAGAAGAGAGACAGGCGACTGGCCTATTTTCTTTGCGTCATTTTTTACATCTTGTTTTTTGTAGGTATTTCTTATTCGGTTGTGGAATACAGGAGCGATTTTTTTAGGACGGTGTTTTAATTTGATTGTCAAAAAAATTCATTATTGTTGGTTTGGAAGAGGTGAAAAACCCGGGCTTGTAAGAAGGTGCATGGCCGGTTGGCAAAAACATTTGCCGGATTATGAACTGATTGAGTGGAATGAAGAAAATTTCAATATAAACATCAACCGCTTTGTCAGCCAAGCTTATAAGGATAAAAACTATGCCTTCGTCAGTGATTATGCAAGAGCCTGGGCCCTCTACAGACAAGGCGGGGTTTATCTGGATACCGATGTCGAAGTTATCAAAAACTTTGATAAGTTTCTGGAAAATGATTTCTTTGCCGGTTTTGAATACGGGGATTTCGTTGGCTCATGTCTGATAGGGTCGATAGCAGGCCATAAACTGTTAAGGCAATACTTGGATTATTATGATGAGAGGCCTTATTTTCTGCCCGATGGCAAAAAGTACACCGACACAAGTGTTCTTTTGTTGAGTGAACTTACAGCCCGCTATGGGTTTAAAATGAACGGAAAAACACAAAATATCAAAGGGGCAAGCCTATACTCAAAGTCATATTTCAGCCCCTATAATTATGTTGATGCAACTTATGAAATAAAAGAAGAAACCCACAGCATTCATCATTTTTCCCAAAGCTGGCTTCCTTTAAATGTCAGGCTCAAAACTCAGGCCAAGCGGCTGGCTGTTCGCTTGTTGGGAAAAAACTTTGTCAAGAGGGTAAGGGCACTTAGATGAAAAAGAAAATTTTGATTACTGCGGGTGCAATTGATGTAGGCGGTGTGGAAAGAAGCTTAATCGGCTTGCTTTCCGCTTTTGACTATGAAAAGTATGATGTAGACCTCTTCTTATTTTCGCAAAAAGGGGAGTTTTTTGACCTCTTACCATCAAAATGCCGACTTCTGCCGGAAGATAAAAGACCGGCAAGCCTTTACAAAAGTATCAGAGAGTTAATCAGGGAAAAAGATTTTTTGGCGGTCTTGCCGCGACTTGCCGCAAAGGCCTATATTGCATTGAATGTCGGCGTCAAAAAAAGAGAAAGGCACAAGCAAGGCGGCGCATCCCTACAACAAGCTTATTGGGATTTTTCAATAAAGCCCATAAAAGCTTTAGAAAAAGATTATGATGCTGCCTTGAGTTTTATTTGGCCCCACCATTTTGTCGCTAAAAAGGTAAAAGCCAAGGTAAAGCTTGCCTGGGTTCATACCGACTATAATATTGTGGCGATAGATAAGAAAAGAGATGAGGCAATTTGGCAGCACTTTGACAAAATAGCGGTTGTATCGGATGAATGCGGCAAAATTTTCAAAGGAGTTTATCCCTCCCTTGCCTCCAAGGTTTTAACAATTGAGAATGTTTTAAGCAAAGACCATATAATAAACCAAGCAGACGCTTTTGATCCCACACAAATGCAAAAAGAAAAAGGATATAAACTACTTAGTGTTGGTAGGTTTTGCTATCAAAAGGCCTTTGGTTTTTCGGTTGAGGTGTGTGAAAAACTGTGTGAAAGTTACCCTGATTTAAGATGGTACTTGATAGGCTACGGTGACGAAGAAGAAAAGATTAAAGAAAAAATCAAGGCCCTGGCTATGGAAGAAAATTTTATTGTTCTGGGTAAAAAGAAAAACCCCTATCCCTATATGAAAGCGTGTGATATTTACATCCAAGCTTCACGCAATGAAGGGAAATCTGTGGCGATTCGAGAAGCACAGATCTTGGGTAAGCCTGTGCTTATAAGTGATTATGAAACAGCCGGGGACCAGGTCAGAGACGGCTTTGACGGTATAATTTCAAAAATGGATCTTGAAAGTCTAACCTTCGACATTAGAAATTTAATAGAAGACAAGGCTTTAAGGCAAGAGCTTACAAAGAACACATTGTTATCAGACTATGAAAATTTAAATGCTCTTGAAATCATTTATAATCTTGTGGATAAGGCGGTGGCCCAAGAGTGAAAATTTTTATGTTCAACCATTCGGGCAGTCAAAACAGGGGCTGTGAAGCCATAGTGCTCGGTACAATTGAAGCCCTTGAAAATACCGTCGGTGTCAAAACTTACGCTCTGTCTTCCCACAGGCCCCGGCAAGACCATGAGCTATCTGAAACTATGAAAATCATACCTTTTGA
The DNA here is from genome assembly GCA_012524025.1 of Clostridiales bacterium. Classification (GTDB taxonomy): domain Bacteria; phylum Bacillota; class Clostridia; order Oscillospirales; family Acutalibacteraceae; genus UBA1447. Next base: position 25,868 of record JAAYSC010000028.1, on the reverse strand, counting down.
AAAAAGAAGCCTGAGCCCTTTTGAGCATTTGAGAGCTTATTTGAGTTTGCGTATTTTAAAAGATGAGAGCTATAGCATTAAAAAAAGTTACTCAAAATTTTTGCAGGAAGCCATGCAAGCCGATATCTGTCTTTCGGTGGGCGGGGATACCTATTGTTACGGTGAAAACCCTATCATTTGTTGTTTGAGTGAGGAGCTTGTAAGGCGGGGCAAAAAAGTTTATTTATGGGCTGCATCGATAGGTCAAGAAGATTTGAGTGCCGCAAAGCTGAAAAACTTGTCTAAAATCAGCGGTCTCTTTTTGCGTGAAAGTTTGACCTATGAACTCCTAAAGAGCAAAGGAATAAATAAAAACATCTTTTTGCATGCCGATCCAGCTTTCTTATTGGAGGCGAAAAAGGCAAAGAACCCAAACTTCCAACCGAGGCCCAACACTTTGGGAATAAATGTAAGCCCACTGGCAGAAGCAGCCAATGCGGAGCTTTTAGATATTTTGGCAGCCTTGCTTGAGGATGTTTTGGAAAACAGTAGCCTATCCCTATCTTTTATAGCCCATGTGGAAGATGATTGGGAAAGTTTGGAGAAACTTCGTTCTTTGATTTCAAAAAAATATGCCGACAGGCTCTACAGAATTGACAAGGACTTCAATGCGGCAGAGAGCAAATATTATATTTCAAAGCTGCGTTTTTTTATTTGCACCAGAACTCATGCGTCAATAGCCGCTTACAGTAGCGGGGTGCCCACCATGGTTTTGGGCTATAGTGCCAAGGCGCGGGGAATAGCAAAAGATATCTTTGGAAAACCGCTTTATCTTGTGGACTTGAAAGGAACAAGCGATATAAAAAAAGACCTTTATCAAACATGGGAAAGTTTGAGGGGAGCGGAAGAAGCGATAAGAGAAGCGCTTTTAAATAAAATGCCCGCCATCAGGCGGTCCGCCTTGGAAGCGGGTCAAGAGCTGCTTAAAGCGGCAAATATGAAAGAGGGGAGGGCTTGAACTTGAAAACAGCAATAATTTTTTTAATTTTCTCAAATATTCTAATGATTTGCTTTTTTCTTTTTATGGCAGCCCCATCTTTTTTTACTTGGCTGGGTCGAATACACATGGGCCGTATAAATAATTATGGAGCCTGGCAGAAAAAACTGGAAAAATCAGTGTCAAAGCAAGTCGAGAAAAACAGCAGAGTGCCCCACGGGGAAAACGATATAGTTTTTTTGCCTTACGGTAGCTCAAAAGGAAGGTATGCAAAAAACCTGCAGCTTTGGCAGACGGCCTCACTATTGGTTGCGGCAAGAGAGGGCGGCCTTTTAAATAAACTAAGGTATGAGAAAACAATCAAGAAAATGACAGATTCAGACGGTGAGATAAAAAATGATTACAGGGACCCGGCTTTGGGCATCTTAGCTTTTTCTCTTTGGCCGGCAAGTATAAATAAATCGGATGAGAAAAGCCTCAAAGATTTTTACTTGCTTGTTTACAAAGCATTGGAGGGCTTTATTGGGGAAGACGACACACTTTGTTACAATAAAAACAAAAAGTCTTTGCGTTTTGTCGACAGTGTGGGCATGGTTTGCCCCTTCCTGACCGACTATGCCATAAAATTTGAATGCTCGAAGGCCTTGGAGCTTGCAAGGCGCCAAATAGAAGACTTTTATTCTTACGGCATGGATAAAGACAGCGGCCTGCCCTTTCATTGCTATGATATCAAAAACCATAAAAAGGGCGGAATCATAGGATGGGGTCGAGGTTGCGCTTGGTGGGCCATAGGGCTTATAGATACATATCTGACTATAAAAAGAACGGATAGTGTTGAGCAAAAGACTGAATTTAAAGCTTTCTTGAATGATTTCGAAGAGTTTTTAAGGAGGCTTATAATAGATTTTACCGATAAAATTTTACAAGCTCAAAGCGAAAACGGAGCATGGAGCAGGCATCTGTTTTTTGACAGCGTGCCCGACTCTTCTGCCACGGCGGTTTTGGCTTGGTTTCTAATTCAAAGCAATAAAATCAAAAACCGGCCCGCTTGTAAAGAGGCAGCAATCGCTGCCTTGGGCTATTTAAAATCTGTGACTCGTAGGGACGGCAGGCTTGATTTTTCGCAAGGTGATACCATGGGTGTCGGCTTTTATTCAAGCCGACTTATGCCCATGCCCTTCAGCCAGGGTTTTTGCTTGCGTGCTCTTTACGCTTTAAATGATCAAGAGAGAGCTTTGTTGCCCGCTTTGTTTGACGAATAGGCGATTAGGTGATATCATAATGCCTGTTAAACTGCGCACTGTTTGTGCTGATTATTGAGCAGTTGGCCAAGAGGTGGGTAAATGATAGATATACACAGTCACATACTCTATGGCATGGACGATGGTCCGCGTGACATTGAAACTTCTTTCGCCTTGTGCCGCATGGCGGTGGAAAACGGTATTGATCAAGTTTTTGCAACCTCGCATCTGACACAGTTGCATGACATTGCATCTTATGTCCAAGCGCGTGATGACAGAATAAAAAACTTGCAAGAACTTGTTGACCAAAGGGGCCTGGGTTTGAAAATATATCCCGGTGCCGAGGTTTATGCCAGCGATGATCTTTTTTTTACGGATTCATTGGAAAGCGTAACCATGAACAAGAGCAGGTACCTCTTGGTGGAATTCCCTATGAGAGGCATTAGTTTTTCTACGGTTTTGCGCTATGTTGAACACATATTTGAAAAAGGCCTGACCCCAATAATAGCCCATCCCGAAAGGTATTCATTTATACAAAAGCAATATGATCGGGCAAATTTTTTACTGGACATGGGGGCGCTCTTACAAGTTAATGCGGCGAGTTTGGCCGGTATGGACGGGCGTGAAGAATTTGAGTTGGCCTATGAAATGGTTCTTAAAAATGCGGCAAACTTCATTGCCACCGATGCCCACTCTTTAAGAAACAGGCCAAATAATTTATTGAGAATGATTCGATATTTCCCTCCCAACATCAGCCGAAGGGGGCTGGACAGAATGTTGAACATTTCACCCCAAGCCGTCGTCAACAACGAACCCGTGCCGCGCTCTTTGGACACGGGCCTCTTAAGAAGGCGGCGTTGACAAGTAAACGATAGTTGAGAGGGATTTAAATGCAAACAGAAGCCGGCAGCCAAACAAGGGTCGGGCAGACCGAGGACGGGGTTCTGGACCTTAAACATTTATTTTATAGATTTCAAAAATATACTTGGTTTATTTTAGCCCTTACCCTTCTATTAGGCTTTCTTGCCTACACTTACAGTACAGCTACCTTCGTAAAGGAATATTACAGCGAACTTACCCTGGCTTTTATAAAAACAGACCAAGACCTTTTACAAAGCGATGAAGGCACAATGAAAAAGTCGCACACCCCTTACATCGAAAAAGATGTGGAAAGGTATGCCCTGCTCTTAAAAAGCGACCAAGCTATCGAAGAATTGTATCAGGCCTTGCAGGGTAAATATGAAAGGCAAGATATTGAAAAAAGCATTACAGTCGGGCTTACCCAAGCCCCGGGCCTTATGACAGTGGGTCTCAAAGGTAGCGATGCACAACTCATAAAGGATCTGTCAGATGTAGCAACAGATACTTATAACAAATATTTAAAAATACTTGCACCCGATTTGGGCCTTGAAAATATAAAGATGAGCAAAGAACCCTTTGTTGTTAATGAAAGCAAGGCGGTCAAAAAAGCCTTTTATGCTTCGGTGGCAGGGGCAGGCTTGGCGCTAATCATCTTGTCCTTGTCCTGGGCAGCAAAAGACACCCTTGTTTGGCCGGAAGATTTGGAAGAAAAATTAGGGCTGACCTTCTTGGCGGAGGTAGCCTTGAGTAGCTTTGACGAACCTGAAAACTTTGAAAAGTTCGACTGTTTTTCCACACTTGGCTTAGATCTTGAAAAAAGCTTTTCGGGCGATGGAGGCAGTGTAATTCTTCTTGCTTCTGCGCTTGAAGATGAAGGCCGAACCCATGTCGGTGAAAGGCTTGCACGCTCATTGGCCCAAAGGGGTAAAAAGGTACTTTTTGCAGATTTTAACTTACGCCGATCAAAGACGGATGCCCTGCAAAATGAGCTTGAAGCAAACCCCGGTCTCATAGCTTATGTGCAAGACGGCGGCAGCGTGAAAGCTTTAATTCAAGAAACGGATTTAAAAAACTTTTACAAGATAGAATCGGGCGGCCAAAGTCAGCAGGCTTGCCAAATAATCGGCCATAAAAAAGTCAAGGGCTTGCTTGAAAAAGCACGCAAGTTTTTTGATTTCATAATTATCGATTCACCGGCGGCCTTAAAATATGAAGATATAAGAGTTTTAGCCGAAATTTCCGATGCGTTTTTACCGGTGATAAGGCAAGATTATGTCGGTGTAGGTGATATGGTGCGGTGGATAAAACGCTTGGAAATGTCGGGCGTTGATTCTTTGGGTGCCGTGCTTACAAAAAAAGACGGGCGGGAGTTATTTCCGTCTTTTAAAAATTTGTTTTGAGTGAATCTGTCAGATGTTTTTGTAAATGATATTTTAGAAATGATATGGGGGAATTGATTTGTCCGGTGCTGCAATCGGTAACACGACAAGTGAAAAGTTTAGCTACTCAACCTTGCTAAGAACTCTTAAGGCTCTGCTCAAGCGACTTTGGTTGCTTGCAGCGTCGGCTATAGCCTTGGGCCTGGTTTTCTTTATAGTGGCGGCTGTAACTTATGTCGAGGTTTATAACTCAAATATGGTCATAGCCTTGACTACCGGAACCTATGTCACAACTTACGATGAAAACGGCAATCAGAGCAAGGTTTTAACCAATCAAAAAATTTATGACGAGAGTGATGCCAATAAGTACTTGGTTTTGCTCAGAAGCGACTATATTGTGGACAAAATTACAGCCGAGATGGGTTCGGGATTCAGCAAGAGCGAAGCCAGGGATTCCTTAACCATTTCAAAAGCGTCAAATACAGGTATTTTTAAGATATCGGCAAACAACAAGGATAAAAACTTTTGTGAGAAAGCACTTGAGGTTGCCAATAAATATTTTCCCGAATATCTTAAAGATTTGGACCCAAGCATAGGGGTGGTTGTGGTCAACAGCCCGCAAGAGCCGATCGTGGCCAACAAGCACAGCTCAATAAAATCAGCGGGTCTGGGGTTTTTGCTGGGGGCAGTCCTTGTGGCGGCAGGAGTTTATATTTCGGAGTTGGTGCGCGACACCGTAAGGTCATCCGATGATGCCCGGGTCAAGTTAAATGCAAGATTCTTGGGTATGATACCTAATTTAGAGCAATACTCGAAAACCGCACTCAATAAAAAGACTATGCGCGGGCCCTTGTTAAGCAATGAAAACTCCGTAAGTTTTGCCTTTATTGAAAGCTTTAAATCTATAAGGGCCAAGGTTGAAAACAACCTTCAAGAATATGATAAAAATATTTTTGCGGTGACCAGTACCTTTGAAGATGAAGGTAAAACAACACTATCCATAAACCTTGCCTGTGCCTTGGCACAAACAGGCAAGTCAGTTTTGTTGATGGACTGCGACTTGAGAAGGCCGGAGGTCTTGAATATGGCAGGGATAAAAGAAGAGGGAAGACCGGGTATTATCCAAATTGTCAAGGGGACCGAAACTTGTGACAGTACAATCAAATTCGTACGCTCCCTGGGCCTCTTTATCTTACCCGGCGGCGGAACCTCCGGAAAAGCCACCGAAATAATTGCTTCGGATGAATTTAAGGAATTGTTGGAAAGGGTAAAAAGTGAATTTGACTATGTTGTTCTTGACACGCCGCCCGCACGAGTCGTTTCCGACTGCCTGACCATGGTGCCCGTTGTAAACTCTATAGTCTATGCTGTTCGTGAAGACTATGCCAAGGCAAATAATGTTGCCGACACCTTGAGCGAACTTGAAATTGCCGGGGCTAACATTATAGGTACCGTCTTAACCATGACAACCGACGGGGAAGACGGAAGTTTCTACAACCAGGGTATGCTAGGTCTTTACAAGCGGGGAAGAACAGGCAACGGTTCCTATTACGGTTATGAAAGAGAAGCCCAAACAGATGAAGTATAAAAAAGAAAGATACAATTAAGAACACTTTGGAAAGGAAGGTGTTAATGTGCAAGAAAGTGCTTCGGATTTAAAATTAGCAGTCTTGATTGATGCCGACAATGTCTCCTACCGTTACATAAAAGCCATGATGGATGAGATAGCACTTTATGGAACACCGACCGTGAAGCGAATTTACGGGGACTGGACCTCAAGCTTGGTTTCGGGTTGGAAAACGGTCTTGTTGGATAATGCAATCACGCCCATACAACAATATAGTTATACTTACGGAAAAAACTCTACGGATTCCGCCATGATAATTGATGCCATGGATATTTTATACAGCGGCAAAGTAAATGGCTTTTGCCTTGTTTCAAGTGACAGTGATTTCACTCGCTTGGCCATTCGTTTGCGTGAAGCGGGTGTAAGGGTGATAGGCATAGGGGAAAAGAAAACGCCCGATCCGTTTATAGTAGCTTGTGATAAGTTTATCTACCTTGAAATTTTGATGGCCGAAGAAAAGGAAGAGGGTGAGAAACAAGTCGAGCACCCTCATTACAAACATCCCGTGCAACAAGCGGCCGGGGTACCTAAAAAAATAGCAACCTTGATTTTAAATTCGGTAAATGACTTGGCAGGCGATGACGGCTGGGCTTTTTTGGGTGATGTCGGCAATCTCCTCTTAAAAAAGCAGCCTTCTTTTGACAGCAGGAATTACGGCTATACAAAGTTGACCCCCCTGATACAAGCAACCGGTCTTTTTGAAATAGACCAGCGCGATACATCAAACAAGGGCATAAAGCATATTTTTATAAAGCCCAAAGCAGATACCGAGAACATTTAAGTTGACAAGGCAATTTCTAAATAGTCAATAAAAATAAAACCATATATGGTAATATGGGTTTGTTTCAAGGTGCCCCTTGGGCACCGTAAAGAAAGGGAGGTGTAGTAAATGGAAATGCTCAATGAAATTTTTGCACAAATATTTGAACTCCTTTCATCGGTTTTAGGTGAAGAAATTATTGAGACGATCTCGGGCTTCTTTGGTGAAGCGCTCGACTTTATCATGGGTCTTTTTGCCTAATCGACGAAAAAACAAAAACAAGGAAGGCGGCTTCGTGCTGCCCTCCTTGTTTTACTTGACAAAAAAGAAGTAAGTTGCTAATATTAGCTACACAATAAATCCTTGCCCCTTATGGGCAGGGATTTGTGCAGTGTTTTAAGTTTCATTTTTTGTCCGGCCCTTGCCGCCATGAAAGTGAAACTGGGCAAATTTTTATTTAGGGGGTGAAATTGATGGACTGGAGCTTTCTTTTAGAGATTTTACCGTCATTGGTCAAAGGGATCGATTTCAAGCATTTTTTGGAAAACTTTAACATTATCAGCGGTATTGTTGGTTTTCTGGCTAATTTCTTTGGCTTTTAGGTTGAACAAAGCTTGCAAGGGCACGGCTGCTTCAAAAGCCGTGCCTTTCTTCTTTTGAGGATGAGATTGTCGAGCGAAAGAATAAAAGCTGAAATTCCTTAAAGGAAACAAGGTTACATTTTTTTGTGGTAAACTGCGAGCAGGCGGTTTATCAACTGCTGTTTTTAAAAAGGTAGGTGAAAGTAATGGATTTAATTAATATCCTGGGCGGTTTCATAGACAATATCGGTGAGATACGCGAAGTTCTTGAATTGATTAAAGGTATTTTAGACCACGACATTGTTCAGATGATTACAAACTTGGTTGCTCCCGTAATTGAAATTGTCATGTCTCTTATCGGTTAAAGGATGTCGACTCTTATGAGTAAATTACAGCGCGGCACAAGCCGCGCTGTTTTTCCCTGAAGATTTATTGTCAACTAATTATATTTTGAGGTGTTTAGTTTGATTTTAAAATACAAATTGTCAAGCTTTTTTATCTTGGTGTTTGCCTTGGTCATGCTTTTGAGTTCTTGCAACTCAGGCAAAGGGCAAGATGATATGCCGACGAAAAAACCGGACCTTCTTCAAAGTGAGCAAAGCACACCTTCGGACACATTGCCCCTTGACGAAGTTAGCGAGCAGCCAAGCCAAGATGGTGAGGCAGACAATTCAAGCGGCACACAAAGCCAAACGCCCGCAGACAAAACTGTCAGTAGCCCTAAAGATGAGACCGCCCCAAACAAGACGCAAGCGAGCACTGTAAAACAAACTCAAGAAACAAGCGGGGGCAAAGCTACCACCACGACCAAGGCTGCAAACACAGAAAAGCCGGGCACTTATAAGGAATGGTCTTATGAGTCGGTTGCCACAGGGGACCTTATAACTTACACGGAAAATCCCAATGACCCTCATATCTTGGCAGCTTCCAAGAAACTTAAGATCGAGCCTCAAAGATTAAGTGCAACAAAAAACAAGAAGGGGGCCACAATATTTATTTTCTCCTCCCGCGACAAATCCGAAAAAACTTTGACGGATATGCGAGTTATGTATAGCGACAAAACAATAGAAGATGATATGTGGCAAGAGGGTAAGGAAGGAAATAACAAGATTTTGGCCCGGGCTCTCTACAAAAACGCTATGAGTAAGCAGCCAAGATGAGCAATAATCAGTCAAAAGCACTAAAAACATAAAAAAACTCAAATTTTGCTTGCAAATGGTTTTTGCTTGTGTTAGTATGTCAAGGCTGTTCTTATTGACAGGGCTTATTGTGCCCAAAAATGTTTTTAGACGGCAGATATGCGATGATTCGAAAGGTGGCCACCCCTTGAGGTGGGGAATTTTCGATGAGTATGTCCGATTTTAAACCGGGCGAAACTTATCCCTAAAGTTAAAGCCGCATTCCCGGCGGCCTTGCTTTGTGGGGTAGTGCAAATAGGTCGGTCAACCCCGGACATTGTTTTCGGGGTTTTTCAGGCAGACGAAACAGGACGCACGGTCCCGTGTCACAAATTTGCACAGCCCGCCAATTTGAGGAGGCGTAAAAATAATGGCAGTTAAAGGGAAGATCAGAATCAGGCTCAAAAGTTATGACCACAATCTTTTAGACAAGTCGGCGGAAAAGATAGTTGAAACGGCAAAGCGTACAAACGCACAAGTTTCCGGTCCGGTACCGCTCCCGACCGAAAAAGAGATTATCACGGTCTTGCGCGCAGTTCATAAATATAAGGACGCTCGCGAACAGTTTGAACAAAGAACACACAAGAGGCTTATCGACATTGTCAGGCCGTCGGCCAAAACCGTCGAAGCGCTCACCGGGCTCGAGCTCCCGGCCGGTGTTGAAATTGAGATTAAACTGTAGCAATACATATTACATTATATAATGCGCATCACAAGCGTTAAGTAATATAGTGTGGAAGAAAAGCTCTGTTTTCAGCACTGAAGGTCATGTTGGCCAAGCCAACCAATAACCTGTAAGGAGGAAGAAAATGCAAAAAGCAATCATTGGCAAAAAACTTGGAATGACACAAGTTTTTGACGAAAAGGGCACTGTTATCCCGGTCACCGTTATTGAGGCGGGTCCCTGCCCGGTGGTTATGAAAAAAACTTTGGATAACGACGGTTACGAAGCCCTGCAATTGGGTTTTGGTGATATTAAGGTTCAGCGCCTTAACAAACCGCTCAAGGGTCACTTTGATAAGCAAAAAGTCGGTGCCAAGAAAAATCTTAGGGAGTTTAGAAGGATAGACTTCGACGGCTTAAATGTAGGTGACATTATCAAGGCGGACACCTTCCAAGAAGGCGACCGTGTTGATGTTGTCGGCACCAGTAAAGGTAAGGGCTGGGCGGGCACCGTTAAAAGATGGGGCTTTGCCAAGATGAAAACAACACACGGCACCTCTTCGGTTGTAAGGCACCCCGGTGCAATAGGTGCATGTGCCGATCCCGGCAAAGTTTATAAGGGTAAAAAACTCCCCGGCCATATGGGCAGGGAAAGGGTTACCATCAAAAATCTCACTGTAGTTAAGGTTGATGCTGAAAACAATCTGATTGCCCTTAAAGGTGCCGTACCCGGTGCCAAGGGTGGCATTGTTATGATCAGCACCAGCATTAAGGCATAGGAAGGAGCGGAAAACAATGCCAAAATTATCAGTTTTTGACGAAAAGGGCAAAAAGGTCTCCGACCTTACGCTTGCCGAAGAAATTTTCGCAATCGAGCCCAATGTTTCCGCAATGCATTTGTGTGTTGTCGGTCATTTGGCAAACAAACGCCAAGGCACCCAATCAACCAAGACGCGTTCGGAAGTCCGCGGCGGCGGTAGAAAACCCTGGCGCCAAAAGGGTACCGGTCGTGCCCGACACGGTTCAATCCGTTCACCTCAATGGGTAGGCGGCGGTGTGGCACTGGGCCCCAAACCGCGCACCTATAAAAAATCCATCAACAAAAAGGTCAGAAGGCTGGCCATGAAATCAGCCCTTTCATCCAAGGTTGCGGCTGAAGAAATGTTGGTGCTTGACAAATTCACCCTTGAAGAAATCAAGACCAAAGAAATCGTCAAGGTCCTCTCGGCCCTTGAAACCGGCCGCAAAACTCTTATAGTTTTGCCCGAAAAGGACGATATTATTTACAGAAGTGCGCGTAACATTGAAGGCGTAAAAACCACGCTTGTAAATACACTCAATGTTTATGACATCCTCAACTGTGACACCTTGCTTGTCTTGAAGGATGCCGTAGCCAAGATTGAGGAGGTATATGTATGAGTAAGTTAGCTCAAGATATTATTTTGCGTCCCATTATTTCCGAAGCCAGTATGGATGCCACAATGCTGAAGAAGTACACCTTCGAGGTTGACAAGAAAGCCAATAAAATCGAAATAGCCAAAGCTGTTGAAGAACTTTTTAATGTTGAAGTTAAAAAAGTCAACACCAGCCATGTGCGTGGCAAACTTCGCCGTCAAGGCAGGTTTGAGGGCTACACTCGTTCTTGGAAAAAGGCGATTGTTACCCTGACAGAAGATTCCAAGACCATCGACTTCTTCGATGGCATGGTCTGATAAGACCAAAAATTCCGGCGGTGAGGTATGGAGCATGACATACTCCGCGAAGCCGCTTTTGGGAGAGTGAAATTAATGTCAAACAAAGTTTATAAACCTACAACCAACGCCAGGCGTAACATGACCGGTGCCGACTATTCGGGCCTTTCAAAGGTAGCACCCGAAAAAAGTCTCTTGCAACCGCTCAACAAAAAAGCCGGCAGGAACAACCGCGGTGTAATCACGGTTCGTCATCGCGGCGGCGGTAATCGCAAAAAATACAGGGTAATTGATTTCAAGAGAAATAAGTTTGATATGCCGGCAGAAGTTTTAACCCTTGAATACGACCCAAATCGTTCGGCCTATATCAGCCTTATTCAATACGAAGACGGTGTTAAAAGCTATATTTTGGCACCCTCGGGCCTTAAAATCGGCGATACGGTCATATCCGGCCCCAATGCAGACATTAAGCCCGGCAATGCTTTGCCCTTGGCAAATATCCCGACAGGTACCGTAATACATAATGTTGAGCTTTATCCGGGCAGGGGCGGTCAACTGGCACGCTCGGCCGGTAATGCGGCACACCTTATGGCAAAAGAAGGGCCCTATGCTCTTTTGCGTTTGCCTTCCGGCGAAATACGCAATGTTCCGGCAAACTGTATGGCAACCATCGGTCATGTCGGCAATGAAGAGCATGAAAACATTAAGATCGGAAAAGCCGGTCGCAAACGCCATATGGGTTGGCGGCCGACTGTCCGCGGTTCTGCAATGAACCCCAACGATCACCCGCACGGCGGTGGTGAGGGCAGAACTTCCATAGGCATGCCCAGCCCGCTTACCCCTTGGGGTAAACCCGCTCTGGGTCGCAAGACAAGAAAGAGGAAGAAGAAATCAAATCAATTGATTGTTAAACGCCGTGGTAGCAAATAATAGGTGAAAGGAGCTTAAAATATGGGCAGAAGTGTAAAAAAAGGACCTTATGTACAAGCAGTATTGCTTAAAAGAGTAAGGGAAATGAATAAAACCGGCAAAAAGCAGGTCTTAAAAACTTGGAGCCGCAGTTCAACAATCTTCCCGGATTTTGTTGGCCACACCTTTGCTGTTCACGACGGTCGCAAACATGTTCCGGTTTATGTAACAGAAGATATGGTCGGTCACAAACTAGGTGAATTCGCCCCAACAAGAATTTTTAGAGGGCACCCCGGTTCTAAAACATCGGGAGCAAGATAACACGGTCAGAAGGAGTGTGAATTTTCATGCAAGCAACTGCTAAAGCTACTTATGTACGCATCGCGCCGCGAAAAGTTAAGATAGTTCTTGACCTTATTCGCAACAAGCCGGCCGACAAGGCTATGGCGATTTTGAAACACACGCCCAAGGCCGCGTGTGAACCCTTGGAAAAGCTTTTAAACTCCGCTATGGCCAATGCGGAAAACAATAAGAATATGGATATTGAAAATCTCTATGTGGCTGAATGTCATGTAAGCCAAGGCCCCACCCTTAAGAGGATAAGGCCCCGAGCTCAAGGCAGAGCCTTTAGGATTAACAAGAAGACATCACACATTACCCTTGTACTCAAGGAAAAGGAATAGGCGAGGAGGAGGTTGAACAATGGGACAAAAAATTAATCCAAACGGATTCAGAGTCGGCGTTATAAAAGATTGGGAATCACGCTGGTATGCCAATTCTTCCGACTTTGGTGACATACTGGTAGAAGACTATAATCTTCGCAATTACTTATTGGAAATTCTTGCTCCTGCAGGGGTACCCAAGGTTGAGATCGAACGCGATGCAAAGCGCGTTCACATCACCATTCACTGCGCCAAACCCGGCATGGTCATAGGCCGCTCGGGTTCGGAAATTGAAAAACTTAAGTTAATTTGCGAAAAAAAGTTAGGCGGTAAAGAGGTTTCTCTTAAAATCGTCGAAGTTAAACAGCCCGACCTCAATGCACAACTGGTAGCCGAAAGCATTGCGGCTCAATTAGAAAGGCGTGTATCATTTCGCCGTGCATTGAAGCAAGCTATCGGCCGCACCATGCGCGTTGGAGCACGGGGCATAAAAACACAAGTATCAGGCAGGCTGGGCGGCGCGGAAATTGCCCGCACCGAACACTATCATGAAGGATCCATCCCCTTGCAAACCATAAGGGCCAATATTGACTACGGTTTTGCCGAGGCAAACACCACCTATGGAAAGATTGGCGTAAAAGTATGGATTTACATGGGCGAGATTCTCCACGACAGCCGCAGACCGCGAAGGGAAGGGGGAGCTAAATAATGCTGTTACCAAAACGCGTCAAGTACCGTAGGCAGCACAGGGGCCGCATGAAAGGCAGCGCCTCCAGGGGTAATACAATCACCTACGGCGAATATGGCCTTATGGCTATGGAATCAGCCTGGATTACCTCCAACCAAATCGAAGCAGCCCGTATAGCCATGACCCGCTCTATCAAGCGCGGCGGCCAGGTTTGGATCAAAATTTTCCCCCAGAAGTCAGTAACGGAAAAACCCGCTGAAACTCGAATGGGTTCGGGTAAAGGTGCACCCTCACACTGGGTAGCGGTTGTCAAACGCGACAGGATCATGTTTGAAATAGCGGGTGTAGACCAAGAAACAGCACGCGAGGCCATGCGTCTTGCAGCCAATAAACTGCCAATTAAGAGCAAGTTTATATCTAAAGAAGGATCGGGTGGTGAGCAATAATGAAAGCCGTTGAAATAAGAAAACTTTCTGCAAAAGAGCTGGATGCTAAGCTGCTTGAGCTGAAGGACGAGCTTTTTAAACTGCGCTTCCAACAAGCCATTAACCAGCTCGATAATCCAATGCGAATCAGTGCCGTTAGGAAAAATATCGCTCGTATAAAAACAGTTCAACGCGATATCCAATTACACGGCGAGAACTCGTAAGGAAAGGGAGGCGAAGAGCTATGAGCGAAAGAAATCTCAGAAAAACCCGCGTAGGTATAGTCACCAGCGACAAGATGGACAAAACCATCGTTGTTTCTGTTCAAGACAAGGTTAGTCATCCGCTTTATAAAAAGATTATCAACAGAACCGTTAAGCTCAAGGCCCATGACGAGCAAAATGAGTGCGCTATAGGCGACCGCGTGCTTGTTATGGAAACCCGTCCGTTGTCTAAAGACAAAAGATGGCGCTTGGTTGAGGTTCTTGAAAAAGCCAAATAGTTTGGCGCAAGTGTAAGGAGGCAAACACAATGATACAACAAGAATCCCGCCTTAATATTGCCGACAACACGGGCGCGAAGGAAATCATGTGCATCCGCGTGCTCGGCGGTTCCGGTAAGAGGTATGCCAATATAGGCGATGTCATCGTAGCGTCGGTTAAAAAAGCAGCGCCCGGCGGCGTTGTTAAAAAAGGTGAAATTGTAAGGGCAGTTGTGGTCCGTACCGCAAGCGGCGTTCGCCGTAAAGACGGCACTTACATTCGCTTTGACGAAAATGCAGCCGTTATCATCAATGATGACAAGAACCCCAGAGGCACACGCATATTCGGCCCGGTGGCCAGGGAACTTCGTGAGAAAGAATATCTCAGAATCCTCAGCCTTGCGCCTGAAGTGCTTTGATGGGAGGAGCTACTATGAAGAAAAAACTACATGTAAGAACCGGTGATGAAGTCGTCGTTATAAACGGCAAATACCGCGGCAAGAGGGGCAAGGTTATGCAAGTCAGCCCCAAAGAAGGCAAGGTAATTGTTGAAGGCGTCAACATAGTCACAAAACATATAAAACCGCGTACCATGGGCGAACCCGGTGGTTTGGTTCAAGCCGAAAGCGCTCTGTACGCATCAAAAGTTCAGATTATTTGCCCAAAATGCGGTAACCCGACCAGAACAGGCAGCAAAATAAATGCCAAGGGCAAAAAGGTCCGCACATGCAAAAAGAAGAACTGTTTGGCAGAATTTGAGTAAGGGGGAAGATGACAAATGGCAAGATTAAAAGAAATGTACGATAAAGAAGTCGCGCCTGCTCTTATGAAGAAATTCGAATATAAAAGCGTCATGCAAATCCCCAAGCTTGAAAAAATTGTTGTCAATGTAGCTTGTGGTGAAGCACGCGACAATCCAAAGATTATTGAAGCGGTTGTTTCAGACCTCACACAAATCACGGGTCAAAAACCCATTATTTGTAAGGCTAAAAAATCGGTTGCAAACTTTAAGCTGCGTGAAGGCATGACTGTCGGCTCCAAGGTAACCCTCAGGGGTGACAGAATGTACGAATTTCTGGACAGGCTCTTCAACATTGCCCTACCGCGTGTAAGGGACTTCAGGGGGATCAACCCCAACTCTTTCGACGGGCGCGGCAACTATTCAATGGGTCTTAAAGAACAACTGATCTTCCCCGAAATCGATTATGATAAAATCGACCAAGTCAGGGGAATGGACATCGCATTTATCACAACGGCAAATACCGATGAGGAAGCACGCGAGCTTTTGTCGCTCATGGGTGCCCCGTTTGCAGGTTAAGGAGGAAAAACAGTGGCCAAAAAATCATTAAGGGTTAAACAAGCAAGACCGGCAAAATATTCCTCAAGGCAATACAACAGGTGCAAAATCTGTGGCAGGCCGCACGCTTATATACGCAAATATGGGGTATGCCGTATTTGTTTCAGGGAACTCGCCCATGCAGGTCAAATCCCGGGCGTAAGAAAGGCCAGCTGGTAAAAGAGCAGTTGCAAAGGAGGATTAAGGTATGCAAATTACGGATTCCATCGCCGATATGCTGACAAGAATTCGCAACGCGAGTTCAGCCAAGCACGACACGGTGAAAATTCCCGCATCAAACACGAAGAAAGCGATTGCTCAAGTTCTCGTGGATGAGGGTTATATCAAAAGCTTTAAGGTGACAGACGACGGTAAACAGGGTGTTATCGAAGTTATCTTAAAATACGGTTCGAATAAATCACAGGTTATAACCGGCTTGCGCAGGGTTTCAAAACCCGGCTTGCGGATATACACAAACTGTGAAGATATGCCTCAAGTTATGAGGGGGTTGGGTGTTGCCATCCTCTCCACATCCAAGGGTATAATGACTGACAAGGACGCACGCAAAGCCAATGTCGGCGGCGAAGTTCTTGCTTATGTCTGGTAAGGGGGTGCTGTCAAAATGTCAAGAATAGGTAAAATGCCCATTACGGTCCCCGCAGGTGTGGAAGTTAAGATAGACGGCAGCACGGTAACGGTTAAGGGCCCCAAAGGCCAGCTTGTGCAAACCATGCCTTCAAACATCGCTTTGGAACTTGACGGCGACACTATTAATGTTACCCGCGCAAATGACAGTAAAGAAAGCAGATCTTTGCACGGCCTGACCAGAACTTTGATTTCAAACATGGTAATCGGCGTAAACGAAGGTTACAAAAAAGAACTTGAAGTCAACGGTGTAGGTTTTCGTGCCGCCAAAGAAGGCAAGGACCTGGTTTTGAATATCGGTTTTTCACACCAAGTGAAGTTGACCGAAGTCGAAGGTGTAACGGTTGAAGTTCCCTCGCCAAACAAAATCATAGTAAGCGGTGCAGACAAACAGGCCGTTGGCCAATTTGCCGCTGAAATTCGCGCCAAGCGTCCGCCCGAACCCTATAAGGGCAAAGGCATTAAATATGCAGACGAAGTTATTCGCCGCAAAGAAGGTAAGGCGGGTAAGGGTATATAAAAGTTTTAATTTGAAAACTTTTGTCCCATATCGGCTTTTGGCACGCGTATTGAGCGTTGGGCGTGCAAACAACCGAACAAGCACCCTCATCGGGTGTGAAATGCTCAAGTAATGTAAAGGCGGCAGGCATTGCCGACCGCTGTGTAAGGAGTGTAATCTCATGATTAAAAAACCGGACCGCAATAAAGCAAGGCTCAAACGCCACAAAAGAGTACGCGGCAAGGTCAAGGGCACGGCCGAGTGTCCGCGCCTGAATGTTTTCCGCTCAGCGAAAAACATATATGCTCAAATCATTGATGATGTCAATGCCGAAACTCTGGTAAGTGCTTCAAGCCTTGAAAAAGGCTTCGATCAATACGGCGGTAATAAAGACGCAGCAGCAAAAGTCGGCGAAACCATAGCCAAGCGTGCTGCCGAAAAAGGAATAAGTAAGGTCGTTTTTGACCGCGGCGGTTATATTTACCACGGCCGTGTGCAAGAGTTGGCCGAAGGCGCTCGCAAGGGCGGCTTGAAGTTCTAAGAAGGGGAGGGAAAACATTTGACTAAGATTGATGCATCAGCATTGGAGCTGACCGAACGCGTTGTTTCCATCAACCGTGTATCCAAAACCGTTAAGGGTGGCCGTAACTTTAAGTTTGCAGCCCTGGTCGTCGTCGGCGATGGCAACGGCCTGGTCGGTTATGGCATCGGTAAATCCGGCGAAGTCCCCGATGCAATTAGAAAAGGTATCGAGACCGCAAAGAAAAGTTTGGTTAGGGTGTCCCTCAAAGGCACCACAATTCCACACGAAATCACGGGCAAATACGGTGCGGGTGTTGTTTTGATGAAACCCGCCGCACCCGGTACGGGTGTTATAGCCGGTGGCCCGGTGCGTGCTGTTGTTGAAACAGCCGGTATTAAAGATATTCGTACAAAGGCCTTGCGCTCAAACAATCCCATCAATGTTGTCAAGGCAACTTTTAATGGTTTATTGAGCCTGCGCAACGCTGAAGAAGTCGCTGAAATACGCGGCAAAACAGTTAAAGAAATTTTAGGTTAAGGAGGGTGGAAAATGGCAGGAATCCAAGTTAAACTTGTAAAAAGCCTTATCGGCAGCACTAAAGTTCAAATTGCCACCGCCCATGCTCTCGGCCTTCGCAAAATCGGTGATGTAGCTGTTCAGCCGGACAATGCCGCCACCCGCGGCAAGCTCAACAGAATCGCTCACCTTATTGAAGCTGAAGAAGCTGTTCAAGGAGGTGCCAACTAATGAAGTTGCACGAACTTACCAAACAGCCCGGTTCCACCAAAACGGGCAAACGCGTGGGCAGGGGCATGTCCTCGGGCCACGGTAAAACCTCGGGTAGGGGGCACAAGGGTCAGAAGTCACGCGGCGGCCGCGGCCAACATCCCGGATTTGAAGGCGGTCAAATGCCCTTGCAAAGAAGGCTTCCAAAAAGAGGCTTTGTCAATGTGTTTGCAAAAAACATTGTGATTGTTAACCTCGCTGCTCTTAACAGAAGCTTTGAAGACGGTGCGGTTGTTGACACTGCAGCCCTTTATGATGCGGGGCTTGTCAAAGGTAGCTTTGATGGCATAAAAGTTTTGGGGAACGGCGAAATCACAAAGAAGCTGACAGTGCGTGTCAATGCTTTTTCCGAAACCGCCAAAGAAAAAATTGAAGCTGCCGGAGGAAAGGCAGAGGTGATTTGACTTGTTGCAAACACTTGTTAATGCATGGAAAATCGCCGATTTAAGAAAGAAAATACTCTTTACGGCACTTGTCGTTTTCATTTTCAGGGTTGGTGCCGCAGTTCCCGTTCCTTTTGTTAACATCGGTGCGGAAGGCATTATAGCCGACCAGAGCTCGGGTACTTTCATGAACTACTTGAGCATGATGACAGGTAATGCTTTTAACTACGGTACCATATTTGCCATGTCCATTACCCCTTACATCAACTCGTCAATTATTATGCAACTTTTGACAGTAGCTATTCCCTACCTTGAAAGGTTGCAAAAAGAAGGCGAAGTCGGGCGTAAGAAAATTGCAGCCATTACTCGTTATGTTACGGTTGTACTGGGTATACTCCAAAGCACGGCCTACTATTTCTACCTGCGAAACGGTAAATTCCTTTCCCTGGACCAAAGCGGTCAAGCCTTTACGGGTTTCTGGGCAGTTTTCCAAGCTATAATCATTGTCTTGAGCTTTACGGCCGGCACGGCCCTGATCATGTGGCTGGGCGAGCAGATTAACGAGAGGGGTATCGGCAACGGTATTTCCATAATCTTGTTTGCCGGTATTGTTTCGCGCTTGCCCACGCTTATAGCTCAACTTTACGGGCCCGAAATCGGTTACATGGCCAAGGGCGGCCCTTTCTTGGTCCTTTCACCCTTGGTTGGCGTAATTTTGATTTTGATGATTGCTTTTATAGTCTGGATGGACAATGCCGAGCGGCGCTTGCCCGTGCAATACGCCAAGCGCGTTGTGGGCCGCAAAATGTACGGTGGTCAAAGCACCCATATCCCCATCAAGGTAAACATGTCAGGGGTTATGCCCGTTATTTTTGCAAGCTCCATTCTTTCACTCCCGCCCACTATCGAGATGTTTATGACAATCAAGCCGGATTCACGCTTGGAAAGCTTTTTCAAACTCTTCAAGCATGAAAATTGGTTCTACGGTATCATTTACTTCCTGATGATAATCGGCTTTGCTTATTTCTATGCCAGCATCCAATACAATCCCATTGAAATGGCAAACAATATTCGTAAAAACAGCGGCACAATCCCCGGCATTCGCCCGGGTGACCCCACAGCCAGGTATATCGGGAAAATCCTTTCCAGAATCACCCTTTTAGGTGCCTTGCTCTTGAGTGTTGTGGCCCTCTTCCCCATTTTGTTCTCACAAATATCTACCCTGATATTAACAAAGGGTTACGACCACGAAACCGGAATGAACATTTCACTGGGCGGTACTTCAATAATAATTCTGGTCGGTGTTGCTCTTGAAACAATGAAGCAACTTGAAAGCCAGATGATGATGAGACATTACAAGGGTTTCTTAGATTGATTCCCAAATATCTGTGAGGGGGCCTTCCCCTTCACAGCGGAGGATAAGATAAGCATGATAGTGCTGAAAACCGGCAGAGAAATATCACTTATGCGTGAGGCTTGCCTCATAGCGGCCGGGGCACTAAAAGCTGCGGGTGACGCGGTTGAGCCCGGGGTCACAACGGCACAACTTGACCAAATAGCCGGTGACTTCATAAGAAAACAAGGCGCTCAACCAGCCTTCTTAAACTACAACGGCTTCCCCGCAGTTGCATGCATATCCATAAATGACGAGGTTATTCATGGAATACCGAGCAAATCGCGTGTAATCGCCAAGGGCGACTTGGTCAGCATTGACCTTGGAGCCGAGTTTAACGGCTATATCGGTGACAATGCCGCCACATTCGCGGCGGGCGAAATTTCGCCTGAGGCGCAGCGGCTGAGTGACACGACCCGCGAAAGCCTTTACCAGGGCATTAAGGTCTGTGTGGCGGGCGGCAGAATCGGCGATATAGGCGCGGCGATTTCAAACTATTGCGAATCCCGAGGCTTTTCTGTGGTTAAAGAATACACAGGCCACGGTATAGGCTCAAAACTTCATGAAGACCCGAGCGTTCCAAACTTCGGCAAGGCCGGGCGGGGCACACGCCTTTTACCCGGTATGACCTTGGCCATAGAACCCATGATTAACCAGGGTTCGGCAGCAATCAGGCTCATGCCCGACGGTTGGACGGTAAAAACGCTCGACGGCAAACTTTCGGCCCATTTTGAACACACCATAGCCATAACGGCAGATGGACCGCTCATACTCACACAACTTTAAAGGCGGAAGAGTTATGGACTTGAGAGTTGGCAGTGTAGTCAAATCATTGGCCGGGCGTGACAAGGGCAGTTTCTTGGCGGTGACAAGCCTTGATGAAAATCACATTTATGTTTGTGACGGCAAAGAAAGACCCCTGGGCAGGCCCAAAAAGAAAAATCCGCGCCATCTTGAAAGCACCGAATTTTGGCTCAACGAGGCGCAAACAGCAACAAATCGCGCGTTAAGAAAATCACTGGCAGATTTGTGCAGCCTAAAAAGCAACTCTGAACAATAGGAGGGTAAACTTATGGCAAAGCAGGATATGATAGAAGTTGAAGGTATAGTTGTTGAAGCCCTTCCTAATGCAACCTTTCAGGTTGAGTTGGAAAACGGGCACAAGATATTGGCACATATTTCAGGTAAACTGCGTATGAACTACATACGCATATTGCCCGGTGACAAGGTAACGGTGGAGATGTCGCCCTACGACCTCACCCGTGGCCGTATCACCTGGCGTTCCAAGTAGATTAAGGAGGGTATTCAAATGAAAGTCAGACCTTCTGTCAAGAAAATTTGCGAAAAATGCAAAGTAATCAAACGCAAGGGTAAGATCAGAGTTATCTGTGAGAACCCAAGGCACAAACAGCGCCAAGGTTAAAAGGCGCAAACCATTATTGGAGGTGTAACTGACAAATGGCGCGAATTCAAGGTGTTGACTTGCCGAGAGAAAAACGAATCGAAGTAGGCCTTACTTATATTTTTGGTATCGGCCATTCAACGGCTCGTAAAATTGTATCGGCAACCGGTGTAAATCCGGAAACAAGAGTTAAAGATTTAAGTGAAGAAGATGTTGCCAAACTCCGTGACTATATTGAGCAAAATTGCCATGTAGAAGGTGATTTGCGCAGGGAAGTGGCTTACGATGTTAAGCGCTTGACGGAAATTGGTTGCTACCGCGGTGTTCGCCACCGTAAAGGCTTGCCCGTAAGGGGCCAACGCTCAAAAACCAATGCTCGCACACGCAAGGGTCCAAAGAGGACTATTGCCAACAAGAAGCAATAATTAAGGAGGGATAAAATGGCTAAAAAAACCACAGGAACGCGTAGGCGTCGCGAACGCAAAAATATACCAAATGGCGCCGCTCACATCCAATCCACCTTTAACAACACAATAGTTACTATTACCGACTCACAAGGTAATGCCATATCCTGGGCCAGTGCGGGTGAAATGGGTTTTAGAGGTTCAAGAAAATCCACTCCTTTTGCTGCCCAAACCGCAGGCGAAACTGCAGCCAAGGCGGCAATGGAACACGGTTTGAAAACCGTTGAAGTGTATGTAAAAGGCCCGGGTTCGGGTCGTGAAGCGGCTATCAGGTCCTTACAAACGGCAGGTTTGGAAGTAACAATGATTAAAGATGTTACTCCCATCCCCCACAATGGTTGCCGCCCGCCAAAGAGAAGGCGTGTATAGTCAAGTAAATTAGGAGGTGTAACTGACATGGCAAGATATACCGGAGCGGTATGTAAATTATGCCGCCGCGAAGGCAAAAAGCTTTTCTTGAAAGGTGAACGCTGCCACACAGGCAAGTGTGCATTTGAACGCCGCGCATATGCGCCCGGCCAACACGGCCAAAGCCGCCGCAGAAAAACTTCTGAATACGGCTTGCAATTGCGCGCCAAACAACAGGCAAGGCGTTATTACGGTATTCAAGAAGGGCAATTTCATAAATATTTCCTTATGGCAGAACGCAGACAAGGCATGACCGGTGAAAACCTGTTGCGTATTTGCGAAAGCCGTTTGGATAATGTTGTTTACCTTTTGGGTTGGTCAAACTCGCGTGCACAAGCCAGGCAGCTTGTAACTCACGGCCATTTCTTGGTAAACGGCAAGAGAGTTGATATTCCCTCATATTTGCTCAAAGAAGGCGACAGCCTGGGTATCAAGGCAAAGAGCAAGGAAAGCGAAAACTTCAAGCTGATGCTTGAAGCAAATGAAGCTCGCCCCGTGCCGCAATGGCTTGATATTGACAGGGAAAAGGCAGAGGCAAAGGTTCTTAACCTGCCCGAACGCGACCAGATCGCAGTGCCTGTTGAAGAGCATCTTATTGTCGAGTTTTACTCGAAGTAATAAAGCCGCTTGAGTTTTGCTTGAGACGGCGGCGGGCCTTGTTGAGCCCGCACTGATTTAAGGAGGGTTTTGAATGATAGGTATCGAAAAGCCGCAAATTGAGACGGCGGACCTTCAACCTGACGGAACTTACGGAAAATTTATAGTTGAACCGCTTGAAAGGGGTTTTGGCACAACACTTGGCAACAGCATGCGTCGTGTTTTGCTCTCTTCCCTGCCCGGTTTTGCAATAACATCCGTTAAAATCGATGGCATTCTCCATGAATTTTCTACCATTGAGGGCGTTAAGGAAGATGTAACAGAAATTGTTCTCAATTTAAAGAGTGTCATTTTAAAGATACACGGGGACGGCCCCAAAACAATTTATATAGATGCTGTCGGGCCCGGTGCCCTGACCGCAGGTGATATTAAGACCGACACAGAGGTTGAAATACTCAACCCCGACCTACACATTGCCGAGCTGCAAAGCGGTGCCCGTGTTGTTATGGAAATGACATGTGACAAGGGGCGCGGTTATGTTTCGGCCGAGAAGAATAAGCAGTCAATGCAGCCGGTTATCGGTGTTATAGCGGTTGACTCAATTTATTCACCCGTCGAAAAGGTCAATTTCACCATTGATAACACACGCAGGGAACAAATCACAGACTTTGATAAGTTAACCCTGGAAGTGTGGACCAACGGAACAATCTCTGCTCAAGAGGCTGTATCCCTTGGTGCCAAGATTCTCAACGACCATCTCAGCTTGTTCGGTGATTTATCCGACGAGGCTTTTGATACGGAAATCATGATAGTTAAGGACAAGGACGAAGAAGATGAAGTTCTTGAGATGAGTGTTGAGGAGCTTGAACTTTCGGTACGCTCTTTCAACTGCTTGAAGCGTGCCAATATTAATACGGTTGGGGAACTGATCAGCAAGTCTGTAGACGATTTGCTCAAGGTTCGCAATCTTGGTAAAAAATCTCAGGAAGAGATTGAGGCAAAACTGGCCACACTCAACCTGACACTTCGCCAAGACGATGAATAAAAAATCAACCGCAAAATTTAGATTTATTCAAAAAACACCGCAAGGAGTGTGATTTAAATGCCCGGTACCAGAAAACTCGGCAGACCGACGGATCACCGCAGGTCCATGCTTAGGGGATTGGTAACCTACCTCTTGGAACACGGCAGGATTGAGACCACCGTCACAAGAGCTAAAGAGGTCCGCGCAGTCGCGGAAAAAATGATTACCACAGCAAAGACCGATAGCTTGCATTCCAAACGCAAGGTTTTAGCTTATGTTACAAAAGAAGATGTCGTAAAAAAATTGTTTGATGAAATTGCGCCTCAATATGCAGATGTTCCCGGTGGCTATACAAGAATAGTCAAGACCGGCCCCCGTCGCGGTGACGCAGCGGAAATGTGCATAATTGAGCTGGTTGAAAGCCCGGCAGAAAAGGCTAAAGCAGCCGCCCCCAAGAAGGCCAGGGGCAGGGGTGCCAGGAAGGCAGCCGCAGAAGCGAAAGCCCAAGAAAAAGCGCCGGCCAAGAAGAAGGCAAAAGCGGTTGAAGAAGCTGTTGAGGAAATTGTTGAAACGGTTGAAGAAACCGTTGAAGAAGCAGCCGAAGCAGTTGAAGAAACCGTTGAAGAAGTCGCTGAAGAAGCAGCCGAAGCGGTTGAAGAAGTTGAAGAGGCAGTTGAAGAGACGGCCGAAACAGCTGAAGAAGTTACCGAAGCGGCCGAAGAAGCAGCCGAAGAGGCAAGCCAAGAATAAAAAATATATTCTAAAAAAACCCCGGGCTATCCAGCCTTGGGGTTTTACTTTTTTATCTGCCTTGCCTTTTCCTTTAAATTAACATACAATTTAAGGGAAAGAAAAGAGGATGAACATTAATGTTTAAACGGGCCATAAAACGGCTTTATGAACCTGAATATTTATTGGGCAAGCGCTCTTGGGCGGGGGAAGCCCAAACAGCCGGTCAAGTGTATAAAAGCCTTTCAACAGTTGCCTGGCCTGCAGCCGCGGAAGCTGTTTTAATAGGCCTTATCGCTTTTGTGGACACAATTATGGTGGCCACGGTCGGCTCAACCGCCATTGCCGCCACAGGCCTAACCAACCAACCCCGCATGCTTTTCTTCGCCTTTTTTTTCGCCCTAAATGCAGGTGTGACCGCCATTGTCAGCCGCCGCAAGGGTGAAAATGATCGTGAGGGTGCCAACAAATGCCTGGCTCAAGCCCTAATAATCTGCTTTGCTTTAAGTATTGTTTTGTGTTCGCTGGCCTTGGTTATAGCAGAACCTTTAATGTATTTTGCCGGTGCAAATGAAGACACCATTGTCGACGGTGTTGTGTACCTTCGCATAACCATAGTCGGCATGGCTTTTGTATCGCTTGGCATGGTCATAAATGCCGCCCAGCGCGGTACCGGTAACACACAAATATCCATGCGAACCAACCTAATTGCCAATATAGTCAATATTGTTTTTAACTATCTCTTAATCAACGGTATATGGTTTTTCCCTAAATTAGGTGTAAAGGGTGCGGCCATAGCCACGCTTTTAGGCAATATTGTGAGCTGCTTTATGTCATTTGTTTCGGTCTTGTATAAAGAAGACTTCCTCTACATTGGTCAAAAAGGTCTTTTCAAAATTGACGGTCAATACATGAAGTTGCTCTTTAAAATCAGCAGTTCCGCCGCGGCAGAACAATTATTTGTAAGGATTGGCTTCTTTTCCTACACAAGAACGGTGGCAAGCTTGGGGACCCTTGCTCTGGCCACCCATAATATAGGCATGAGCATAATCAGCCTTTCCTTCACCGTGGGTGACGGCTTGGGTATTGGGGCGGCTTCCCTGGTGGGGCAAAGCCTGGGGCGCAAACGGCCGGACCTTGCCTTAATTTACGGCAAGGCCGCACAAAGGATAGGCCTTTTGATTTCCGTGGGCCTTGTCATACTATTTTCGCGCGGCGGGGGCTTATTAATGTCCCTTTTCAGCAAGGACCAAGAAATTATCGACCTGGGTGTCAAGCTCTTGTTCACGGTGGCTGCGGCTTCACCGGCCCAAGTTTCGCAACTGGTATTTTCCGGCAGTTTGAGGGGCGCGGGGGACACCAGGTTTGTAGCCTATACATCCTTAATAAGTATTGCTCTGTTCAGGCCCATTATCACTTATATTTTATGCTTCCCCCTGGGGCTTGGCCTTATAGGCGCTTGGATAAGCCTTTTGATAGACCAATACATGCGTTTGAGCTTTTCCGCCTTCCGTTTTTCTCGCGGTAAGTGGTTAGAAATAAAAATTTGAGTGTGAG
>JAAYSC010000094.1 GCA_012524025.1 Clostridiales bacterium | reverse complement strand
TATTATTATTTACGTAACCGGACAGGGAATACAGTAACATCCTTTAAGTCATTATGGTCATTTGGTGAAGCACTGGAAATTCTGAAAAAGAATTTTGAAACAGAAAATCTTATGCATCATTTTAAGAAAGCATTATACAAGATGTATTACAGCCAAGTCCGTTTTGCGTTGAGAAAAGCTAAAGAAGGACTTAAGCGCGGGTTGCCGCAAGAGCAATATAATCAATTGGAAGAGTACTTATTTTCATTCCTGGATAGTGCATGGCCTGCGCATCCGGATATTCATAACAAAAAATTTGGTACGGATAATAATGATGTGCTGGGCGAAGCAATTAAGCTTGTATTAATTGATGACAGTATGCTTGTGGATCCTGAAGAGTGCGATTATTTTGTGACAAGTGACCATAATGCAAAAGATAAGCCGGATGCTGTAAATATTGTCGTTAATATCGACACAGCACTCAAAGGTGAAGACCTCTTATGGGACATAGCAGATCAAATTTTATTTATGTTGGAGCGTGAGGAAAATCGGAATGTATGATTTTTTATTAGTAGGTACAGGCTTGTTTAACGCCGTATTTGCATATGAGGCACATAAAAAGGGTAAAAAGTGCATGGCAGTTGAGAAACGTGACCATATAGGAGGTAACTGCTATACGGAAGAGATCAATAGAATAAACGTACATAAATATGGTGCCCATATATTTCATACTTCAGATAAATTTGTATGGAATTACATTCAACAATTTGCAGAATTTAATAATTTTATTAATTCGCCTATTGCCAATTATCACGGCGAAATTTACAATTTGCCATTCAATATGAATACTTTTTCAAAAATGTGGGGGATAAGAACGCCAGAGGAAGCAAGAAGAATTATTGACCGGCAACGTAAACAAATAACCGGTGAAGCAACAAATTTGGAAGAACATGCGATCAGTCAGGTAGGGACAGATGTCTACGAAAAATTAATAAAAGGTTATACAGAAAAGCAGTGGGGGCGTCCGTGCTCTGAATTGCCAAAATCGATTATGCGACGAATTCCCGTCAGATATACCTATGATAATAATTATTATAATGATACCTATCAAGGCATTCCGGTAGATGGTTATACACAGATTTTTGACAAGATGTTTTCTGGCTGTGACATTTTTTTGAATACGGATTTTAATGAAAACAAAGATGAATTGAGGAAAGAGGCTAAAAGGATCATTTATACAGGTACGATAGATTCCTACTATAATTATTGCTTTGGACCGTTAGAGTATCGCAGCCTCCGGTTTGAAACGGAAGTGCTCGATATTGATAATTATCAAGGGGTTGCTGTGGTAAATTATACTGACAGAGAAACACCATATACTCGGATTATTGAACATAAGCACTTTGAATTCGGAAAGCAGGATACAACAGTGATCTCAAGGGAGTATCCAAGCGAATGGGATTTGGGGAAAGAAGCATATTATCCGATTAATGATGAGAAAAACAGCGAAAGGTACAGAAAGTATGCTGAGCTTGCGGCGAAAGAAACCGGAGTCTTCTTTGGAGGAAGGCTGGGGCTGTATCAGTATTTTGACATGCAGGATACGATAAAAGCGGCTTTGGAACTTGCCGATAAAATAATTTAAAAGGGGAAAAAAATGAATGGTAAGATTGATATTAT
>JAAYSC010000027.1 GCA_012524025.1 Clostridiales bacterium | reverse complement strand
CAATTTAGAGGCAGGTTCCATGCCTGCGCCACCCGCCGTCAGCAGAGAGGGTTATATCTTCAAAGGTTGGAGCCCTACCGTGACAAAGGTCAAGGGCGACGCGGTCTACAAGGCTGTTTGGGTCAAGCTAAACGATAACAGAACCACGGCCAAGCCCGCTCTTGAAAAACACAAGATTAAATTTGATGCCAACGGTGGGCGTGGTGGGAAAACTTTCACTTTAGAGGCGGGTTCCAT
The DNA here is from genome assembly GCA_012524025.1 of Clostridiales bacterium. Taxonomy (GTDB): domain Bacteria; phylum Bacillota; class Clostridia; order Oscillospirales; family Acutalibacteraceae; genus UBA1447. The sequence goes on along the minus strand of JAAYSC010000027.1, from coordinate 7,195 downwards.
GCCCGCACCGCCCGCTGTCAGCAGGGAAGGCTACATTTTCAATGGTTGGAGCCCCACCGTAACAAAGGTCAAGGGTGACGCGGTCTACAAGGCTGTTTGGGTTAAAATCAACGACAATAAAACCACAGCGAAACCCACCGTTGACAAATACAAAATAAAATTCGATGCCAATGGCGGGCGTGGCGGCAAAACTTTCAACCTTGAAGCCGGCAGCATACCCTTCCCGCCCACGGTTAGCAAAACCGGCTATATTTTTATGGGTTGGGACAAGGCCATAAAGCCCGTCAGCGGCGACACCACCTATATGGCAGTATGGGAAAGGCGATTCCTCAATCCGAATGAGCCAAAAAATGAGAATGCCAAGTCGCAAACTCAAGTGGAATCTTCGAGCCAAGCCCAAGATTCCTACAGTGATGAGCATACCCAAAGGGTCGAGTTGGGCGGTGAAAAAGCGAGTGAAAGCTTGGCCCAAAATCAAACTATAAGTGCCGATTCGCAGCCAAAAAACAAGGGCCCGAAAAGCTTTGGTAAGGGTCAGATTTTTGCTGTGGCCTTGGCATCTGTTTTGATAACCTTGGCGGTCTTGGTCTTTGTAAGGGCCCTTTCTTCCGGAAGGAAAAAAGAGGAATGAATCTTTGTGAGCTTGCAGACGAAGATATCCGAATATAAAATTTTAATACAGAATTCCCTCTTCCGCTTTAATCAACTTCAGGTCATTATCACCAAATTTCACGATTAAAGTTTGGTTGTTTTGTCAGGTTGAAAACAGACTTTTTACTTGCTTTATATAGTGTCTTAATGTACTATAATGATGTGAGATTGCAACGACTTTCGTTGCCAAACACAAATACTATTAATAGGAGGAGACAGTATGCAGAAAATTTTAGCACTACTTATGTCGATAGTTATGCTCTTAGGTGCCTTAATCCCCGCTTGGGCGGGAAGCACTGTTGATGGCGTAGCTACGGGTGACTGGCTCGCAATGCTGGTTGAAGAGTTCAGCATGGACGGCAGCGAGTTTAGCCCGGATCCACACTATCCTGATGTCACGGCAGAAGACGACTACTTCGCAGTGGTCCAAATTGCCTATGAGTGGGGTGTCATCAATGACAGCGATGCTCCCTTAGACACAGGTGCAGATGTCACAAACGCTTTTGTGGCAATCACCCTTGCAAGGGTTGCCGGCCTTGAATTGCTCGGCACTGTATCAATTGCCAATGCAGCTAAGCTTGCAGACGCTGACGCGGTTGCAGCAGCGGTAGAGGCAGGTCTTTTCGATCTTGATTATTTCAACAGGTTCAATGTTAAGAAGATCGCTAAAGATGACGCTCTTGTAGCCCTTGATGCAGCAAAAGACCTTTGGAGCAACAAGCGCTTCGGCGCTCCCGCAGCTCAAGCCCTCACCGAAGATGACCTTAAGTTCAGCGGTGACTTTGCCCCGGCACTTCATGCTGCAGAAATTACCGCAGGTAACGGCGCAGTTCTACAGGCAGCTCCTGTTGACTTTGATGCTCCCGGCGGTGTTACTCAATCACAAATCGATGTTGTCGGACTTCTAAAGAAACTTGATGTAAGCTTCAGCTTGGGCGACTTTAAGTTCAAAGTTAAGGTTACCGACGATGGCAACGGCTTTGACCTTGGCGTTGACGCAAAAGTTAACGACAACGTAAGGCTTAGCAAAGAGTACAGAGTTTCTAACCTTGATATCAGCACCAAGTTTGACGGCGGCCTTAAGAACGGCAAAATCCAGTATGCTTATCTTCGCGCCGACTATGACCTTGAAGATGTTACCAAGCTTACAGGCTCCTATGCAGGTTCCGTTGTAATCGATGAAGATCAACTTCCCGAAGATGCAGATACTGTTGATTTCTTGACTGCTGCAAAAGCAGGTGCCTTGGCACTCATGCCCGGCGGCGGCAACAAGATGACTGTATTCAGTGTTGATGTTCCAATCCCCAACCTTCCCACTGTTACTATTTCACTCGACATTAACATTAGAATCACTGTTAACGGTAAGATTGAAATCACAATCGAATCCAGCAATGTCAAAGGTATTGAAATTGTTGACGGAAAAGTAAGACTCATCAACGAAGTTGAGTACGGCCAACAAACCTATGACCTCATGGCTGACATCCGCTTCACTGTAGGGCTTTGCTTCGCTGTCAAGGCATTAGGCTACATCTTGGTAGATGTTGAGTTTGAAGTTGGCCTCGGCGTTAAAGTTTCGGCTTACATCCAAACCAACACTGATGTTTACACGCTTGATGTTCCCTTAGACTTGGCTATCGGTATCCCATTACCTGAACTGGATGGTGCTGAATTCTGCGGTAACGCTAAAGTGTATGGCCTGATGTATGTTTCGGTTGGTCAGAACTCACAGCTTCTCAAGCTTGTCGGTCTTTCCAAATCCTGGACCATCTTCGACGAATCCAATGCTGTTCTCTACAACTTCCATATTGAAGAAACCGGCATCGTTGACGAATGCACAAGAGCAAGAACCTAATTTAGCAAAAACTTAAAACTGAGAGCACTTCGAAAGAGGTGCTCTCTTTTTTAGACTTCAGAATTCAGACATTAGATATTAGATGTTAGCTCTCAGATTATATATATTGAATGCTTAAAAGAGTTGTGAGAGGCTGTACAAGCACTAAATTGAATATAGGTAAAGTGCGCTTTGAAGGGGCTTGGTATAGCCAAATCAAGGTGCACTTTTCTAACATCTGACATATAGATGTAGGCTCTTAGCTTATATATTAATCGCTTAAAAGAGTTGTGAGAGGCTGTACAAGCACTAAATTGAATATATAAAGTATAGTGCGCTTTGAAGGGGCTTGGTATAGCCAAATCAAAGCGCACTTTTCTAACATCTGACATATAGATGTAGTTGGCTCTTAGCTTATATATTAATCGCTTAAAAGAGTTGTGAGAGGCTGTACAAGCACTAAATTTAATATAAAAGTATAGTGCGCTTTGAAGGGGCTTGGTATAGCCAAATCAAGGCGCACTTTTCTAACATCTAACATCTGGTTATTAGATGTTAGGCTCTTAGCTGACATATATAATCGCCTAAAAGAGTTGTGAGAGGCTGTACAAGCACTAAATTGAATATTAAAAGTATAAGTGCGCTTTGAAGGGGCTTGGTGTAGCCAAATCAAGGTGCACTTTTCTAACATCTAATATCTAATATCTAATGTCTGAAGTCTGCCATCTACATTAACAGACCTGCCTTTTCAAGGAGTTCAAAGTCCAGCTCATCAATTATTCCATCCTTGTTGGCGTCGGCCGCTTCATAAAAGAGCTCGCCTACTTGCTCTTTGGTTAACATTCCGTCTATCAGCATGCTGACTATCACGGCATCCAATCCATCAATAAGGCCGTCGCCGTCGGTGTCGCCGTGTAAAACAATATCAAGGCTGTCTATAACCTGCCCGTCTATGTCAAGCAAGTCTAAGTGAGCACCTGTGCCTACTTTGTCATTTGGAGTAATTTCTTTTCCTGTACTGTCAAGAGCCTTAACCCTTTCCGGCGAGTTTTCAAATTGTGCCAAAATCTCTTCTAAAGTATTTTCTTCCGGATTCAAATCGCTTAAAATCTCATCGATGTGGCCTATCTGATAGTCGCTGCCATCAATAAGGGTAAAGCTATCGGGTTCTTCTTCCAAGCCGTCCAGAGCAGAATTTAAGGCCTCAAGAGCAGCATCAATATCCTCTTGGTCAAGGGCGGTCGCCGTATCACGGTCAATGGCTTCTGCTTGGGCTATGGCTGCTTCAAGGGCCGCATAGGTGGCAGGTTTGTAAGGGTCGGGATTAACTGCCAAGGCAAGAGTCAAGGCCGCATCCAATTGAGAAAAGTTTGCAGGGTTTGGCTGAACTCCCTCAACCGTAACCGTAACCGGCCCCGTAACATTTTCAATCTTATAGACACCTTGAGCCGGTGTGAGCTTATTCCCGCCCGCCTTGACAGTTATTACAGACTGACTGTAAAGGGGGTCAAGCGCAAGGCTAAAGGTGAAAATACTGCCATGAGGGGTCGGGTTGACCGTATAGCCGGCAAGTGTAATCTCAAAACCCGGGCCGGTGGGCAAGTCTATATTATAGGTATTAATAGCATATTGGGCTGTTATGGTTATATTCCCACTGATATTGTCAGGGCTGGGGTTCCAGCCCACAAAGTGCCAATTTGGTCGGCTGTTAGGTTCTGCCGGCGGAGTAGCCGCACTGCCGTGGGGCACATTTTCATCAACTCCAAGAATGCTGCCGTTCCAGTCCTTAAATATGACTGTATAGGTATTTATTTCAAAAGTGGCAACAAATTCCAAGGGAGCATTAACTTCTTTACCAAGGGGTTGAGCATTCCAGCCGACAAATCTGTAGCCTTCTGCGGGAGTCGGCACCGGAATATCCGCCTGGGTTAAAACATAGCCCTCATCGACAAGTAAGTCGGTCTTGCCGGTAAGGCTGCCTCCACTGCCCTCAACCCTAAAGCTAACCTCATGATCGGCCATACCGGCTCCGGTGTAGGCAACGGTTAGGGTGGTAACATCACGCCTGAAGCTTGGGATGGGGCTGTTATTGTGGGTCATGGTAAAGGTATAAGAATATCCCGCTTGGAAATAATAATTATTATAGCGCCCGGGGCTGTTTGCATTGGTGTCGGCAATCCAAACCTTGGCGCCCGGCACCGGGTTGGCAATGGCATAGTCATAAACACCTTCGGGTATAAGAATTGAAATTGAATTGTTGACAACTATGTTAGAGGTCGTGAGTACTCCGTCGGCATTGTGAGGTATCTTATACTCAAACTCATCATAAATTTCCTGCGATGCATTCCCCGAATCATTTAAAGGTCCGGTTTTTTGGAAGAGCCTACCATAGGTATCGGCATCGGCATCAAGCAGCAGTTGGTAGCCTGTTCCGTCTTCCCAAACATCGCCTGCTATTAAGGTTACTTGTGCCATTTCGGATATATTTTCTTGCATAACTCTAACCGAGCAGGTGTCTGTTAAGCCTCTGTCTTGGGTTGTGGCGGTAATTACAGCGGTGCCCAAACTCTTGGCCACAAGTTCACCTTGGGCATTAATTTCAACCACGGAAGGGTCACTTGAAACCAAGTCAACACCCCTGAGCTGGGCATCAAAGGGCAAAATGGTATAAAGCAAGGTTTTGGGCGCACTGTTGAGCCCCAAAATAACCGCATCTTTATCAAAACTGAAGGATTCAACCGCTGTGTAACCGACAGTAACCTGACAGGTGTCCGTATAGCCGCCTTTATCCGTTGTCACGGTTATGATAGAAGTACCCGGGGCCAGCCCCGTAACCTCCCCTGCCTGGTTGACGGCTATAGATTGTGGGTTATTTGAGCTAAAGCTCACGCCCTTAAAATCGGCATTGCCCGGTAATATCGAATATGAAAGAGGGAGAGTGTGGTCAAGCGGGACCGTGAAAGAATCATAGTCAAAGGCCACACCTATAACAGGAATCGGTTCAACCGACCTAATGTGTAAATCAAAAGAACCTTTAGAATAATTGCCGGTATCATAACCGCTGACTAAAATATAGTAGGTTCCATTTTGGGGAGCCAAAAAGTCTTCAATCAAGCTAAAACTTGCAGTTGAAGAGTCGTCGTCAAAGGCAATGCGGTTGAAGTCTGAATCAAAAATATCTAAATAGGTGTCCACATTTTGTTGCCCGGAGGTCTCCAAGGTGATTTTTTCACCTTCTTCAAGGTCAATTTTAAAACCCTTGGCTACAGTCGCAACCATTTGCGGCGGACGCTCATAACGGACATAGGAGTATGTGGGCCAAGCAAATGTTATCGGAGTGATGGTGTCTTTTTCTATCTGATCAAAAGTGAAGTTTTGCAGGGGGGTAACTTCTTCTTCGGCTAAAACCTTTATATTACAAGATGCCGTAAAGTTCCCTGTTTCGGTTACGGCGGTTATGACGGCTGTGCCAGGATTTTTACCCAAAACTTTAACCTTGGTAATATCATTTTCTACGGTAAGGGGCGCTATATTATTGTCACTGGTGTACCAGGAGATATCACGGTATGAAGCAAGTTCGGGGAAGATGGTAGCGGTGATAACTCCGGTGTCGCCTTTCAAAAGCTTGGCATTGGTGATATCAAGGGATATGCCGGTCGTCTCAATGGGTTCAAGAACATTGACCCGCCCTTCACCGACAATGCCTCCGTCTTTAGCCGTGGCGGTAATATAGGCAAGGCCTTCGGATTTTGCAGTGACAAGACCATTCTTGTCAACAGACGCAACTGCCGGATCGGTGCTTTGCCAAGTGATTGTTTTGTCGGTTGCATTTGCAGGCAAAGTTTGCGCGGTAAACTGATGGGTAAAACCGATGTGCATATCTATTGAAATCGGTGAAACCACCACAGCGTCAACATGGACATAATCACTTATCCTAACATTATCAATCCAGGCAGAGTCTGTGCCGCTGTCGAAAATATAATCTTTTTGGTAGAGCCACCTAAAGGTATAAGCGCCGGTTGAGGGTATAACATACTCAAAGGTTTCCCACTCCCCCATATGACCGCTGATATTAGCAACGGGTGCACCGTTAACAATGAAATATAGAATATCTTTGTCCGGCTCGCTGCTTACACGCCAATCAAAGGATAAGACCTTGTCTGCCGTGAGTATGCCGGCATTTAGGTTGAAATGAGTAGCACCGTTCTTTATGCCCGCAATATTAGAGCTTGCGGTTGTACGGCCGGGGTAGCTTACATTGTCGATTATCCAAGGCCTGCTTGTGGCATTGTCAAAACGCAGATTACCCCCGGGCACATTTAAAACATTGTCCAAATTTGCCCCCGCGGCCCACACATTCCCTATAGATAAGGGTAGGGAAGTGAAGAAAAAGACGAGAATGAGCAAATATATAATAATTTTCCTCTTATGCATTTGAGAAACCTCCGTAAAAATAAAAGCTAAAAAGCACATTTCATCAGTATAATTTTACAAATAATCTTACACATAGATTTTAGCGCAAGAAGGAGCAAAACTCAAGACTATTATGGAATATAATTTATATTAAAATACATAAAGAAGGTAGCTTGCTTAGTGTAAAATTATCATTGGCAAAAAATAAAGGGAAATGGCGCGAACCACTTCCCTTGCATACAAAGAATCAGTACAATGAATTTGCGAAAAAACACGAACTGAGGTGTATGCAAGATGATT
>JAAYSC010000026.1 GCA_012524025.1 Clostridiales bacterium | reverse complement strand
GGGAATCAAAAGCATAATTGTTGTGCGGTTAAGCCTGACCGCGGTCAGACGTAACCCTTAATTGCAAAGCTTTTACTGATTTTTTAGCGCATGGAATATTTTGCCAATGTTTACTTGACACTTACATTGCGAAGCTTCCACTTGACAATATTATTGTTTATAAGGTCCAAGAAGACACCCATAAAAATATTGGGCATATCTTCACCCATATAGCCGGTCAAAAATTCCGCCATTGTAATCAGGCGGGCCCTGTCATTGGGGTGGGGGGTAATGGTGGTCATGTAGCCGGCCTTGGCCACTTCCGTAAAGGTTCCGGCCGTTTCCTGGACTACCCCGAAGGCAAAATAAAAAATAAGCTTTGGCAGGTAGGTCGCGCTCGTGCCGGGGAAGAAAAAGGGTATTAGCCAATATAGGGTTGCAAGTAGGGTCATGGGGGCCTGGAAGGCTATCAGGTAAGGGCGAAACTTTCCCCATCTGGTTCTGGTTTTGTCTACCGCAAAGGCAATTATGGGGTCGTTTATAACATCCCAGATGCCGGTGAAGAGACCCACCAGGGCTGAAATTCCAAAATCGATTTTAACAACATCCCAAATAAAACGGTTTTTAAAACCGCCTATGTTAAAGCTGTTGGACAAATCGTTTAAAAGGTAGGCCACGGTTTCCTTATTGCCCACATAACGCCTGTCCGACTGAAGATAGGATAGGCTTTCCGCCTCTTTCCGAGTTTCATTTTCGCGCTTCATCTCATCGGCCATAACTTACCCCCTATTCATTTTATGGCAAAATAATATCACAGCCCCCCTTTTTGTTCAAGCAATGGGCATCATTTAAAGTTTGGCTTCCACAAACCATCTGTCTTCTTCCAAGAATAAATAACTTTCCCGCCCCCTTATGCGGCAAGTAAAACGAAGGCCCGCCCCGCCCGCTTTTAAGGAAGCCGCCTTGCAAACCTCGGTAACCTTATCTATCTCATAAACTTCACCGTTTTCCCAAGTGAGGGCCAGGGGCCTGATTTTTCCGTTCTTTTCTTGTCTTAAAAGGACATCCACATAAACTTTTTTGCGTTTGTCTTTCATATTTTCATTCCCCGCCTTGTTTAATCAATCGGACCCCGGTTTTTCCTTGAAGGGGTTGAAGCCGCTGCCGGGTATAAAGTCGGACAAGTCCCTGTCGGTCAGCACCACGCCCCTGCGTACACTGCCCTTGCCAAAACGCGCTTGAAGCTCGTCCAAGGTTGCGTCCAAGTGTTCCGCTTCCAGGCGCTTTTGAGCATTCCCGAACAAGTCTAACTGCACGGCCCGGGCCTCATGCTCAAAGTCCGAACAAGTCAAACCTATGCTGCGGATTGGTTTTTGCTTTTTAAAATCATAGTTTTCATTAAACAAATCCATGGCCCGTGCCGCCAGTTCACCCGTTGCGGCAGTGTAGCCGGACAGCTTTATTTGGCGGCTGAAACTCTGCAGGTCTTTATCGCGCACACTTATGCTCAAGGTTTTGCACCTGAAGCCCTGCTCTCGCATCCTGCGCCCCACACTTTCAGCCAAGACATAAATCATAACCTTGACATCGTTTTCGGTTTTTAGATCCCGCGGCGCGGTTGAAGAGTTACCGATTGATTTAACCTCTGCGGCCTCATCCATATGCCTGACCGGGCTCCTGTCCAGCCCCCACGCATAAGCATGCAAGGTCTGCCCATGTTTGCCTAAAATAAGCTTCATATATTCTTCGCTGCAACGGGCTATGTCACCTATTGTGTTTATGGCACAGCTCTTAAGCTTTTTTTCGGTAGCCCTGCCCACAAAAAACATATCCCTAACCGGTAGGGGCCAGAGCAAATCTTTAAAATTACTTTCTTTTATGACGGTCACGGCGTCCGGCTTTTTATAGTCACTGCCCAATTTGGCAAAAACCTTGTTATAGCTGACACCTATGCTAACGGTTATGCCAAGCTCCCGCTTGACTCGGTTTCGGATTTCTTGAGCTATACTTTCACCGTCACCGAAAAGTCCGCTGCCCGTAACATCAAGCCAACATTCATCAAGGCCGTAAGGCTCGACCAAGTCGGTATAGTCACAGTAAATTTTACGCGCCAATTCGGAAAAACGCATATAGAGGGGGTAGTTTGGCGGCACCACAATCAAGCCGGGGCACTTTTGCCTTGCCTGCCAAAGGGCTTCACCTGTTTTTACACCATAGTCCGCCGCTTCTTGGCTCTTGGTTAAAACAATGCCGTGGCGTGAAGCTTCACTGCCGCCGACAGCCATGGGCAGGCCCCGCAGCTCCGGCCTGTGCAAGCACTCGACCGAAGCATAAAACTTATTGCAATCTACATGTAAGATGACCTTTTTCACTGACCCACCTCTTGCGAACAAATGTTCGCTTATTAGTTTAGTACTCCCCGGTCTTTTTGTCAACAGATAAGTGTGAAATCTTGTTTTATTTTGCTTTAAGTAAGGTAATTTTCTTTAAAGATAAGCTGACATTGAATATAGTAAAATCAGCTTGCATATAATATTTTTGTTTGTTATACTCAAATGCGATAATTTCAATGGTAAGAAAGAAGGAGTTTATATGAAAAAAAGCTTTAAATCCGCCCTTGCTTTGTTGCTTTGCTTTTGTGTTTTATTCACTTTTGCAACAACTGCAATTGCGGCCCCTACGGCTTCTGCCGACCAAGATGTCGCAAGCTTGTCAAGCGGCGTCGCCTTAACCGACCAGCCCGCCCAGGGCGGAATAAGCACCACCCCCATCAGAGGGACCACCTTTGGCACCCTGCTTTCAAGGTTTGTAAACCTTATAAGCGAAATTGTGATAAACGACCTTATACTTGCCTTTTTGCGTGATATTGTCCCCATGTCACCGGCTGTTGGGGATTATAAGAGCTTTGACCTTGATTCTTATGAGAATTTTTTGGCAGGGACCGAAACCTTTTTAGACCAACCCGCCGAAAATGCCGTTTGGAGCTTGGGTTATGGCCAAAGGTCGGTTTTGCCCCCCGATTTCGGTGAAAAGGCCTATGCCAGAGGCGGCATGCTCCCCTATGCCTTGACGACGGAAACCTTCAATGACCTCAAGGCCCGTACCGTGGTCTTAGACGACGGCAGCGGCAGGGGCAAGGTAGCTTTTGTCGGCTTGGACTGTGTTGGTATAGCCAACTCCGATGTCAGGAAAATCCGCGCGGCCGTGGCCGATTTCGCCCGTGAAAATAATATTGTCAGCATAAATGTTTCGGCCACACATACCCACAGCGGTATTGATACCCAGGGTGTTTGGACCGATCTTTTCGGTGTTATAATCCATAACATGGTGGCTTCAGTCACGGGTTTTATGAAACTGCGAACCGGCACCGACCCATATTTCATGAATAATTTGGTTGAACAGACCGCCGCTTCAATTGTAGAGGCTTGTGAAAACATGACACCCGGTAAATTAGAGCTTTCTCAAAAAGCTGTACCCGGCTATCTTAAAGACAGAACGCCGCCTTATGCCCTTGACGATAATCTCTACAAGCTTGAGTTTAGGCCTTTTGACTCTTCCAAACGCCCAACCATCATCAACACCATGGGTGTTCACCCCGAGGCCACCAGTTATGATTTTGAGACAATTTCTTCGGACTTTGTATATTACTGGGAAGAAGTTTTGAATATTGCCGGTTATAACTTCGTCTTCCTCCAAGGCAATGTCAGCACCACAACCAGCGTTCGCCAAGATTCCAACGACGGTTTGGCCAAGGATTCGCATGAGTCCAGCCTGCGTTACGGCCATGAAATGGGTTACATTACCCTGGGCATGTCGCTTACCGAGGAAGAATGTGCGCTCCTCAATGATGAATGCGGTGACTTGCTTGGCGTAAACCAATATGCGGGCAAGGAAGGGCATGAAAACTATTCCGTCTGGTACGAAGATTGGGAACCTGTCGAAAAGGTGGAAGTGACCCCAATTTTAAACATTCGTTTGGAACAATTCACTATTGCCTCAACCAACAATATAGCCAATGCCATGAGCAAGGTTTCTTTGGCCAACAACTTCTATCTTTACGATAAGGATACCAACAAATACTACACGGTAACCGAACTGGGCTACCTTGAGCTTGGCAAAGAACTTAAAGTTTTCATAAGCCCGGGTGAATTGATGGGCGAGCTCTTGATGGGCGGCCCCGGCCTGCACGGCTTTGAGTATGACAGCCTGCGCAGCATGTATGGTGAAAACATTATAGTTTGTGACCTGATGAACGATGCCATAGGCTATGTTCATGCCGACCCCAACTATGTAATGGTGGGCATGCAGTATGACGCCGCCAGGGATAAGTATGACTCCGACACCTGGTGCCTCTTGGTGTCCCTGGGCAAGAACACCGGTTCAATTCTAATCGGTAAATTTATAGACATGGTCGACTCGGTAAGGTAAGATTTAAATCTAAAAGTCTCTGTAAAGCACTAATGCTTTACAGAGACTTTTTTTATTGTTCAAGCTCTAATCTTCGGCCTCCCTTTGTAAAAGCTCCATCCTGTGACGGCGTTCAATAAGTTCCGTGTACATTTTTGCCTTTTCGTCCTCGCTTAAGTTGTATAGGAGTTTTGGCACTATGCTCAAGAGCCCCGTAAGGCCCGGCAAAAGATAGGCCGTAGCAAAAAGCCCGAATTTTGTTTCATCTGATTGGTTGCCAAAGCCTTTTCTCAAGTCATAACCTATGGCCTGCATTATGGCCGCCTGAAGGCCGATTGTAAAGTTGCGAATAAGCTTTGACATGAGGCCCTTGGTTATTACAATAACACCTTCGGACCTATAGCCGTTTTTCCACTCACAATAATCTATAACCTCATAAGTGATTTCTTGGGGTAGGACCTGCCTGACACCCCAAAAAGATTTGCGGATAAATTCAAGGGGTGCGATTATCATAAACATCTTTTTGGGGTCTCGAAACCAGCCCTTACTTCCCCTGCCGCCGATTATACCCAGAGAAAAGGTGGCAAGCCTTTGGAAGGCATCAATATTTGAAGACATTATCCACAAAAACCTTGTCGAAAAACGCCTTCGCATGGCGTTGACATAGGTATAACTGGTATGGCAGGAAACTATTGAAGGCAGTTCTATCAGGGTGCCGAAAGTATTATAGCCCAGAACATCTATATAGTAGTTAGCCTCATTTGTGGTCAGCAAGAAGGCACCCAGAAAATCATTTAGGAGCAACAAGAAAGCCGGACGGTTACGGATAACGGTCTTGAAACCGTCCAAAACACCCGGCTTTTCTTCCGATTGCAAAACTCGCTCGCTTGCATTTAAGAAAAAGTACATGGCCATAACCGTGCCTATAAGTGCCATAATTATTCCTATAGCACCGTAAAACACCTTTCTGTTGGTGACTCTGATAATATCATTATTCATGGCATCATAAATGAGACTTAACAAGACAACGGGAATATTATCAAAGATACTTGATATCCATTTAGCATATTTCAGCAGCCTTACCCTTTCTTCGGGGTTAGCCGTCATGGAAGATAAGAGCCCTGTCTTTGATATGTTGCGGAAGGTCACAACAGCTTCATTAACAACCTGGATAGCCAAAAACCAAAAGAACTTGGTCATGTCGTATTCGTTTTCGGTGTCCACAAAAAAGGGTAAACCCCATTGAAAAAGTGTGATTATTAAAGAAGGCACCGCAAATGCGATCAGGTAGGGCCTAAACTTCCCCCAACGGGTTCTGGTCTTGTCGACAATCGGTGCTATGATTACATCGTTTATAACATCCCAAATACCGTTGATGAAGGTTAAGAGTGAGAAAAGATTTAGGTTTATTTTTAGAATGTCTAAATTGTAGCGTGATCCGAAAATTCCCGCATGAAAATTTTCAGAGGCATCGAACATAATATAGGCTATGCTTTCCTTGTTGCCTACATATCTTCTTTTTTTCAGGGCTTCAAAGTCAGAGTTCTTTTTCAATCAAAGCAGCCTCCCTTAACCCTCTTATCCTTTCAAAACAGAATAAGCCATTTCGGGGAAGTCTGTCATAATACAGTCACATCCCCTATTCCGAAGTTCTTTCATGTGCTCCTCATTGTTAATGGTCCAATACTGAACGGCTATATCGTTTTTATGGGCATAGTTAATAAACTGCCGGGTGCCCAGGTTGATAATTTCCTTCCCTCTTATGCGGTAAACACCGTAAGGGATTTGCAAGAGCGTATACTTTAGCCCCTTGCTTTTAAAGTCACTGCCAAGCCTGGAGTAAAAATAAAAACGCAGCACCTCAAAGGGCCCGGCCGACCGCCTCATGCCCGGGCAAGCTGCATCATAGTGTTTACCCACGGAAGGGTTGAAGCTGGCCGCAACTATATTGCCAAACATCTTGCGCTCGCCCAAGACCTTGTAGAGCCTGTCGGCAGCTCTGCGCCCTATTTCCCCGCGGTTTTTAACATCTATGCTGAAATAATATTCCTTCTTACCGTTTTCTAAAACGCAGTCCAGTATATCGTCAAGGGTATGGACCCGAAGGTTTTCCGGTATGTCCTTCCCTCGCAAGCCTCTATAGGGGTAGTCGCCATCAAGTTCAAAGTTTTCCCCCAAGTTTAAAACTTGAAGTTCCTCAACCGTGTAATCAATGGGGTAGACTCTTTTTTTACCGAAGGCTTCAACGGCATTACTGGTTGCGTCAAAAGTATTATTGTGGAGAACAACCAACCGGCCATCCTTTGTCAAATGAACATCCAGCTCAAAAAGATCAATATCAAAATCGTCCGACTCCATGCAAAGCTCAAAGGCCATGAGGGTGTTTTCGGGTGCTATGCCGGCACCGGCCCTATGGGCACCTACCAAAGGTTTACCCAAGGGCCTGATGTAGGGGTTGGCGGAGCTTTCCGCCTCAAACAGGGGGATTTTTTCATCATCACCTTCTGACATGGTGAAGAAGACTTTCAGAGCCTTAAAAAACTTCATGAGAAACCTCCTGCGTTTTTGTTTTTCTATAATTTTCTGTCCTCATTCTTCTCACCGATTTCTATTTGTTCCGCCGCTACCCTGGCCATGGTTTCGGCATCCCCGCTTGATGCTGTTTTAGACATTTTTGCCCGCCTGTCCAAGAGTTCCGCATACATCTGTTCGCGCTTCTTGCCCGACAGGTCATAGAAAAACATGGGTATCATTCCTATGAAACCGGTGACGAAGGGAATAATTGAAAAGGAGGCAAAGAGCCAGTATTTTGTATGGTCGCTCTGCCTGCCCCCTCTTATGTAGGCTGTTTGATCATAGCCTATCCAGCGTTTGATTTGAAGCTGGATTACCCTGGTGTAAATTGAGGCTAATTTTGTTGCCAAGCCCTTGGCAACTGAGGTCATGGCCTCAGTTCTGTAGCCGTTTTTCCATTCACAATAGTCCATGGCTTCATTATACATTTCTGTGGGTATGACCTTTCTCACACCGTAAAAGAGGGTAAAAATAACCTCCCAAACGGCAAGGCTGACCCCGATTACCCACTTGTTTTTATAGAGACCGTGCTTTTTACCGCCTATGGAACCAATCAAAAACACGGGAACCAAGAGCACATCACCCACATAGGTGCCTATAAGGTAAAGGGTTCTTGACTGAAAGCGACGCCTAAAACGAGGGACCAAGAGATAGCCCGTCGGCCCCATAAAGGTAGCCGGGATCCCCGTAAAGAAACCTAAAGTTGCAAGGTTTAAAACTTCTATGAAATAATCCGATTTGCTTCCGCCGACAGAAAAAGAGCTTAAAATTTGTGATAAGGTCAGCAACAAGATCGGCTTGTTGTTAAGAATAGACTTGATCCCCTGCATTATGCTGGGCCTTTCGACTGACTGGGCCACCCTTTCCTTAACTATCAGGTTAAACCAAAGTGTTGCTATGCCCGCTACCAGGCTGGTAAAAACCCCCATGCCGACAAAGAGGCGGGTGTACATGGCACTTATGGTAAGCTTTTTGGGCTTAATTATACCGTTTCCTATCAAGTCTAACAGGATGGTCATGATTTGCTCCGGCAATTTTTCGCCCAGCATGCCCGAAAAATAGTTTGCAATGGTTATCAGGCGGGTTCGTTCAACCGGGTGGGGTGTTATGGTGGTCATGAGCCCGCCCTGGGCTATGCCGCGAAAGGTACCCGCCCCTTCTCTTACAATGGCGAGCAGAGCATAAAAGATAAATTTGTTAAGGTCATCGGGTGATGTGTTTTTAAAAAACAGGGGCATGATCCAATAAAGGCAGGTTCCGATGGTGCCGGGTACGGCAAGGACAATCAGGTAAGGCTTAAACTTACCCCAACGGGTCCTGGTCTTGTCAACAATGGCAGCCGTGAAGATATCATTCACAACATCCCATATACCGTTAATGACAGAGAGTATTTGCTGGTACTTAAAGCTTACCTGAAGCACCGTGTTTACAAAGCGGTCGGAGTAGGTGTTGATGTTAAAACTCTGAGCCATGTCCCACATAACATAGCCCACAATTTCTTTGGTACCTACATAGCGACGATCTTGGTAAACATAATCAAGTTGTTCTTGCGTAAATTCTTCTTGATCGCTTTGGTCTGCAAGCTTCTCTTTTTCCAAAACTCAGCCCCCCTTTACGCTGTTCCTTTATCCCTTTCCGTTCCAACAATAGGTGCAAAGTTTTTCCGCACCGATGCCTATGGCATCAACCATGTCATGAATATTTTGGTAAACCAGCGATGAAAAACCCATGCTTTCACCCAAATAGTCAACCATGGCCATGTACTTTTCATTTTCCGGGTCGCAATAAGAATCAATGTTGTCCGGCATTTTACCGCCTTCCAAATCGAAAATAGCCCGCCTGGCAGCCAGCTCCATTTCAGAGCGGGTTATGGTAAAGTTTAGGTAGGGGCAGCGGAAAAGCAAGGGTGGGCAAGCCGGGCGAACATGAACTTCTTTGGCATAACAACGGTAAAGCAAGTTGGCGGTTTCCCTCATTTGGGTACCCCTTACTATTGAATCATCGCAAAAGAGCAGGCGCTTGCCCATAATAAGTTCCGGTATAGGCATGAGCTTCATACGGGCAACCAAACTTCTTACCTCTTGGTTTTGGGGTGTGAAGCTTCGGGCCCAAGTGGGTGTGTATTTTACAAAGGGGCGGCAGTAGGGTATTTTAGATTCATTTGAATAACCTATGGCATGGGCCAAGCCGGAATCGGGCACGCCCGCCACCGAGTCCACTTCAATTTTATCACGCCTGGCCATGGCTGCGCCGCAGTTATAGCGCATCATTTCAACATTTGTGCCCTCATAGGTGGATGCCGGGTAACCGTAATATACCCAAAGGAAGGCACACATACGCATATCCTTACGGGGCGGTGAAACTTTTTCCAACCCGTCGGTCGACAGGTAAACAATCTCACCCGGCCCCAACTCATAAATCATTTGGTAGCCCAGGTTGGTCAGGGTGCAAGATTCGGATGTGACGCAATAGCTGCTTTTGAGCTTGCCCTTTTCATCGTCTTCTTCCTTTTTGCCAACCTTTAAGGGGGTGCGCCCGAATTTATCGCGCCCGGCATAAAGCCCTTGCGGTGTCATCAATAAAACACTGCAAGAGCCTTCTACTTTTTCTTGCACGGCCAGGAGGCCGTCTTTAAAAGTATCTTCACAATCGATTATAACCGAAATCAGTTCCGTTTGATTGATACGGTTTTTATTTATTTCCAAAAGATGGACATTGGGGTTTTTAAAGGCCTTGTCGGCCAATTGGCAGGCATTGTTAATGCGGCCGACGGTACCCAGGGCATAGTTGCCCAGCTGTGAGCGAACCGTCAGGGGTTGTGGGTCTGTGTCACTGATGCTACCTATGCCTATATTGCTTTTAAGCCCTTCCAGGTCCGCCTCAAAGCGTGCCCTGAACTGCACATTTTCAATATTATGAATTGAGCGGCAAAAACCCTCTTGGGTCCAAAAAGCCATACCGCCCTTGCTGGCACCGAGGTGCGAATGGTAGTCGGTCCCGAAGTATACATCCATGACCACATCGCCCGTTGACACAACGCCGAACAAACCGCCCATTTAAGAGCCACCCCCACAAAAAATTCTCTGCCCCCATTATATCACTACAAGGCCTTTATATCCACACAAAAAGTTAGGCGTCAAGTAAAAAACCCTCCAAAGTCAACATATTTTTCTTCTTGGCGCCCTTTATTTTGTTTGACTTGCAGGGTGTGAAGCTATATAATCATTTGTATATAAGCACAAAGGCTCTTTGTGCTTATATATTTGTAGTTTTAAAATGCAAATAGGGTTAAGGGGTGTTGTTTTTGGAAACCAAAACGCAAGAGACCCAAGACACAGGTCTTGATGAAAAAAACCTACGCTCTTATCAAGACAGGCGCTATGTCAACAATGCCGAGACGGCGGGCTATGTTTTAAATCACTGGGCCCGCGGCTTCAACATCGGCAAATATCAAAACCGCTTTATCTTTGATGTTTTGCTGATAAACTTTAATTACCTGGCCTTGCTTGACGCTGTCGGCGGCATTTGGGATGTTATTAACGACACCATAATAGGTGTTGTTGTTGACCAGACCAGGACCCGCTGGGGTAAGTTTCGCCCCTATCTGATAGGTTTTCAAATCCCCATGACCTTGATTGCTTGCTTTTACTGGTTCATGCCCTTCATTTTTTCCGGCACCGGTGAACGGGATCTTACAAAATTCGCCGCCTATTTCGCTTTCAGCGTCATCACAGAAACGGCCGGCACTTTTACAGACATTTCCCTAACCGGCCTTTTAAGCACGCTGACACCAAATCCGGTTGAACGAACCCGCCTCATAACTCAAGCCAATGTGCTTGCCATCGGCTCAAATGTGCCCGAATTGTTGATGGGGCTTTTGCTGGACCTTGTCAACAACAAGGTGCTTAATTGGAAGCTGCGCAACCTTTTCTTGGGCTTTGGGCTCTTTACCAATTTTGCTTCGGCTGCGGCTACACTCTTTTTCTTTCTTAAGTCCAAAGAGCGGGTCATGCAATCCATTGAGCGGCCCAGTATTGTGCAGGGCTTAAAATCAATCGTAACCAACAAGCCGATTTTATATATTACCTTATCTGAATTTTTAGCCGGTTTTTCAATTTCAACCAGTTCGTCGGACTACTTCATAGATGTCTTGGGTTCCGCAACCTTGCAGACGGTTGTGGGCATTCCCGGCGGCTTCTTTACTTATTCAAGCTATGCGGCCATAGGCAGCTTGCGCAGGCGTTTTTCTACCCGTTCCCTTTGGATTTTTGAAGATTTGTGGACCAACATGTGTGCCATAGGCATCTTTGGTATAGGCATAGTCAACGGCAACTACAAAAAACGCAAGGCCATGATACCCACCTTCATGATTTTTGAGTGTCTTGAAATGATGGTTTATGCCATTCGCAAGGTTATTCCGGCAGAACTTTACAACGAAGCCATGGATTACTGCGAATGGAAAAACGGTTATAGGACCGAAGCCATGACGGGCGTTGCCCGCGGCCTTATAACCAAGCTGCAACGCATAGCCAACAACACCGTTAAAAATTTAATAATGGGCAAAATCGGCTATGAGCAAGGCCGCATGATAGGCACGCAAGACGAACGCACCAAGTTTTGGATGTTTGCCATGAGCACGGGCATACCCGCCATTACCGGGACCCTGGGTGTTATACCCAAGTTCCTCTACCCCTTAACCGGTAAAAAACGCGACCAAATGTATGAAGAACTTATGGCCAGGCGTAACTCCATGTCAGCCGCCGTTGCCGACGCCGACCCGGAAGAGTTGGCCCGTTTGGCTAAAAAACAGCTGGCCGGCGATTTTGACACCATGTTCGACCAAGAACAAAAAGAATAATAAAATTAGGGATTTAAAAAGCAGACCGCATCAAAACGGTCTGCTTTATCTTTTTGTGTTCTTTTAATTTTTTCTTAAAGTCTTGGTCTTTTTTGTCAGGGTTTTGAAGAGCTTTTCTATTTTTTCCATCCCGGTAAAGGTCAGCCACATGAGCGAAGGTATGAGGAGGATGAAGACACCCAAAACCAGGGCGCTGCCAAGGCCCAAGGGCACTATGGAAAAAAGAGCGGGGAAGAAGGTCAGGGCAACCAAAAACAAGGCAACCAAACTCACCAAGAGCAAGCCCCTTTGCCAATTGAGCGGTGTGGAAACCTTCCAAACCATGATTAAACCCACACAGCTGATTAAAACGGCCGCTATGGTTGAAACTTCTTGCGCGGGTAGGTCGAAGGCCTTGTCAAACAAAACAACGCCTATAATAATAAACAAATTTGTCAAAGCCGCAGGCAGGGCCCTGTAAATTACATTAACAATAAAACGGCCGCGTACCAGTGAATTGTTGGCTTCCAAGGCCAAGAAAAATGAGGGTATGCCAATGGTGATTGTGCTGGCCAGGGAAAGTTGGGCCGGTGTTAGGGGGTAGGCGAAAACAGCGCTGATTGAAATCAAGGCCAAGATAAAAGAAAAAATGTTTTTCACCAAGAAAAGTGAGGCCGTGCGCTCTATATTATTAATTACCCGTCGGCCTTCCGCCACAACTTCCGGCATGGAATCAAAGTCCGAATCCAACATAACCAGGTGGGAAACTTTTGAAGCCACATCACTGCCCTGGGCCATGGCGATGGCGCAGTCAGCCGCCTTAAGGGCCGGCACATCATTGACCCCGTCACCGGTCATGGCAACTTTTTTGCCCTTCTTTTTAAGGGCTAAAATCAGCTTGCGCTTTTGTTCGGGCGATGTCCGTCCGAAAACGGTATACTTTTCGGCTGCCGCCGTCAGGTCTTCGTCATTCTTGAGTGAGCGGGCGTCTACAAAATTTTCAGCATTTTTAATACCCGCATTCTTTGCTGCCACGGCAACCGTTGCCGGGTTGTCACCCGATATGACCTTGAGTTCAACCCCGCGGTTTTCAAAATATTCAAAGGTGGCCTTGGCATTTGGCCTGATGGGATTTTTCAAAAGCAAAAGTGCTATAGGCCTGATATTTTCCAAAACATTGACCTTGGGGTCCCCGCAAGCCGCCAATAGCAAAACCCTGAAGCCGGCCGCCGCTTGCCTTTGGGCTTTTTCTTCCACTTGCGGAAAGCCCGCTTGCAAAAGAACTTCCGGCGCACCGATGGCATAATTTTCCCCACCCTCAAATGAAACGGCACTGTATTTGTCGCTTGAAGAAAACTCAAGCACAAAATCCGCCCTGCGAAGGGGCAAGCCCCTAAAGCTTGCTTTTAAGGCCGCCATGGTGGAATTGGTTGCCGGCATTTGGCCGCTATAATCTTTTAGCAAATCTTCCACGGCCGGCAGAGTCTCTTGCCCCGCCAGGGGAATAATCTCTGCCAAACTCATATGGTTTTCCGTAATGGTTCCGGTTTTATCAAGGCACAAAACATCAACTCGGGCCAAGGTTTCAATACTTTCCAAATCTCGCACAAGGGTTCGCCTGCGTGACAGTCGAACAACGCTGACCGCCAGGGCCACACTGACCAGCAAATAAAGCCCTTCCGGGATCATACCTATCAGGGCCGCCGTGGTGTTTTCAATGCCTTCTTTCACACCCAAACCCAAAAGCGCCGTTTGCCTGGTATACATGAAAAAACCCATGGGGATAATGGTTATGCCTATTACCTGCAAAAGGCGGGTCAAGTCTTTCATCATGCCAGAAGGCTTGTGGCCTTTGGCCTTTCGCGCTTCCATTGTCATCTTTGAAACATAAGAGTTCAAACCGACCCTGACCAGCCTGGCCCTGCCCTCGCCCGACACCACAAAGCTGCCGGAAATAAGCTTGTCCCCGGGCTTTTTTTCAACTTCTTCGGACTCACCCGTTACCAAGGACTCATTTACCCGCAAGCCGCCGGCCAATAAAATAGCGTCGGCACAAATTTGTTTACCTGTGCTGAAAACGGCTATGTCATCCAAAACGGCCTCTTGGTTCAAAACTTCCGTGAGCTCCCCTTGGCGGACCAAGACCGTTTTCGGTTCGGACATTAGGGTCAGTCGGTCCAAGGTCTTTTTCGCCCTCAACTGCTGAATTAGGCCAATCAGGGTGTTAATCACAACCACAGGCATAAAGGTCAGGTTTTTGTAAGAGCCCACTGCCAACAAGGCGATGGCCAGCACAATAAAAATCAGGTTAAAATAAGTAAAAATATTGTCCGCCACAATTTGACCCACCGTTTTCGAAGGTGAGTCGGCCGCCTCGTTATAAAGGCCGGCCTCGTATCGTTCCCCCGCTTCTTCATGGGTCAGGCCGTAATCCGGCCTTGTTTTAATCCTGGATGGGAGTGGCAAACTTTCCGCCGTTTCTTCTTTTCTTTTAAATTTAAAAACCATGGTTACCTCACTTTAAGTCGGCAAAACAAAAACATATTTTAACATAGCATAAAAATGTATGGCGCAGCCCGCTAAAACGAAAAGGTGGAAAACCGTGTGCATATAGCGGTGTTTGACACCCAGGCGCAAAAAGATCATACCTATCAGAAAAACAGCCCCACCCAGCAAAAAGCTTAAAAATGAATTTTTATCTATCAGGTCTATTAAAGGGTAGCTGACCGCAAACATGATAATCCCCTGCCCGACATACAAGACCATGCGCAAAATTCGCGTTTTTTCAAAGAAAAACAAGGACATGGCAAGCCCCGTTAAAGCACAAGCCCAGGCGAAAATAAAAATAAACAGTGCCCGGCCCCGCGCTCGGTCATAAAGACCAACCAGGGCAATGGGTGTGGCTGTGGCGGCTATGAGCACAAAAACCATGCTGTAGTCCAGCACCCGTGCCTTCTGCCGGGCCGGGCCGGCGGGCAGGCCGTGATAAACGGCCGAAGTGATAAAAAGCAATAACATGGACAGCCCGTAAATAAGAGCCGAAAGCGGGGCCGCAAGGCCCCCCATAAGAAGCGAACGCCCAAGGGCAAGCCAAAGCACCCCGGCTGCCAAAAAAGCCCCGGCCGCATGGGTTAAAGTGTTTAAAAGCTCTTCGCTTTTTGAATATTGCACATGGCTTATTGCCCTTGTCACAGAAGCCCCCGCCTCCAAATAACTTTTGACAATTATAACACGCCAAGGCCCAAACTTCATCCCTTTTTACAGGCCTTGCCTTGCTTGACTTGAAAAGGGCTGCTGCCTTATAATTGTAGGCGTAAGCCTAAAGTTTAATAATTAACGAAAAGGTGGTCTTTATGAAAAAGCGTTTTATAGCCCTTGTTTTGGCCATGGCAATCTTAATGGGTGCAAGTGTGCCCGCCTTTGCAAAAACTCAAACACCCGATGCAAGCCCGGATTCAAGCCAAACCGTCGGTGATCTGCCCCTGGTCATAGTGCGGGGCATGGGTTTCGGTGACCTGGTGGTTGATTACGGCAACGGTAAAATAGACAAGGCCGTGCAACCTATTAATGCTTTGGAAATAGTCACAACCCTTCTTAAAACTTTGGGCCAAGGCCTATATTATTGGGACCTTGACAGGGCCTTGACCACCCTTACCGACTATGTGGCAGGTATTTTTGCCGGTGTGGAATGCGATAAAAACGGTGACCCAATTTATAGGGCCGCTATCCCCACCTTCCCCCTGGCTGCTGAAAATTATGAAGAACTTATGGGCGATGGCGAAGGCCTTTGCGAAATGAACATTGTCAAGGGCGCCATAGACCGCTTCGGTGGGGACAGAACCTATTATTTTGCCTATGATTGGCGGGTGGATCCTTTAGAAAATGCCGACGGTATAGACGCCATAATTGACCAAGCCTTGGCGGACAGCGGTGCCGACAAGGTAAACCTTGTCTGTGCCAGTTTGGGCGGCATCAACACTGTGGCCTATATGACCAAATACGGCTATGAAAAACTCAATAATGTAGTTTTTGTTTCATCAACCATCTACGGTTCCTACATCGCTTCCGATGTTTTGAGCGGTGATGTTTCACTGGACGCCGAAACCATTTACCAAGTCCTGGCCTTTGAAGTAAGAGACAGTCAAGCCGGCAGTTTAGCTCTCAAGGCTTTGCACAAGGCCGGTGCCTTCAAGGCCCTCATAGGCTTGGCCAACGGCCTGGTTGACTTTTTAAAGGATAGGATTTATGAAGATGTCTTGAAAGCCACCCTGGGCTACGCACCTTCATACTGGGCACTGATTTTACCCGAGTCTTATGCGGACGCCGTGGACTACCTTTTGGGTGACAACCTTGAAGAAAACGCAGCCTTCATAGAAAGGACAGATAGGCTGCAAGCCATGGTCGCCGGGCGTGATGATATGCTGCGCCGGGCTGTGGCCGACGGGGTTGGCATATCCCTCATTTCGGGCTACAACAAGGCCCCCATCCCCATTGGCAAAAGGGGTAGCAGCCACGGTGACGGCACCTTGGATTCGGCTCTGATGGCGGGCGGTGCCACCGTAGCAAACTTTGGCTTTGACCTGGGGCCCAACTATCTTCCCCAAAGGGCCGAATGCCTGTCACCCGACCGCATTGTTGACACTTCCGGCTGCCTCTTCCCCGATTACACTTGGATGATAAAAGACGGCCCCCATGTGGGTTGCCGTCACGGTTCGGAATATGCCGAATTCATGTTCACTTTGGCCACTTTTGACGGCCAGCCGACCGTTCACAGTTTCCCTCAATACCCTCGTTTCATGCAAACTAACAGAGAACAAGAAATGTTTGCGCTCCAATAAACCTTAAGAGCGAAAGAGAGGACGGATGATAATGCTTTTGGAATTATTGAAGAAAACTCGCAGCTACAGGAACTTTGACCCCAAGCGCTCGGTAAAAAAAGAAGAGTTGCTTGAAATAATCAATCTTTGCCGTTTCACGCCTTCAACAGTCAACCGTCAGCCGGTACGCTTTGCCTATGCTTTTGAAAAAGAAGTTTGCCAAAGCATTTTTCCCCACCTGGCTTGGGCCGGTATGATTAAAGAAAACAAGCCGCCCTATCCGGGCAATGAGCCCACCGCCTATATCCTGCTTTGCTATGACACAAATGTCAGCCAAAAATCCCCCGAGGTGGACATGGGCATTTATGCCCAAGCCCTGGTCTTGGGCGCCATGGAAAAAGGCCTGGGTGCCTGCATTTTGGGCAGTATAAATAAACCTGCTCTGTCTGAAATTTTTAATCTACCCGAAAATTTAGTCCCCCGCCTGATAGTAGCCCTGGGCGGACCCAATGAAGAAGTGATTTTAACCGATGCCGTGGGCGGCGACACCCGCTATTACCGTGACAGCCAAGGCAAACATTATGTGCCCAAGCTACCCTTGGAGGAATTGGTGGTAGAAATGTAAAGGGCCTGCGGCCCGGTCAGGGCAGACTCCGTCTGCGTTTATGATGGCCTTACGGCCATGCTTATGGCTGCCTGCGGCAGCGCTTAACAATGCGCCCCCCCTCCCTTTAACAAGGGAGGGTTTTTATGCCTACCGCACAAATATTTGGAGCAACCACAGGGGGATTGTCCCTACATTCTCCAATCGTTAATCGAGCGGCTTTCACCGCAACCGAAGGTTACCTTCTTGCCCCCTTCCTTGAAGGGGGTGGCGTCTTCAGACGACGGGGGTTGCTTGCCCTCTTCCTTGAAGGGGGTGCCCGCAGGGCGGGGGTTGTAGCGACGCGCTTCGCTCTTGCTTCGCCGTAAATATATTAAATATAATTAACCTCAACGCTTCCAAACCTTACATTGCCCGTAAGGGTCAGAACCGGCGCGCCCGGGAGAGGATTGGCCGCATTGGTCTTGTTTTTCACACTACCCAACATGCTTTCCATATTATCAACAAGATTCCAATGGCGGGGAATGTAAAGCTTCGCTGTGCCAAAAT
>JAAYSC010000025.1 GCA_012524025.1 Clostridiales bacterium | reverse complement strand
GGGAATCAAAAGCATAATTGTTGTGCGGTTAAGCCTGACCGCGGTCAGACGTAACCCTTAATTGCAAAGCTTTTACTGATTTTTTAGCGCATGGAATATTTTGCCAATGTTTACTTGACACTTACCAAGAGAATCAGAGCTTGAGAGTTTTTTGAAAATATACTACAATCAAAGCAGTTGTAAACTCAAATAATCAGAAATAATAAGCAAAAAGGGGTAATAAAAATGAAAAGAGCACTTTTCAGGGTTTTGGCTTTAACGCTTGCGGCAATGGTATTCTTGAGCTTTACGGGCCTTGCTCTTACCGATTCAAAAGCTGCGCCAAAAGAGGCCTTGCGCTTTAATGAAGAAGGTAAGTTTAGGCTGATGATGATTAACGACACGCAAGACACCGATCGCGTAAACCCCAGGCTTGTCAAATTCATAAATTCCGCACTTGACGCCATTCAACCGGACTTGGTTGTTTTCGTCGGCGACAATGTGGCTGATGCTTTTTTCGGCGCCACCGATGCTAAAGTGGAAAAGGCCATATCTCACATCATAAAGCCCCTTGAAGTCAGAAATATTCCCTTTATTGTAACCTTCGGTAACCACGATGCCGAAACCGGGGTTAGTAATGACAGGCAGATGGAGATGTACAAGGCCTATGAAAACTGTTATGTGGATGTCAACATAAATTACGGCGACTTAAAAGACCAAGGGCCCGAAGAAGGTGTTTATTCCGGTGACTACAGCCTACCTATTTTAAGCAGTGACGCCGGCAAGGTTGCCTTTAATATTTTTACAATGGATACCCACAACAGGGATGAAATAACCCGTGGTTATGACGGCGTTTACCCGGATCAAATTGAATGGTATGAGGGTGTAAGCCAAAAGCAGAAGGCTGCCAACGGCGGTGAAGCTGTGCCTTCCCTTCTTTTTCAACATATATCCGTGCCTGAAATTGTTAAACTGATGAAGGTTGTTCCGGCGGGCACGCCCAATGCCAGGCGCCGTGGCACGACCTGGCGTGTTTTAGATGAAGAGCTTTATATAAACGGAAACTTTGGCGAGGCATCCTATCCCAGCGAAACAGACCGTAAAATAGAGCAATATGACAGTTGGCTTGAGCAAGGCAATATAGCGGGTGCCTTCTTCGGGCATGACCACTGCAATTCATTTATGGGAAGAACGCGCGACGGCATCATCTTGGGTTACAACGGCGGCGCAGCTTTCAGATCATACGGCGACGGGGACAAACGCTCGGTTCGTGTGTTTGATATTGATGAAAAAGACCCTTGGAATTATGAAAGCCATCTCAGAACATACGGGGAACTGACGGGTGAGCGTTTTGACCTTTATATAACCGACATTTTTTCCCTGCGTTGGTTTGACCTTTTGCTGGAAAAATTCATAGGTTTATTTGTAGATTTCAGCTGATTTTAAAAGAGGGGTTTAAGATTCGATGGTTGTAAAATCGGCCATCGAATTCTTTTATCAAAATTCGCTTTAGGGGTTTAAAGGTTTAATGCCCAAAAGCTTGAAAAGAAATACTTGAGGTGTTAAAATACACAAGGATTTAAAAGTAAAATCGAAAGGGCTTAATATAAATGGCTATAACCGACTTTCTTGAAAGAAATGCTCGCATCTACCCCAATGATATCAGCCTGGTTGAGCTAAACCCGGCCAACCGTCCGGATGTCAGCGTCAGCTGGCGCGAATACAGCTTGACCGAAGCTTCATCGGGTGAAAAATACCGCCGTGACATGACCTGGCGTGAATTTGATGTTAAGGCCAACCGTTTCGCCAACCTGCTTTTGACACGCGGAATCAAGCGGGGCGACAAGGTTGCAATTTTGCTGATGAACTGCATTGAATGGTTGCCCATTTATTTCGGCATCCTTAAAACAGGGGCCCTGGCGGTGCCCTTGAATTTTCGTTACACCGCAGATGAAATTGAATATTGCTTGAACCTGGTCAGGGCAGATGCCCTGGTTTTCGGCCCCGAGTTTGTCGAAAGGGTTGAAGAGGTTGCAGGTAACTTTGACGGTGTCAACGACTATTTTTTTGTAGGTGAAAAAGGCAAGCCGGCCTTTGCCGGCTCTTATGAACACTTGGTCGGCTATTGTTCTTCCATTGCCCCGGCTGTTGAAATTTGTGAAGAAGATGATGCCGCCATTTACTTTTCTTCCGGCACCACGGGTAGGCCCAAGGCTATTTTACACAACCACGGCTCGCTGACGGCGGCCGCCAAAACAGAACAAAACCATCATTCACAAACGCGTGAAGATGTTTTTTTATGCATTCCGCCCCTCTACCATACCGGTGCCAAAATGCATTGGTTCGGCAGCTTGATGGTTGGCGGCAAGGCCATACTTTTGCGCGGGGTCAGCCCCCAATGGGTTTTGCAAACCGTGTCCGATGAAAGGGCCACTCTTGTGTGGCTGCTGGTGCCCTGGGCCCAAGATATTTTAGATGCCATCGAACGCGGCGAGGTTAATTTAGATGACTACAGGCTCTCCCAATGGCGGCTTATGCACATCGGTGCCCAACCCGTTCCCCCCAGCCTCATCAAACGCTGGATGAAAATCTTCCCCAACCATGAATATGACACCAACTACGGCTTGAGCGAATCAAGCGGGCCGGGCTGTGTGCATTTAGGGGTTGAAAATATCCATAAAGTCGGTGCCATCGGGAAGGCCGGCTACTTGTGGCAGACCGATATTGTTGACGAAAAGGGCAAAAGTGTAAGCCAAGGCCAAGTGGGTGAGCTCGCAGTCAAGGGCCCGGGCGTGATGAAAGGCTATGTCAACAACCCGGAAGCCACGGCGGAAATTTTAAAAGACGGTTGGCTCTATACGGGTGATATGGCCAGGGCCGATGGAGACGGGTTTATCTACCTGGTTGACAGAAAAAAAGATGTGATAATTTCCGGCGGTGAAAATATTTACCCGGTTCAGATTGAAGATTTCCTCCGCTCCCATGAAAAAATTGCCGATGTGGCCGTTATCGGTCTGCCGGACCAACGCTTGGGCGAAATTTCGGCCGCTGTTGTTCAGGTAAAGGTCGGTTTTGAATTGGACGAAAAAGAGCTTGAAGAATTTTGTATGGAACTGCCCCGCTACAAGCGGCCCCGAAAATATATTTTTGCAGATGTTCCCCGCAACCCCACCGGCAAAATTGAAAAACCCAAGCTGCGTGAAAAATACTGTGCCGGCAGGCTGGTGGAAGAGCAGACGACTAATTAAGTTGGCATAAACCTATAATTCTGGTAAAATTTAAGAGGCAGACGAAAAAGACCACGGACCGTAGAAAAACGCAGGCAAAACAATCAGAGTTTTTGTGTAGCAAGTCGATCTTGTGAAAGCGGGGGTCAGTATGGGCGATATTTTCAAATACAACCTAAAACCTCTTATCAAGTTTTTAAAAATCCTGTCTCCCACACAGGGGGGCGGCCACAAGCAAATACGAAAGGCGGACCTCGCCGCGTTAGCGGCTGCTAAAAATGCAGCTAACGCCACCGGGGAGCCGCCTTTTTTGAAGGGAAAATTAAATCGTGACAAATTGCTTTTGGGTACGACAATTTTTTATGATGCCGAGTTTATCAGGCCTCAAGATATTAAGAATATAGCAGACGCCGGTTTCGATTTTTTAATCACTGAAGCAAGCGGCGGTTTTCGTGACATGCTGGCGCGCGAGTGTGAGGCAAACGGGCTTGCCCTGATTTCAAAAGATGAATCCTTACCAAGCGGCGCATCAATAGGCCCGGCCTTAGCTTCAGGCAAGGATTTGTTTGGGGATTATAGGCTTATCCCCGCCCACGCGGGCGACACGGCCGGGGATGAACCGCATGCTTCACTCTTTGAATCCATGGGTCGTTACTACGAACTTTACAATGAAAAGTTCCCCCAAAAGTTTTTATTTTGCAACCTTTTCCCGGCAGGCACATTGCCCAAAAGGCTGGGTGCAAAAAATTATAAGGATTATATCGAAAAGTTTGTAGAACAAGTGCCCTGTGATTTTATAAGCCTTGATCAATACCCCTTCTTTTCTGTAAGGTTTATGCAAAGGGCGGCCTTTGCGATAGCCCTTCACACTTATGATACCGTTGCCGATGCTTGCAGGAAAAGCGGGCGGGACTTTTGGCTTTATTTGCAAACCCAAGGCCACTGGTTTGACGGCATTTACGACCTGCCCTCTTATGCCCAAATATCTTGGCAGGCCTATACGGCCTTGGCCTATGGGGCCAAGTGCCTGATGCATATTTCCTACACACCGGTCTGGGGCTCGAATGCCTATGCCATGGTAGACGACAGGGGCCGTTTGACCGAGCAGTATTTATATGCCAAGCGCCTCAACAAGGAAATGGCAGCCCTGTCGCCGATTTACATGAAATATGAAAATTTAGGGCTCTTGCCGGCCAAGGCCAACAGAGATGAAAGTGTAATGAAAACAGCTCATAAAAGACAGATTAAAAGCTCGAAAATGCAAGGCTTTAAGGGCATTGAGCCGGTTGAGGGTGTAAATTCCGTCTCCGGCGCTCTTGTGGGGTATTTTAAGGAAAAGGCGGGGGAGGGCTTTGCCCTGATGGCGGTAAACTCCGCCGGTTTAGAAAAAATACACACAAGCAATAAAATAATTGTCAGGCTGAAGTTTGACTGTGAAGTTTTAATATATCAAGCCGACCAAGAAGTCAAGAAAATTGAAAAAACAAGGCAGGTAAAGCTTGACTTGGGCGGCGGTCAAGGGGCCTTTTTAACAATAAGGAAGCTTTAAGGGGATAGGGAGGGAGTAATTTGGCAAACTGCCCTAAATGTGATTACAAACTCAGGCTCATCGATTGGCGGCCGGAATGCCCAAAGTGCGGCGTCAATGTGCTTTACTACAGCTTTGAGGAAGAGTTTTATAAAGACGCTAAAATTGCAGAGCTTGACAGGGCTAAGGTCAGGGTCACATGGATGCGGGCGAAAGCGAGCTATGTGGGCAACAAGTTAAGCATTGCCAAGCTTGCCCTTTGCCTGCTTCCCTTGCTGTCACTTTTTTTGACACAAGGCTCAATAGGCTTGCATTTTCCCCTTGCGCTAAAAGAAACACCCTTGAACCTTTTGGGTCTTCTTTCATTTTTTACGGACGGCTCCTATCAGCATTTAAAGACAATGGCCGACTCGGAAGTTTTCCTTTCTTTTGCCGATGGGGCAAAGCTTATCTTATTATTATTTGCCACGGTTGTTTTGTTTGCCCTTTTGCTTGTGGTTTTTCAAATCCTTGCTTTTATAAATTATAAGAAGATGAGCATGCTGGCCTTCATAGCCTCCGCCCTGGGGTTTTTGACACAATTCTTTTTGTTTTTCAAGGCATGGGCAATAAGTGCGGCAAGTGCCGGTGAAATATTCATAGTCGCTTTTAAGCCATGGGGGCTTATTAGCGCTTTTTCTTTTTTATTGCTACTTATTTTAAACATTTGGGCTTGGCGTCGGGGCTTATGCGTTGAATATGTAGAAGGGGATTTATACAGGTTGGAAGTGGCAAAAAAACTAAAGCGCGGGGAAATAAAGTTAGACGACCTTCCCCAACCCATTTACGAGGCAGAGGAAAAAGCGGCAAGCGGCGATGCTATTAGCCTGCAAGGGGGTGAGAGTCTTGGATAGAAAAAACCTTTTTACAAGGCTCTTGATTCTTCTTCTTACCCTTATGTTTTTTGGCGGCGTAATTTTGGGGATTGTCAACTTGCTTTCATCGGAAGGTCAAGAACCGCCGGAAGAAACAGCCCAACAAAGCGCAAACCCCCTGCCCGGCGAGCCCCAAGAAATATTGGCCTATATAAGCAGGCTGTCGGAAAGGGCAAGCCATGAAAATGCCGGCCTAAAAAAATGCTATGAAATATCGATTGATGACGGTTTTGAGGTAAAAAACGACCAAGCCCTGGCCGGGGCTCTGGGCTATGTGAAAGAAGAGCTTGTAAACTCGCTTGCGGAAAAATATGAAGATGAAGAATTTGCCTTTGGGCAAAATTTTCAAGCGGCTCTCTTGGGTTTGGATTTTCCTCCCCAATCGGTCTTGGATTTTGAGAGCCAAGAAAGTGGCAAAAATTATGAACTTTCCCTTTCCTTCTTGACCGATAGAAACAACAGTTTGCTTGAAGGCTTGGAAGAAGGTTTTGATACGGAAAAATCCAAGTCGGTGCTAATGCACCTTTTTAAGGCTTACGGTGACATAGCCCATGTGGGAAAGATTGAAATTACCGCCGAAAACTTAAAGTTGGACTGCCAAATTGACCGCTTAAAAGATGAAATTGACAGCCTCGTTTACACCAAAGAATTTTCGGTAAAAGCGGAGCTTGATTTTAAGGGGGAACTTGAAAACTTAGGTGTAAAGGCCATTGGCTTTACACTTAAGGAAAAGATCATTTTTGAATTTATCCATATCGGTTTACGGCTTGAACCGGAAAAATTAAGCTTGAAAAAGGGCGATGTAAAGGTAATAAAGGCCTATGTTTCGGCCCCCCAAGGCATAAAAGTTTCTTGGCGCAGCTCAAACGAAGCGGTGGTCGGCGTGGACGCTGACGGTTATGTAAAAGCAAAGGAAAGGGCAGCCTCACCCATAAAGATAGAGGCCGAATTTTCCTGCTTTGGCAGAAGCTATAAAGATACTTGCGAACTTTATGTTACCCTACCGGTCAAAAAGGTCAGCCTTTCTCCCAAGCGTTTGGAAATAAATGTGGGGGAAGAAAAACAGCTTTCTGCATTCGTAAAACCAAAAGACGCAACCATTCAAGGTGTGCTCTGGTTTAGCGAAAATGATAAGATTGCAAGTGTAGATCAAAACGGTAAGGTCAGGGGTGTGGGCAGCGGTGAAACAAAGGTTTATGTGCTGTCAAAGGACGGTTATTACAGGTTGTCTTGCAAGGTCACGGTCAAGCCCTAATCGTTAAGAGAGAGCAGGCGAGTTTTTCAAGGAAAAGAGGCGAGTTATTTGGGAAAAAACGAAAGATCTTTTGTTGAAAAAGTTTTTGGTGCCGAAGAAAATTCGGCGGCAAAACTGGAAAAAGAAAAACTTTCAAAGTACCGCAATATTGCCGACAAAATGTTCAATACAAATGTCTTGAGCACTAAAGAGCTGGCTTTTCCGGCCCTTGCCAGTTTTGCCGGCTCGATTATCGGCGGGGTTACCACATACAGAACCTTGTTTTTTGTGAATGTTTTCAAACTTGACATGGTTTATGTGGCTTCAATACTTGCCCTTATCGGCATATATGATGTAATCAACGACCCCTTGATGGGCATAATATACGATAAAACGCGCACCCGTTGGGGCAAGAGCAGGCCCTACCTGATTTTTACCCCTATCCCTTATTTTTTCAGCACGGCAATTTTGTATTGTGGCGCCATACTCATAGCAAACGACAATACATCCGACCCCAAAAAGGTAATATTTGTTTTTGTCACCCTCTTTATACAGGAGACTTTTTCAACTATTTACAGCATACCCAAAAATAATCTTTTAAGCCTAATGACCCCCAACCCGGATGACCGCATAAAGGCAAACTTACTAAATTCATATATTGACGGCTTTGGCAGGCAGACGGTCTATGCACTCTTTTTACCCTTGCAAGACTTAAACCGCTGGGGTGTTACAAATATTTCCTTACCGGCTATTTTTGCCTTCATGGGTCTTTTTGCCGCAGCTATAGGGTCTGTCGGCAATATTGTTATGGCCATGAATGTGCGTGAGCGGGTCATCTTGCAACCCCGCCCTGCCTCGGCCGGCAAAACGATTTTTTACATCCTGAAAAACAAATATGCCCTGCGTAATTTTTTGGCAAGCTTTTCTGTAAACTGGTGGTCGGACGGCGGATATTCTTGGGATGTGGTAACCCAGCTCGAAATAATAGGCGGTGCTTTCAAGAGCATGCTGGCCTACATGGGTTTTACAATTATGGAATCCTTGAGCCTTCTGTTGGTGCCCAAGGTTATGAAATGGTTTGGCAATGATAAAAGAAAGGGCGTTTTAACCTTTCGTGCCATTGATGTTGTGCGCACGGTAATTCAATGTATTGTGGGTATTAAATTTATTGACAGGCCGTGGATTTTCGGTGCCTCTTTCTTTTTCTTCTGGGCCCTAAACGCCCTGGACAATGCACCGGCAGCCGTTTTGGAAAATGAAATGAGCAGGGAAATAAGCGACTATACCGAATACATGACAGGTGAGCGGCCGGACGGCACCTTTGGTTTGCTTACAAACCTTATAGGCAAGGTTACGGCGCCTTTGAATGCCCTGCTCACAATTTTTATGTTTCGTTGGAGCGGCTATGATGCCACCATCCCCATGGCCCCTTGGTCCCAAGGCAACAAGCTGGTCTACCAAAAGGTGTATTTTTTGTATATAGCTTCAGGTGTATTGCCCTACATAGTGAAAACAATTCCCGTAATCTTCTATGACCTTGTGGGTAAAAAACGCGAAAAAATGTACATTGAACTCAATGAACGCCGCGCCCTTATAGCCAAACAGCAAGAAGAAGAAGTGAGCGAAGAACTGCAAGCTGTGATAGATACCCTGGCCCTGGAAGGGGATTTAAAGAATAATTGACCGAAATTGTCGGGACAAAACCGCTGCCGAGCCCGAAAAACGGCAAGGTGGTCGGTTTTGCTTATGCCTTGGCCCCCATAATAGACTTTTAGCCGCTTTTTTGTTATAATTTAGCGGCTAAAATTTAATTTGGGGTCTTGTTTTGATCCGCATAAAATTATCAAAGAGGGGTTTTAATGATGAATCTTAAAAGCACCTACACTTTAAACAATGGGCTTGAAATACCCCGTGTGGGTTTCGGTACTTGGCAAACGCCCGACGGTCAAGTGGCTGTTGACAGTGTTCTGGCCGCCCTTGAAGTCGGCTACAGGCACATAGACACCGCCGCCGCCTATAACAACGAAAGCGGTGTGGGGGAGGCCTTGCGCCAATCTTCACTGCCCCGTGAAGAAGTTTTTGTAACCACCAAGCTCTGGAATTCCGAGCGCGGTTATGAAAAAACCCTGGCTGCCTTTGAAGTTTCAATGGAAAAACTGGGCCTTGAATACCTGGATTTATACCTTATCCACTGGCCCGCAGCCAAGGGTGAACCTCAAGAATGGCAAAAAACAAACGCCGACACCTGGCGGGCCTTTGAAGAACTCTACGAGCAAGGCCGCATTAAATCCATAGGTGTCAGCAATTTTATGCCCCACCACCTAAAACCCCTGATGGAAAGTGCGAAAATTATGCCCATGGTAAACCAAATTGAGTTTCACCCCGGGCTTTTGCAGGAAGAAACGGCAGAATTTTGCAAGGCAAATGACATCCTTGTTCAAGCTTGGAGCCCCCTGGGTTCGGGGCGCTTGCTTGAAAATAAAGACTTGAAGTCCATAGCGGCCAAATACGGCAAGTCTACAGCTCAAGTCTGTATCCGCTGGTGCTTGCAACACGGTAGCCTGCCCTTGCCCAAATCGGTAACCCCGGCCCGCATCAAAGAAAATGCGGATGTTTTTGACTTTGAACTCGGTGCCCAAGACATGGCCCTGATTGATGCCATGCCCAATGTCGGCGGTTCGGGCCTTCACCCGGATAAAGTGGAATTTTAAGTATTTCGAGTTTATATATGTTTATATATAGGAAGAATTAAGTTTGAAAGGAATGTATGCTATTGCAAGTATTGGGCAGAAAACTCAAAGAAGTGCTCATAGCCGTCGGTCCCCTGTCCGCCATAGTGCTTTTTATGGGTTTGACCTTTACGCCGCTTGAGCCTTCACTCATAATAAGGTTCATAATAGGCTCACTTTTAGTAATAATCGGCCTTACAATTTTCCTCTTGGGGGTCAACATTGGCGTCACCCCCATAGGCAACCACATGGGGTCGGTTTTAGCCAAACGCAATAATCTGTTTTTTATTATTGCGGGTGGTTTAGTTTTGGGCTTCCTTGTGTCGGTGGCTGAACCCGACTTACATATTTTAGCCGAGCAAGTCAGTGAGATTACGGGCGGGCTCATGTCAAAACTTACTATGGTTTCCGTTGTTTC